>JAAYUK010000180.1 GCA_012517735.1 Nitrospiraceae bacterium
AGCAATCCCCCTGAAGGGCCGTGGTAGACTACCACGTCGATAGGCTGGCGGTGTAAGTGGAGTAATCCATTCAGCTTACCAGTACTAATAGCCCGTGCGTCTTGACCCCTTCTTCCTCCATTTCTCCCTCCTCTCATTGTCGAAAAAAATGATGTAAACTGAAAAAAATGCTTGCAATGATCATCAGTTTATGTCATAATAAAAACTCACTTGGAAATACAGTTTCCGGTGGTAATACTGGAGGGGCAACACCCGTTCCCATCTCGAACACGGAAGTAAAGTCCTCCAAGGCCGATGATACTCTGCCCGCAAGGGTTTGGGAAAGTAGGTAGCCGCCGGATTAATTCAACGAAGGCCCGATCGAAAGGTTGGGCCTTTTAGTTTGTTCATTCGTCTGCGGGAAAAACTGGCCATCTTCAGGTATCATACTCTGGTATGCATATTATTTATCCTGCTCCCATGCGAACCCCGTATGCGCGACGCATAGTTCAATGCATGCTTCTGGCTTTGCTGGCATGCTCTTTTGGCTGTGCTTCAATCCTCCTGGCCGGCGTAAGCGGTGGCGTCGCGTATACCATAACGAATGTGGCTTACAAAACCGTCAGCTTCCCTGTCGCGGCGACCGAGGTAGCCATGCGCAATGCCTTGCGGCATATGGGTATTCAGGAGACTGAACGGCGGAACGTGGAGAGCGGAATCGAGATCGATGCTGCTGCTGCGGACCTCACCATATCGATATCGCTGGAGCGTATTACGCCCAAAACCACCAAAATCAGCGTTGATGCCCGCAAGAGTCTCGTGATCAAGGATAAGGCAACGGCTACCGAGATTATCGAGCAGACGGTCGCCATACTGCAGAGCGGCAGGTTCCGTGAGGGTGATCAAATTTAACAGTCGGTGTGATGTGCCGACGAATATCCCGGTTTTACGACCGGTGCGAAAGCAGGAGATACTGGAGGGAACATGGTAACTGCAATCGTGTTGTTGAACGTGCAGCGCGATAAAGTGAATGCAATTGCGGAACAGCTGGCAGAAGTAGATGTAATCAGCGAAATCTACTCGGTGGCCGGCGGTTATGACCTTGCCGCCATCGTCAGGGCGCGCAGCAATGAGGAGCTTGCCGATGTCGTGACGAACCGCCTCCTGAAGGTTTCGGGCATACTGAAATCGGAGACGCTCATAGCGTTTCGTACCTATTCCCGTCATGACCTGGAAGCAATGTTCAACATCGGCATGGAAAAAACCACATAGGATACTGTTCAGGTCCGCCACAATCGGTTACAATGAGGTCAGAGCCCTTGGCGGTGTTCTGCGGGGGGCGAAAATGTGGAGGCACTATGCAGGTAGGTGTGGGTTGGAGCGATGCTCCTGATTCACGCGCAGCAGTACGTGAGGCGCTTGCGGGCGCCTGCTCCGCTGTCTCGACCCCGGATATTACCTTTCTTTTTACCACGGATCAGTATGATCAACACGCGGTGCTCACAGCAGTCCAGGAGCGGGGAGCGCCATCGCGCATAGTCGGACTCTGCGGAGCAGGTATTATTACTCCCCAAGGTGTTATGCGCCAGGGGATCGGCATTGCGACAGTGTCCTCGCCGGGACTGCGGGTGGTGACATCCCTGTACACCTGGCACGACGAGGACCCACGCGCTGCCGGCAGACGGGCTGCCGCCGGTCTTCTTGCGTCCGGCATCGGCAATGGGCTTGTTGTGGTGCTTCCGGACGGATTCGCCCCGAATGCAGCGGAAACTCTCCAGGGGCTGTATAATGGTCTCGGGCCGGACTTTTCGTATATCGGCGGTGGCGCAGGCGATAACCTGAGGTTTTTTCAGACCTTCCAGTTTACTGAGGCGGGAGTCCGGAGCGGCGCAGCCGCAGTAGCACTTATTGAAGGACTTCCGTTCAGCACTGCGATCGGGCATGGATGGACTCCGCAGGGAGAACTGCTGGTGCTGACAAGAGCAACCAGAAAAATGTTATACGAAATCGATGCCCGTCCGGCATTCGAAGTATATTCGGAGCGGCTGGGCGGCATTGCCCGAAATGATTTTGCACAGGTGGCCATGCGTCATCCCATCGGCATCCCTGATGTGCGGGGCAATTATCTGATACGCGACCCGATTGCCGTTCATGCCGACGGCAGTCTCGAATTTGCGACCGAAGTTCCGGTCAACGCAGTCGCACATATCATGGAGGGCAATGCAGAACGACTGCTGAGTGCTGCCGGCGATGTCGCCCGCCGGGCCTGTGCCGGAGTCCGTGTTCCCCGATTTGCCCTGGTGTTTGACTGCATTTCACGGGCACTTTTTCTGGGCGAGGCATTCGACCGCGAGATCCAGCGGCTGCGGCACCATATCGGCGAGACGGTTCCGTTTCTCGGTGCGCTCACGTTTGGCGAAATCGGCGGCGAAACGGGACTGCCCAGCATTCATAATAAAACGCTTGCCCTTGCGGTTTTCGGCGATCCCGGACTGGAGTAGCCGTGCAACAGCATGACGAACGTCTGATCATTGCCGAGCTTTCGATCCTGCACGAAATATCCTCGCTGGCCTACGAGGGTTCTGAAGCTGCATTTGCCGATGATGTAGTGGAAAAGACCGCCCGAATGTTTGGTGGTCGACGGGTTGCGCTCCTGGTTGGCCAGGCGTCGGGGCGGAGGGCATTCAGCCTGCTGGGATTCCGCTCCGTTGACGAGGCTGAGCGGGCCATACAGGACACGGGCCCTGATCATTTATGCTATCACCTTGGAGAGCAGGGAGCACTCGGCGTTTTCTATCTGGAGCTGGCGTATCCGGTCAAGGCACGGGAACTGCGCCTCCTTTCCATCCTGGCTCGCAAGGTGGAAAGCGGATTGCGCACGTCCCAGAATGAGCTGGACCGGATTCAGGCTGACCGTGAGCGTATCGAGATGGAACGGCGATTGTTGCATGCGCAGAAACTGCAGAGTCTCGGCGTGCTTGCCGGCGGCATCGCGCATGATTTCAACAACCTGCTTGCTGTCGTGTTGGGGCGGCTCGATCTCGCATTGCAGCGCTTGTCTGCGGATCACGCAGCTTGCGGGGATATTGCCCAGGCCCTTCTGGCTTCACAGCGTGCGGCCGCCCTGACCAATCAACTGCTTGCCTATTCGGGAAAAGGGACGTTTGTCATTCAGGAAATTGACGTAACCGCCCTTGTTGAGGAAAATGCAAATCTTTTCAGATCCTCTCTGCCCCAAAAAGCATCGGTTTTCCTGATGCTTGACTACGGAATACCGAAAATCAAGGCCGATTTCGGCCAGGTCCAGCAGATCGTCATGAATCTTTTGACGAATGCTTCGGAGGCGCTGGGCGATGAAGCAGGGACCATCACCATTGCCACCGGTGTGCGCCATTGCAGTGATGAGTTCCTGCAGAAAAGCCGATTGGAAGAAAAGCCGAAGGCCGGAAACTTTGTGTATATTGACGTTTCGGACACCGGGATCGGCATGGATCCAGAAACACTCGAACGACTGTTCGACCCCTTTTTTACCACCAAGTTTACCGGAAGGGGCCTCGGCATGGCTGCCGTGCTTGGTATCGTCAGAAGTCACCACGGGGCTATTTTTGTCGATTCCTTGCCGGGCAGGGGAACAACGGTTCGGGTGTTTTTCCCTGTTGCGACTGCCGGCGAGGTGCTCCCTGTGTCCGAATCCGGAAATGCCGGTACGGCGGAGTCGTCGGCAGATCAGCTGTCAGGACTTGCTCTGGTGGCTGATGACGAGGTGGTCGTTCGGCAACTCTGTCGAGAGATTTTTTCGTTTTTGGGGTTTGACGTGCTTACTGCAGCGGATGGGGTGGAATGCATACGAATGTTTGCCGAGCGGCCACATGACTTCAGACTGGTCCTCCTTGATCTGACCATGCCGGTCATGGGGGGAGCCACTGCATTTCGTGAACTCAGAAAAATCCGGCCCGATATCCCGGTGATCCTGTCCAGCGGGTATTCCGAGCAGGAGGCGTTCCGTCAGTTCGGCTCGCACCCGAAGGTTGCGTTTCTCAAAAAGCCCTATCTCGTGAACGATCTGAAAGAGGTCATCAGTCGTCTTTTGACGACTGGAGATGGGACGGCTGAGGGGTCTTGACCAGCCGCGTCGTGTCATAGCAGTGAGTGCTTGCAAGGCGGTTGAGAATCTCGTTGTAGCGGGCATCATTCATCTGCGGAGTCCTGCTCAGAATCCAGAGGTATTTTCTGTTTGGGTGGCCCACAACCGCGTATTCATAGTGCTCACCCAGTTCGATAATCCAGTAGTCGCCCGAAAACGGCCAGAAAAAAGAGACCTTCAGTTTTGCATTAGTCGCTGGATCAACCACCCAAGCCTTGCCTTCCGCAGACTTCAGCTCCCCTTCGAGAGTCGACACCCTGCATTGATTGAGTACCGAGATATTTCCATCAGGCCGCATTGAATAGGTCGCCATGGAGGCAACACAGTCTTTCTGGAATGCATTATCATATCGCGCTATTTCATACCACTTTCCGAGATACCGGTTCAAATCGACTTTTTGGGAAACGGTTTCGAGCGGCGGCATGCCGGTCCTGCTGTTCTGGCCGCATGCAACAAGCAGCAAAACAGTCGTCATCAGCAATGCGAATGGCAACCGGTTCATAGCTTCTATTGTATACGCATCAGTGAAAGACACACAATCTGCTTGGACGCGGATCAGGAGAACCGGCTATAATGACCAATACACCTATGAATCTCGCTCACGCATATTTTATCACCTTTATCGCAAGCTTCTGCCTTCTCATGGTCGAGATGATTGCCGGACGCATCCTTGCCCCGCATGTCGGCGTGTCGCTCTACACCTGGACCAGCATCATCGGCGTTGTACTTGCCGGCATCAGTGCCGGGGCATATGCGGGCGGCAGACTGGCGGACCGCTTTCCGTACCAGCGGACGCTTGGAGTCCTGCTGCTGGTTGCGGGGATCACGATACTGTTCGTTCCCACGGTGCTGAATCACGCGGTTGCGCAGGAGATCAATACCGCGCTTATGTGGCGGGTGCTGATCGTGACGACCGTGATCTTCTTTGTGCCGAGCTTCATCATGGGGATGATATCACCCGTGGTCATCCGACTGGTGCTCGACAGCGTCCAGGGAACTGGTGGCATTGTCGGTCGCATCTATGCGATCTCAACGGTCGGCTCCCTGTGCGGAACCTTTGTGACGGGGTTCGTGCTCATTTCGCTGATCGGGACACGCCACATTCTTCTGCTTATCGGGGTCGTGCTGATACTGGTTGCAGTCTTTCTTGGAGATTTGTTTCGCAGCAGACGTAACGCTGTCGCCTTTCTCGTCGTGCCGACGATCGTTCTCGTTGCTTCCTACGACATCGCATTCAAGCCGAAACTGCGGGATGATATCTATTTCTTCAAGGAGAGCGACTATTTCACGATCAAGCTTGTCGATATCAGCAGGGTGCGTGACGATTCCTCCAGACGGCTGCATGCCATGGTGCTCGATAACCTGGTGCATTCCTTTGTGGACCTCGACAATCCGAAACATCTGGAATACCGTTACGAACAGCTGTACGCAGAAGTGTTCCGCTGGAAATTTCCGCAGGATGCGCATTTCAGCAGTCTCACCGTTGGCGGCGGTGGATACACCTTCCCCCGGTACATGGAGGCGGTCTATCCGCATGCGGAAATCGATGTGGTCGAGCTTGACCCGGAGGTAACAAGGGTCACGCATACCTATCTTGGCCTTCCGCTTTCGACAAAAATCCGGAGCTACAACATGGACGGCCGCTGGTATGTGAAAAACAGCGTAACGCAATACGATGTCGTTTTTATGGATGTATTCAATGACCTCTCGGTTCCGAGCCATCTTGCGACCTATGAATTTGCCCTCGAACTCAAACGTATCATGAAGCCGAACGGCATCCTGCTCGCAAACATTATCGACCACTTCCAGAAGGGTTTGTTCCTTCCGGCATATCTGAAGACGCTCAAGGCGGCGTTCGGCGAAGACCATGTGCATCTCCTCTCGATCAGTCCGGCTTTTGACGAGATCCGGACAGCGACATTCATCATCCTTGTCTCGAACGGTCCGATCGATATCGGCCTGTTTGAGGAGTTCATCAACCGGAAAGGCAAGGGGAAGGCTGCCGCGTTTGTTGTTCCCGAAGATGTGCTCCGTAAGTACGTGACCAGCCGTTCAGCGCCGCTCCTTACCGACGACTATGTGCCGATCGACAACCTTGTTGCGCCGGTTTTCGAGGAGCGCTTCGGGTACAAAAAGAGGTAACGGGTTTCATGGCCCGGACAACGCATCCAAAGACAATTCCGCACATGGTTTATGCCAATGCCGACGGCGAGATTCTTGATCTCCCGGATCTCGGAATGGCCGGCCGGGCGGCCGGTCAGATGCGTGTTCCGGAGCTTTTCGAGCTGATACCTCTGCCCGAGGGAAGTGAATTGTTCGTATTGCCCGACCGGCTTCCTGTCGGGACCGATCCGGAAACTGGCGAGCCACTGGTGGTTGAGGAAGACCCGGATAATCCGGGGGCTCAAGTCCGCGCAGTTGCGGCATTTATCTCTCCTGCGCATACCGGAGTGCTGACAGCAGCGTATGAGCCTGTATCCGCCATGCCGCAGATGCTGCCGCTGTTTGCCTACACCGCGGTCGGGTGGCTCAACGGGCGTTTCTGGACGGCAGCTTTCCGCTCCGATCCGGATGAGCGTCAGGACGTGCGTCATCTGGATCTGAAAGCGATCTGCCGCAGGACGAGGGCCAGTCTCCGGCGGCATCCCGAGAATCGCCTGATCCAGCATCTCGGAACATGCAGTCTCACGTACGGCTGCCCGGCGGCGCGCAATTATTTCATGGGGCGGTGGGAAGCTCCGCTGCCTACCTCGCCGGCATGCAATGCAGACTGTCTGGGCTGCATATCATTGCAGACTTCCGGCTGTTGCCCGTCTACTCAGCAGCGCATCGGTTTTGTGCCCACCCCGGATGAGATCGCAGATGTTGCTGTTGCTCACATCAAAAAGGCAGAGCGGCCAGTCGTCAGCTTCGGACAGGGGTGCGAAGGAGAGCCACTCCTTCAGGCAAAGACCATTGAAAAGGCAATTCATCTGATCAGGCGGCAGACGGCTGCGGGAACCATCAATCTCAACTCCAATGCGAGCATGCCGGATCGTGTTGAACGGCTGGCACATGCGAGGCTTGACTCCATCAGGGTCAGCATGAGCAGCGCACGGCCAGCGACCTATAGCCGGTATTATCGTCCCAAAGGCTATTCGTTTGAGGACGTGAAGGAATCGATTCGCGTCATGAAACGTGCCGGAAGGTTTGTTTCGATTAACTACTTCATTCTTCCCGGCTTCACTGACGATCCCGAAGAAAGCGCGGCGTTTTTCGATCTTGTCGAAACCTGTCGTCCCGATCTGATCCAGCTGCGTAATCTCAACATGGACCCTGACTGGTATTTTGCGGAGATGCAGCATGAGCCGCGGCAAGAACCGATCGGCATCATGCAGTGGCATGCGCGTTTGAGGGCTGCATTCCCATGGCTTCGCTACGGCTATTTCAATCCGTATCTGGGAGGGAACTCATGATGAGAAATCTGCCCATTCTGATCCTTGTCCTCTTCTGTATTGCCGTGCCATCGTCTGCCGCCATATCCGCTCCGCGAGACGGCCACGATCATCTCTGGTGGGCTGAACGCTTGCTTTCCGAGATTGATGACACCAATACCGGATATGTGCATCAGCGCACTGCAAAAGGCATTGCATGGAAAGGATACGGCTCGGACGAATCCTATGCCTATACCGACTGCAGCGGTTTTCTGAACGGGCTGTTTCAGCATGTCTATGGGGTTGATGCAGCCATGCTTGCAGGGTGGCTCGGCGTTGACGCCCGGAAAACCGGCCCTACGGCCAACCGCTACTATTGGGCGATTGTGGAGCAGCGCGGATTTCAGCGGATGACCCGCATAAACGATATTCGCCCCGGCGATATTCTGGCGATCTTCTATCCCGACGACAAACGGAACACGGGTCATGTCATGCTGGTGCGCACCGTTCCCCAAAAAATCGAGCCGGCGGTTCCCCGGGTTGAGAAGACCGAGCAGTGGAAAGTGTCGGTCATGGATTCGACGATAAGTCCTCACGGGCGGGCAGATTCGCGCTGCCATTCCAACGGCTTTTGCCGGAGCGGGGTGGGGAGTGGCGAGATCAGGCTCTATGTGAATGATGCGGGGGAGATTGAGGGCTACTCCTGGAGCATGGCTCCCAAGTCGAAATTCATTCCGTCGTCGCGGAGACCATTGGCGGTCGGACGCCTTACATCGCCTGTTGCCGCTCCATAATCAGGCCTTTGCAAAGAGGCTGCGCATCAAAACGCGATCGAGATTTCCGAAGGCGATTTTCTGCAGATCCGCAAGCCGCCCTTCAAATGAGCCCAGCGTCAGACACCCCTCTTCCGGCAGTTCCATGACAGCAATGTTTTTAGCGTTCACTGGACAGATATCGCGCCATTCGATCCGTTCGTTCATGTCATTGTCTTCAATCCAGCGGAAGGGAAGTCCCTGCGTCCTGCAGACATACGGGCGCTGATGATATATTCTGCATGCGCCTGCTTCGTCCAGAAATGCGCAGGCGCCAGCTGCGTGCGGCTCGGCAGTGACGAGCAGATCTTCATGGTGGTGCAGGATGTTCCCCGCCTCGACGGTAAAGACGGAAATATTATCCACACAGCATGTCGAACATCCCCGCGTGCAGACCAGTTTATCTGCATGTATTTCTGCAAGGCGTTCAATCTCTTCATCCACCTTCCGGTAAAAAAGAGCAAGGAGCGCCAATATCCGTGCATCTGTTCTCATGCACTATTGTACCGCGATCGGTCCGTTCATGACATGGGCAGCGCAAGGAGCAATGCCAGATTTGCTATAGTAGACAGACCGTGATCAACCAGCATTATCCGATCAATGAGGTCCTTCCGGAGCTTGTTGCCGCAGTTCCGGCACACGCGAATATGGTGCTGCATGCCCCTCCCGGCGCAGGCAAGACAACGCGCGTACCGCTGGCGCTTCTCGACGTCATTTCGCCGGAACAGGGCCGCATCATCATGCTCGAACCCAGGCGTATTGCAGCGGCTTCAGCCGCTCGCTGGATGGCACACCTGCTCGGCGAAGAGGTTGGCCGGACGGTCGGCTATGCGATCCGGTTTGAGCGCAAAGTATCAGACAAGACGCGTATTGAAGTTGTTACCGAAGGCATTCTGACCCGTCGAATCCAATCTGACCCTTCGCTTGAAGGCGTTGCGATGGTCATCTTTGACGAGTTCCATGAACGGAGCATTCATGCCGATCTTGCACTGGCGCTTTGTCTTGATGTGCAGCGGAGTCTGCGGAATGACCTGAAGCTGATTGTCATGTCTGCAACGCTGGACTGCGGCCCGGTGGCAGAGCTGCTCGGCGGAGCGCCGGTGATCACCTCGCAGGGCAAGGCGTTTCCGGTCGAGGAGCGCTATCTGCCGCCGGATGCCGGTGCGTATCTGGTTCAGCAGGTCGTTGAGGCTGTAGCGCGGGCTGTGCGTGAAACCGAAGGAGATATTCTCGTTTTTCTGCCCGGCTCCGGTGAGATTCGACGAGTGGCCGAGCAGCTTTCACCGTTCTGTTCGGGAAAAGACATGGAGCTCCACCCGCTGTACGGTGATCTGCCGTTTGTCGAACAGGAACGGGCGATCATGCCGTCGCAGAAGCGTAAAATCGTGCTCGCGACAAACATTGCGGAAACCAGCCTTACCATAGAAGGCGTCCGGGTGGTCATAGACAGCGGGTTTACGCGTCGCCTTGAGCATGACCCTTCCACCGGCATGAACCGGCTGGTAACGGTATCGGTGTCGCGCGCCTCGGCAGAACAGCGGAAGGGCCGGGCCGGGCGTCTCGGCCCGGGAGTCTGTTATCGACTCTACAGCAGGCATGCCGTTGCCGCGATGCTGCCGTTTTCTCCTCCGGAAATCATGACTGCCGACCTTGCTCCACTTGTCCTCGAACTGGCGGTCTGGGGAGTGCGGAATCCCTCCGCGTTGAGCTGGCTTGACCCGCCTACGTCAGCGGCATGGGAGAGTGCCCGCCAGTTACTCTTCGCCCTTGATGCGCTTGATCGTGACGGAGCTGCTACCAAGACCGGCAAGGCTATGGCTTGTTTGCCGGTCCATCCCCGACTTGCGCGCCTGCTGCTGCATGCTGATGAACTGAACGTGCCGAAGCTTGGCGCTGACCTTGCGGCGTTGCTTTCGGAGCGGGATATCCTTCGGAGACCGGCAGGGCGGGTGGATGTGTGCGAGCCGGACATTACCGAACGTCTGCGGGTGTTTGATGATTGGCGCGCAGGTGGTGAGCAGCGGTCCGGCATTGATGTCCCTGCGCTCCGCGTTGTTGACCGCACCTCGCGTCAGCTTCGCCATCTGCTCCGCATTTCTGATCGGCATGTTGGAGATGCTCGTAATCCCGATATGATTGCCCGCCTTCTGCTCGCGGCATACCCTGACCGGATCGGAAAAAAACGCGAAGGGGAAAGCGGCAGGTTCCTGATGGCCCAGGGGCGGGGAGTAAGGCTGCCGGCTGCATGCAGTCTCGGATCGAGCGACTATATCATAGCCGTTGTTCTCGATGCGGGAGAAAAGGGCGAGGGGACCGTTCATGTCGCCTGTCCGCTGACTGAGGACATCATTCGTGCCGAGTACAAGGAACACATCACTACGACTCGACAGGTTGTTTGGGACAAGGTGGCGCAGCGGATCAGCGGAACGGTTGAAGAGCGTATCGGTGTGGTGGTGCTGACATCCAGACCATTCCGTCCGTCTGACGACGAAGCGATCCCGTTGTTGTGCGCGGCGGTTGCTGATACTCCGAATCTGTTGAGTTGGAGTGCCGAGGCAGAGCAGTTGCGTGGGCGTGTCGCCCTGATGCGCCGGTGCTTTCCTGAGGAATCATGGCCCGATTTTTCGACTGCAGCCAATGCCATCTCCGCTGAAGGCTGGCTCGCGCCATTTCTGAGCGGTATTCGGAGCGCCGAGCAACTCGGTAAGCTCAATCTTGCTGTCGCCCTGAAAAACAGACTGACCTGGCAGCAAAAGAGGCTTCTCGACGAGCGGGCGCCGACTCATATAATGGTTCCGAGCGGCAGCCGTATTGCTCTCGACTATGCCGGCGGCGATGTCCCGATACTTGCGGTAAAGCTGCAGGAGATGTTCGGCTGCGCCGATACGCCGACTGTTGCGGGCGGAAGGGTCAAGGTGCTTCTCCATCTGCTTTCGCCTGCGCGCAGGCCGGTGCAGATCACGCAGGATCTGAAGGCATTCTGGAACAGCAGCTATTTTGAAGTACGCAAAGACCTTCGCGGGCGCTACCCGAAGCATCCCTGGCCCGATGACCCATGGAATGCTGTGCCGACGAAGCGTGCAAAGCCGAGAGGGACATGAGGCCGGAGCGTCAAGGCACAGCTACGCTTCAGGGCGTTGCGGTAATTCGAAACGATTCGTTACTGTAAAAAACGATGGTGTATTTCCTGACATGGGGAGCCGTTCTGGGTCTGGCTTCGGGGTGCGCCCCCGGGCCTCTTTTGGTGCTCGTAATCTCTGAAACCCTCCGGTATGACGTGAGAGCAGGCATAAAAGTTGCGCTTGCGCCGGTAATCACCGATCTTCCGATCATTCTTTTTGCCCATTTGGTTCTGTCGAACCTGTCTGACCACCAAAGCATACTGGGCGTCATTTCGCTCGTCGGCGGCTGCTTTGTTGTATACATGGCATATGAAAACCTCCGTGCGGAATATCTTGAACCGGATCTTACCGACAACCGGCCGAGGTCATTGATGAAAGGCATGTGGGCAAATATGCTCAGCCCGCATCCGTATCTGTTCTGGATCAGCGTGGGCGCTCCCCTGCTGAACAAGGCAATCAGCACAAGCCCTGCCGCATCGATTGCATTTCTCGGCGGGTTTTATGCGCTGCTGGTGGGATCAAAGGTGTTATTGGCCATACTGGTGGGGCGATCGAAATCCTTTCTGCAGGGAGCCGTATACAGAAATATCATGCGCCTTCTCGGGCTGCTTCTGGGTGTTCTGGCGCTGCTGCTCTTTCGTGACGGTCTTGATCTGCTTGGCGTGCTTTAACCCGGAATTGTCATTCGATTGAACCCAATATCGCTCCGAGCCTGTCTTGCCAAGCCAATGACAATTCCGGGGTTAAGCTGAGGCGGCAAGTTCCGCGGGCTGCGCTGACCGCATACGGTCTTAATCCAGCGTTTTCCGGTAGAACCGTATCGCGATCGTCATGACGACGAGGGTAAAGATCATGAGCGGCCAGAGATTCGGCCAGAGATCCCAGAATCCGTTGCCCTTCAGGAAAATTCCGCGTATCAGGCGATTGAAGTAGGTAAGCGGCAGGAGATTGCCGACACATTGCGCCCACTGCGGCATGCCCTGAAACGGAAACATGAAGCCGGAAAGCAGCATGTTGGGGAGGAAATAGAACATGGTCATCTGCATGGCCTGCAACTGGTTGCGCGCCAGTGAAGAGAGGGTGATGCCGACGGTCAGGTTGGCGGCAACAAAGAGGAGGGTCGCACAGTATAGCATGATGATGCTTCCCGCAAACGGGATGCGGAAGAGCAGTAGCGCGGCCAGCAGAATGATCGTTGCCTGTGTCAGGCCGATTGCGATATACGGGACGATCTTTCCGGTCATGACTTCGATCGGCTTGACCGGCATGGCGAGCAGGTTTTCCATGGTTCCGCGTTCCCGCTCTCGGGTGATGGCAAGGCCGGTCATGAGCACCATCATCAGGGTGAGGATGACTCCCATGAGACCGGGCACAATGTTGTAGCGCGTAATGCCTTCGGGATTGTAGAGGCGATGGACGCGGACCTCAAACGGATCCCGGCCTCCCGCAAGGTGTGCCAGCGGCCCGGTCAGGTCTTTTGCGGATACGGACCGGGCGATCTGCGTAACCGCTCCGAGCGCCATGGCTGTCGCAGTCGGGTCGGTGGCATCTGCTTCCAGCAGCAGGGCGGGCCGTTCCCCGCGCAAGACGTTGCGGGTGAATCCCGGAGGAATGTTCAGCACAAACTGGACCCTGCCCTGCGCGAGCGCAGACCGGCCTGCCTCTTCATCCGGCAATTCGCCGATGATCTCAAAATACTCGGACATCTTCATTGCAGCGATGACGGTGCGGGTGATCTCGCTGTGATCCGCACTGATGATTGCTGTCGGCATGTGCTTGGGGTCGTTGTTGATGGCGTATCCGAACAGGGTCAGCTGGACAATCGGAATGCCGATGATCATCGCGAAGGTAAGGCGGTCTCTCCGCAGCTGCAGGAATTCTTTCAGGATGATGCTCCACCAGCGCGATACTGAAAAGCCAAGAAAGAGCCTCATCATGATGCGTCTCCGTCCATAGGCGTCGAGCGGCTCATCAGGTAGATGAATACATCCTCCAGGGTGGTATCCATTTTTTCGAGGCGCAGGGAACGGTCAGCGACTGCTGTCTGGAGGGTGCGCTCAAGCAACTCCTGGTCTTTCCCGCTCACATGAAGCGCGGTGCCGAAAAGGACGGTCTGCTCAACGCCCGGCTGATCTCTCAATGCCTCTGAAAGCCCGGAGAGGTTTTCGCCGTGGATTGCCCATGAACTGAGCCCCTGTGATGCGACTACCTCACGGGAGCTTCCGTGAGCGAGCAGTTTGCCGTTGAAGATATATGCCAGCTTGTGGCAACGCTCAGCTTCATCCATATAATGCGTGCTTACCAGCACAGAGATGCCGAGCGCCGACAGCCGGTGCAGCTCTTCCCAGAAGTCGCGCCGGGCAGCAGGATCAACTCCGGCTGTCGGTTCGTCCAGCAGGAGCAGTTGCGGGTTGTGCAGCATGCACGCGGCAAGTGCAAGCCGCTGTTTCCAACCGCCGGAGAGCGCCCCCGCAAGCTGAACGGCCCGATCGGTCAGGCCAAGCCCCTGGATCGCTTCGTCAACGGCTTCGCGGCGGTTGGGCATATCGTACATTCGAGCGACGAAATCGAGATTTTCACGAATGGTAAGGTCTTCCCAGAAGGAAAATTTTTGGGTCATGTATCCGACATGCCGCTTGATCAGTTCGCGGTCGCGGATGATGTCGTAGCCGAGACAGGTTCCACTGCCTCCGTCCGGATTCAGCAGTCCGCACATCATGCGGATGGTGGTAGTCTTCCCGCTGCCGTTTGGCCCGAGAAATCCGAAGATTTCGCCACGCGCCACCTGCAAAGAAATGTTGTCGACAGCGATTTTGGGGCCGAACCGTTTGGACAGATTCCTGACATCTATGGCATAGCCGTCGCTCACTGCAGCCGGACCTCAACCGGCTGGCCGGGATGCAGTCCCGTTGCCTTGTCCATCGATGGGCGCGCTTCAATCATGAAAACCAGTTTTGAACGGGTCTCATTGCTGTAGATGATGGGAGGGGTGTATTCGGGCTCGGTCGAAATATAGGTGATTTTTGCCGGCACCTCTGCAGGGCAGCCGTCGCAGCGGATGACAACAGCCCCTCCGTTCGACAGCGAGCCGATCAGCGTCTGGGGCACGAAGAAGCGGATTTTCACATTTTCCGGCGGCAGCATGCGGACGATGGGACTTCCGGCAGGAACCCATTCTCCTTCACGGTACATGGTGTCAAATACCAGTCCGGAGCGGGTTGCGGTAATCGCCTTCTGGTTCAGTTTCCATTCTGCCTGATCAAGGGCTGCGCGTGCTGACGCAACGAGGGCGGCTTGCGCCCTGATCTGATCGGCACGCGCCGGGAGCGCGGCTACCGAAAGCTGATTTTTCAGTTCCCGCACCCGTGCGGCATTGGTATCGGCTTCTGCTCGTGCATCATCGAGTTGGGAACGTGCGATATATCCTGACGCGTACAAAGCTTCGCTTCGCACGAGATTGTCGGCCGATTTCTTTGCCGCGGCGCGTGCCTGTTCCTGCTGTTCGCGGATAACGTCGATTTCGAGCGGCCGTTTGCCGGACTTCAGGTCCTGCAGCTGCGATTGGGCCGCGCTCAGCTCCTGCTGCGCCTTGCGCACAGCGGCAGCTTCAATGCCCGACTCAAGAACGAAGAGAGGGGTTCCCGCTGCAATCTGTTGCCCCCGGCTGACATGGAGCCGGTCGAGCCGCCCTGCCTCGGATGAAGAGACAAAGACAAATTCACCCTCAACATAGCCCTGAAAGATTGAGGATGGCCGGTCGGAGCACCCTGCGAGCATGATGATGAGAACAAGGAAGCATGCTATCAGCCGCATGGTGCATGTCGATGGTGCATGGAGCATGGGTTCCTCCAGTATCCCGTGGTCGTGTCAATCAGGCTGCAATCATGCATGGGACTATACTAACCAACGAATCCGGTAAATACAATCATCCCTGGTTTGAGTCGAACGCATTGTTGCCTGAAAAGCATACAACGGCCGGCTTCCCGCATGGAAGCCGGCCGTGTTGTAGACACGGGGGAAGCAACGGTCTTATTTGAGATTCTCCTCCAGCAGTTCAGCGATATGTTTCGCCTTGATCTTCGAGCCGGACTTGTCGAGTCCTCCGCCGATCTGGATGAGGCATCCGGGACATTCCGCGCTTACAAATTCAGCCCCCGTATCCTCGATGTTTTTCAGTTTTCTCTTCAACATCAGCATGGATATTTCAGGCCGCTTTACGGTATATGACCCTCCCATGCCGCAACAGGTGTCGCATTCGAACATTTCCTTCAGTTCGTATCCGGCTGACTGAAGCGCCTCGCGAGGCTGTTGCGATATGCCGCAGTGGCGTTTCGCGTGACACGAGTCGTGATAGGTGAATGTTCTCAGCTTCAGGCCGTCCTTTGGCGTCAGCTTCTTTTCCTCGATCAGCTTGTTGACGAGTTCGGAGAACATGACGGTTTTTGCGGCAATCTTCTCTGCAAGGGGAACGAGGTCGTCCATTTTCGCTTCTTTGAGCAGGTGCGGCCACTCTTTCTTCAGGGCGGTTGCGCAGGATGCGCAGGCGACAATTACGTACTGCACATCTTGCGCCAGCAGCGGTTTGACATTGTGAGCTGCTGCCAGGGCCGCCATGTCAAAGGCGCCGCTGCCCCAGTGCGGAATGCCGCAGCAGGACTGGTCTTCCGGGAAAACCACTTCGATGCCTGCCTTGTTCAGGACCCGCACGACGGCAGCACCGATCCGTGGGAAAACGAACTCGATTGCGCAGCCCGAGAAGAATGCTGCCTTGGTCGTGCTCTTCGGCTGCTTGATCTTTTTGAATACATCGCGGAACGGTTCCGGAGCGATCGGCGGCAGACTGCGGTATTCTGACAACCCGGAGAGGAACATTGGCATGTGCCTGATAAACCCCTCCTTCACAAACGGCTTCTGCGCAATGGACGCAGCCCGAAGCATCTGATGAAAGACCTTCCGGTTGTTGATCAGCGCCAGAGCAGTCTTCTGGATGAAGGGGAGTCCTTCCTTGGAGGCCATGCGGCGGCGAATCTCGAAGACCAGTTCCGGGATGTCGATCCTGGCGGGACAGACTTCCTTGCATTTGCCGCAGCCGATGCAGAGACTCTGGATCTCCTCGGACTTCTTCATCTCATTGAACCAGGCGGTCAGGATCGTGCCGATCCCGCCGGTATAGATGTCGCCGAATACATGTCCGCCGACCAGTCGATAGACGGGGCAGACATTCAGGCAGGATGCGCAGCGGATGCACTGGAGCGCCTGCCGGAACTTCGGGTCGGCCGCCATGTCGGTACGCTTGTTGTTCATCAGGACGATATGGAGTTCTTTCCGGGAGCCGTCGATGTTCTGGGCCGCGCCGGTGATCATGGAAACATAGCTGGTAATGATCTGGCTGGTGGCGCTTTTCGGCAGGGCGGTGATGATCGGTTCGATGTCGGCGTAACGCGGCACCAGTTTTTCGAGTCCGACCACAGCGACATGGATTTTCGGGAATGTGGTTACCAACCGTGCGTTGCCTTCGTTGGTGCAGATGACGAGCGTGCCGGTTTCGGCGACTGCAATGTTGGCGCCCGAAATTCCCATGTCGGCGGCGAAGTATTTTTCACGAAGCTCCCTGCGGGCAACCTTCACCAACGCCTGAATATCGGTGGACTGTCGTGTTCCGGTCTCCTTGGTAAAGAGATCGGAGACCTCTTCCTTGGTCAGGTGCAAGGCAGGCATGACCATATGCGAGGGGGTCTGGTGGGCAAGCTGAATGATCCATTCGCCGAGATCCGTCTCATCAGCCTGAATGCCGTGTTTGGCAAGATGCTTGTTCAGGTGGATCTCTTCAGTCGCCATGGATTTGGACTTGACGATTTTCTTGACCCCCCGCTCTTTGCAAAGGTTCGTAATGTAATCTTTGACCGCCTCCGGGCTGTTGGCACGGAAGACCTTGGCCCCGCGTGCTTCAGCAGCCTTGGCAAACTGCGCAGCCAGTTCTTCGAGATGTTCCGAAGCGCCGCCCTTGATCTCGGCGATTTTACTCCTGAGCTCTTCAAAGTCAATTCCTTCATATGCTTTTGCGCGGGTTGCAGGATAGTTCCAGCGGTCGAGAATACCCGCAAGATTCTGGTTTTTGAGGGCTTTGTGGATGGATTGCGTCAGTTCCTGTTTCATCAGTTTGCACCTCCCAGTTCGTCAACGCAGACAATGACCAGATGTTCGGGGCCGTGCACCCCGATGGCAAGCACCCGCTCGATGTCGGCCGTTTTGCTGGGGCCAGTGATGAGAGCGATGTAGTTGCTCTGGCTGGGATGCATCCTGTCCATGAAGGCGGACAGATCAGCTACAATGCGGTTGGTTGCGAGTATTGCGATGTGAATCCATGGCAGCGTGGAAGCCATCCGCTGGTCTGCTTTGGTCGAGTCCTGCGCAATGGTGCCGGTTTTGGCAATGCCATAATCCATCTGGGTAATGCCAATTTTCGCGCCTTTGGCCAGCTCCGGGGTCACACCGATCTTCAGCCCCGGCACCTTCTCTTCAAGGGCCTTGGTGTCGACTCCCGCGAGCATGGGACTCTCTGCCCATACGGCCCAGGACCCGGCAGTATCCTTTATCTCCTGTTGTTTGAGGTAATCGACAATGAACGTGATGGCCTCGTCTTTTGTTGCCACCTTCTGTACCGTGGTGTTTCCCGCTGCTTCTGCTTTTGTCTTGAACGTCTCAAACATAGTTCCCCCCTGTTCAATCTATTGATACAGGCATCGAAGTCGATGCGGTCTGATGGTCAATGCTGATGGGAGCGACCTGTTTTCTGGGTACAGTATAGCGATAAAATACACCAAAATGATGAAAAAAATCTGAATGGCAGAAAAATATCAGCCAATAGCGAGCTTTTCACGCTGAGTGGCGGGCTGGCACTGGCAGAGCGGGCTTTTTTAACCGATTGATTTTTAACCAGGAATTGTCATTAGCCTGGCAGGGCAGGCAACGCTGCTCAACTGCTACCCCGAAAAGTCATGGACATTTTCGGGGGTCCCGTTTCTCGGACGGCGTCCAGCCGTCCTCCGAGGTATTCGCCTCGCACATACGTCCTGTATATGCCGCTTCGCCGAATAAATCCGCTCTGTTGCCTGCCCTGCCAAGCTCTGAACGATTTCGGTCGAATCCTAATGCCAGTTTTGGGTTTAGTGATTATTATGGATGGCTTGGTGGAGCAGAAATGAGTGTGCAGTAAGAAACGCAATAAAATCAATTGGTTGGTTGGGGGGGTTGGGGTGGAGGGTGCTGCTCGATGCGTAATCCCTGCGTATAAAGGCGCTCTGGTGACGTGCCCACAGCTCAGCAGGCCGGGATACTGAAGGAAATAGTAGTTCCTTTCCCGAGCGCACTTTTGATGACGAGACCATGCTCCGGGCCATAAATAGCCACCAGGCGCGCATGGACATTCTGGAGAGCGATGCCTGCCCCTTTACGCTTCCCGTCGGCCGGAATCTCCGGCGGTTCGGTGAAGAGGGTTTCAACCTGATGTTCGGACATGCCGACGCCGTTGTCCTGAACGAACATCCTGACAAGCCCGCCTTCCCGGATGGCTCCGATCACGATCTCCCCGCCTTCCTCTTTGGTCAGAATACCGTGGCGCAGGGCGTTTTCGACGAGCGGCTGGAGAATAAGCGGGGGGACCTTGCACTCAAGCGCCGAAGGATCAATGTCGTAGGTAACTTTCATGCGTTCTTCAAATCGTGCGCGTTCTATGCCGATATAGTCTTCACAATGCTCCAGCTCCTTGGAAAGCGGAACGCGCTCGTCTCCCGGCTTGATATTCTTGCGGAAGAATTCCGCCAGCTTCATCAGCAGCTGAATTGCGGTATCGGGAGCAGTGCGCGTGTAATTGATGATCGTGGTGAGCGCATTGAAGAGGAAATGGGGGTTGATCTGCGCCTGCAACATCTTGATCTCGGCTTCCTTGCGCAGCTTTTTCTGGCGCTCGCTTTCGAGCATCGCCTGCTCGGCCTGCTTTTTTGCGGTGACATCGCGGACAATCGAGATAATACAGCGTGCACCGCCGATCTCGACCAGCTCTCCCGAACGCTCGACCGTAATGATTTCACCTGATTTCATGCGGTAGTCGAGCTCGTCTTTCTCGACACGCCCGTCCGTCAAAAACTTTTCGTTGAGTTCGTAACGCTGTTCGGGATTCACATAGATGCCGATGTCGAGCGAGGTTCTGCCGATAACTTCCTTCCGCGTATATCCGGTGGTCTTTTCAAACGCGTCATTGACATCGACATAGGTGCCGTCGGGGAGCTTGAGAATGGCTATCCAGTCGGGGCTGTAACGGAAGATCTTCTCAAACTTCTCTTCCGAGGTGCGAAGTTCCGCTTCGGTCTTCTTTCTCCGCTCGATATTGATGACCAGCATGACGAGCAGCCCGGAGAGCGTAAGGATGACGGCAGTGACCGCCCAGACCTTTCCCTTGTGTTCCTCGTAAAACGAAACCGGTTTGTTGACGAAGAGACTGTCTTCAGGCAGGTTCCTGAGCTTGACGCCGAACCGTTTGATCTGGGCGTAGTCAAACATGTAGCGGTTCGGGCTTTCCTTGACCACGGGGATGGCGCTTACTTTTTCCCCGTCAAGGATACGCAGGGCCATTTCAGCTGCGACACGGCCCTGATCAAATCCGCTCGTAAGCATGCCGCCGATGATTCCCTTGCCGAGATAAAAGTCCCAAACGCCGTACATCGGCACCTGGGAGGCTTTAGCAATCAGGGAGATGCTGTCGTCATACACGAACACCTTGCCGGAGCGGTCGCGGTTGAAGGTCATGAGCAGGATGATATCACCGGTAGAGAGCGCACGGACTTTCTTGAGGAGTTCGTCCATATCGAGGTCTTCAAAGTAGCGGATGTCGTATTTTTTCTCGAATTCCGGCATGACCTCGTTGAGGATTTTTTTGTTGGCGAGGCCGGTAGCGGAGCGGTCGTTGATGACGATGATTCGATAAGTGTCAGGGTGAAGCTTGAGTGCTGTACGAAGGGTGTTCCGGATATCATACGCCTCCACGACACCCGTGTATCCGGTACGGTGTTTCTCAATGGTTGACGCATCGAGAAAGTTCAGACCGCAAAAGACGACCGGAACGTTCGGGAATAGCGCGTCGTGATATCTGAGCATGAAGCTGAAGGCATCTTCATCAGAAACGATAATCGCATCAAAAACGACATTCCCGTATTTTTTCCGGAGAAGCTCGGCAAACGTTCCGTAATGGCGCTCATCGGCAACGCGCTTGGTGTCCATGTATTCGGTATGGACCTCAAGCTGCTCCTGACGGGTTTTCAGGACCGAGCGGATACCGTCGTCTTCGCTGTCGGTCCACTGGAGCCCTTTGTGATAGGAATGCAGGATGAGGACCTGTTTGCGGGAATCAGCCGACGCGTCGGCGACCCAGCCGCACAGCATCAGCATGACCGCCATCATCCAGATTCCCCTGCGCACCAACGAGCGTCGACTGTTCATCTCTCCTGCCGATCCTCCCTGAAGTATGTGGCTGCGGGGCTGCAACAAATTATTCTAGCACAATCCCCATGCCGTAACGCATTCCATGCCATGGTTATGCAGACGGGAGGAGAGCGGTAAGGCTGCAGCATCTGCCAGCGTCATTCGAGCTCATACGACTGTGTGGCGTGTTGCAATCGCCGCACTGTTGCCCGTGGGCCGGTCTGCCATGATGCCCACTCTGGACAAGGGTTTGTGGTATTTTATAAACGGGGTTCCTGAAGAGTCATGAAGAAGGAAGGAAAGGCGGGCAACGGCACAGCATGAGTATTCTCGATGCCATCGGCAACACACCACTGGTCCGGATCGACAATATGAATCCCAATCCGAAAGTAATCATCTGCGCAAAGCTCGAAGGGAATAATCCCGGCGGGTCGATCAAGGATCGGACGGCGTTATACATGGTTGAGTCGGCCGAGCGTGAAGGGAGGCTGACCCGGGATAAAATAATCCTTGAGGCCACATCCGGCAACACCGGGATTGGGCTTGCCATGGTTGCCGCCGCAAAGCGATACCGTTGCAAGCTCGTCATGCCGGCGTGCGTGAGTGTTGAGCGCCGGAAGGTGCTCGAAGCGTTCGGGGCGGAACTGATCCTGAGTCCGGCCAATGAGGCAACGGACGGTGCAATCCGGCTTGCACACCAGATTTTTGCCGAGTCGCCCGATCGGTATTTCATGCCGAATCAGTTCGACAACCCGGCAAATATTCTTGCCCACTACGAGACTACCGGCAGGGAAATTCTTGAGCAGACGCATGGCACGGTTACCCATTTCATTGCGGGCATGGGAACAACCGGAACCCTGATGGGAGTGGGGCGCAGGCTGAAAGAGCATAATCCCGCCATTCGCATTATCGGGGTTGAACCGGTCAAGGGACACCGGGTGCAGGGGCTCAAGAACATGGAAGAGGCGATCGTTCCCCAGATATTCAACCCTGGAGAACTCGATGAACGCGTGATCGTCAATGACGAAGAGGCTTTTGACACCACGCGCCGGTTGGCGCTGCAGGAGGGCATTTTTGTCGGCATGTCGAGCGGAGCTGCCATGCATGCGGCCATCAGCGCTTCGAGCTCGATGCAGAGCGGCGTAATCGTGGTCCTCTTCCCGGATCGCGGAGATCGCTATCTTTCGACTGCGTTGTTTACATCGGTCTGTGGCAAGTGTCCTCCATAGGATGATGCTAACAGGAAGTGAGAAGTGAGAAGAACGAACGGTCAGGGGTGAAAGGATAATGAGTATGAATCCGATCTATTTCGACAATAATGCAACGACCGCGATTGCACCGGAGGTCATCGAGGCGATGCAGCCGTATCTTCTGGAACATTTTGGCAATCCATCGAGTTTTTATTCGATTGCCCGGTGTGTCCGGCGCGCGGTCGAAGAGGCGCGGGCCCAGATTGCCGGGCTGCTCGGTGCGACGGCCGAGGAGGTCATTTTTACGAGTTGCGGCACCGAAAGCGATAACGCCGCGCTGAACAGCGCGCTGGAGGCTTTCCCGGATCGTCGGCATGTCATTACGACAGCGGTGGAGCATCCGGCTGTTCTGAATTTTGCAAAACGCTTGCAGGGGAAGGGATATCGGGTGACGTTTCTGCCGGTGGACCGCAAGGGGCAGATTGATTGTGCTCACCTGAGGGCGGTCCTTGCCGATGATACCGCTGTTGTTTCGGTCATGCATGCCAACAACGAAACCGGGGTGATCTTTCCGATTGCCGAGATCGGAGCGCTGTGCCGCGAGCGCGGGATCCTCTTCCATACCGACGCGGTCCAGTCGGTCGGCAAGGTGCCGATCGATCTTTCCGAGCTGCCGGTCGACATGCTTTCGGTTTCAGGGCATAAGCTGCATGCGCCGAAAGGCATTGGGGTTCTGTATGTGAGAAAGGGCGTTCCATTTACCCCATACGTCATCGGCGGTCACCAGGAGGACGGTCATCGGGCCGGCACCGAAAACGTCGCCTCCATTGTCGGACTCGGCCGGGCATGCGCTTTGGCGCGCGAGCATCTGGATGCGGAACAGACAACCGTTTCTGCGCTGAGGGACCGTCTGGAGGAGGGATTGCTCGCCGCGTGTCCTGATTCAATGGTGAACGGCGACCGTGTCAGCCGGCTCCCGAACACGACGAATATCAGTTTCGGGTATGTGGAGGGCGAAGCGATCCTCATGAAGCTTGATGCAGCCGGAATCTGCGCGTCTTCGGGATCAGCCTGCTCGTCGGGGTCGGACGGTCCGAGCCATGTTTTACGGGCCATGGCTGTGCCGGCGGAATATATTCGAGGCTCAATCCGCTTCTCGCTGAGCCGCTACACGACGGATGACGAAATTGATCGGGCGCTGGCGGTTATCCCCGGCATTATTGCCGATCTGCGCCGGCTTTCGCCGTGGTCTCCAGACCGCGGGACCGCCTGCTGGGGTGGCTCAACGGAGTGACGATTCTCCACGGCGCTGCTTGATGTCGCGGATTTTCTCGCGCATCTCCTTCATGAAAGCTGCCTGAAACAGCAGGTATTTTGCCATCTGTTCAGGGGTGAGCACCTTTTTGAGCTCGGCCTGTTCCTCCAGGTGCAGCGTGCAGAATGCCTGGTGTGTCTGCTCGGCACGCTCCAGCGCGGTTCGGATTTCGGCATCGTTTTTTTCGCTGAGCGCCTTGCGAAGCGCCTGCAGATCATCCCTGGTTTTTTTTCTGAGTTCGAACCGCTGCTGATCGTACCGTTTTGCTATTTCGGCAACGTGGCCTGCAGTTTTTTCATCCAGCACGAGCGCTTTCTGCATGCGCTCGACCTTGATTTTCTCGAGGAGTTCCCGAGCCTGTTCGAACCGCTGGTTCCGGTCGGGATTTTCTGCTCCCCCCTGCGCTGCTCCTAACCCAAAGATCAATAGGCACGTCAGAGTACAGGCCAGAAAAGCTGTCTTGTTCTTTCGCATCAGGCGTCACCTCCGGAGTTCCCCGTTTTCTGCAATTCCTGAACCAGTTCGTCAAGCTCGTCAGCAGAGAGCGATGCAATGACCTGCTGGTACTCGGATGTACTGTTTTCGTCAGTATCGAGAAGGGCGGAAACCTCCTGGTCGCTGGTTGCGACAGTGCGGGCGATTTCCTGCACCTGCTGTTTCGGAAGGTCAATCTGCTCCAGCGACAGAATTCCTCCCTCTTTTCGATCGGGCGGTCCTACATAGTGCGTGGCAAACGGCACCAGCATGACGGCGAGGAGCAAAGCCGCCACAGCAGCGAGCGGCGCCGGACGCATGATCGCGGCAAGAAGACCCTTCCACCACGGAACCGGCCGCTCAACCTGGGCGACAATACGTTTCGGCAGCGCAGCCCAGAAAAGATCTCCGGGATCGGGGACGTTTACGCCCGCCAGCTCCTCGAGTACGGCCAGTTCTGCGGAGCACTCTTCGCAGGCGGCGAGGTGTTCCGCCATGGATGTCCGCGCCTCGTGCCCCAGCGATCCATTGAGATAGTCGGGAAGCAATGTCCTGACTTGTTCATGGTCGAGCAGCATACCCGCATTCCTCCATATATTTACGCAGTTTTTTTACCCCGAGGTGGTAATGGGCTTTTACCGCACCTTCCGAACACCCCATGACCTTAGCCGTTTCCTGGCAGCTCAGACCGTCATAGGCCCGGAGGACCACCGCAGTCCGCTGGCGTTCGGGCAGACGATGAAGAGCGTTTCGTATACGTTGTTTCCGTTCTTCCTCGATCAGTCCATCGAGGGGGTCGCCGTTGCTGCCGAGCGCCGTTTCATCGATATCGAACATCTCGCGTCGGCTCTCCTTCAGATGATTCAGGCCGGTGTTCAGCGCGATCTGATAGAGCCAGGTTTTGAACGACGCATCACCCCGAAATCCGCCGAGCCCTTGCATCGCCTTGAGAAAGGTCTTCTGGGTCAGGTCTTTCGCTTCTTCCATATCCCTGGTCATGCGGTACAGGAACGCGTACAGCTGTTTCTGGTAACGCATGACCAGTTCTTCTGCAGCGTTCTCTTCACCAGCCAGGTAGCGCTGAATCAGGGCGATATCATCCGTCATCTGCCTATTATGACTGAAAAAAAAGAGAAAGGTTTAACGGATAAAGCAGGCCGGAAAGAAAAAAGGGGAGATATGGGGAAACAGCCGAATTAATAGAAAAGATAGAATGCGTTCAGGAAGTAAAATATCCAGCCGGCGGAGACAAACAGTCCCAGGTACCAGAGCGGTCTCCGTTTGGTGATGGCTGCTATGGACGACAGAACAATAGCGATCTGGAGAAAGATCAGCGAATACGAAAAGTTGGAGGAACGTTCCTGGGCAATCTGTTTCTCCCGGGCGAGCTCTTCCGCCTTTGCCTTGATTTCATCCTTTTCCTGCTCGTAACGTTTTATGTTTGCGGCATACTTTGCCAACACCTTGTCGATTTTTTCCCGTGCTGCTGGTGACGGTTTGTTCTGGAGCATTTCGAGCTCGATTTTCTGGTGCTGTATCTCGTAGGTATGTCCCTTGATGCTTTTGGCCTGAAAGTATGCCCACTGATCGGTCTCCTGAGCCTGCATGAGGATGGTTCGGGTCGAGAACTTCCCCATATACATGGTGGTGATCGCTGCAAGCACCGCAAGAACGGCGGTTGTCAGCGCCAGCCAGGTGACCCATTTCTCTTTTTTTTCGTCCGTTTTGCTCAT
>JAAYUK010000181.1 GCA_012517735.1 Nitrospiraceae bacterium
AACCACATCGTCCGTCGTCTTTACGTTGAAATCCATATGTTTGAGAATTTCGGCAATGAGGCGTACCCTTCTGAGCCGCCGGTCGATAGCGGCGCCGCCCCCCTTGAAGAAGAACCTGATGTAATTGTCATTGATACTCTCACCCGCAAATGCCTCGATGGTCGAAAGGTGGTAGCCGAGCCTGATGGCAAATGTCATATACTCATCGGTCAGGATGGCAAAACTCTTTTCTGCCGCCCGGCGGAGCTGCTCCTCGCTGGTGGTTGCGGTATGCGCAATCGCTCCCATGAATCCCGAGACATCAAACTGCTTCGCTTCAGGCCAGCGCATGGAGGTGAGCCCCTTGAAGAGCGCCAGAAACGGCACGCATCGGACATGCTCGATATTCAGATGTTTCGGCGCTCCTTCAATTGCGCCGCCCAGATCAAGAACCCAGATATCGGTCGGAATGGCCGCGACCAGTTTTTGCGAACCGACATCATCCGCGGAGATATGCTCGATATTGAAGAGCTCGCGCACGGCCATTTCATGCGAGAAACGGGTGATGTCATGGAGTGTTCTGCATGATTCAGGGCTGAATTCCGGCGCAGCAGGATCGATGAGATTGAGCGGAGCAATCAATTTAACCGCCTTTTCGAGTGAACGGAAGAGCTGCGTGCTCTTGAATGGATCTGCTTTCGGATTGGCGAACTCCCGGAGCTCCTCCACCGTACCTGCATATACATTGCAGTTTACGGCATCCACGGTCACGAATTCCCCCGGTTTCAGCGTCGATGTTGCTGTCTCGGTATCAAGAATGGTCGGCACTTGATATTCGCGTGCCAGCGACGCCATATGCCCGGTGGTGGCTCCCACATCAGTGATGATGGCAGAGGCACGATCCATGACTGTTACGAATTTGGTTGAGGTATGCTTTGCAACCAGTACTCCGCCGTCGGGAAACGTCTGGAGATCTTCGTCGAGTCTCACAAAGTGGACCGGCCCGAAGCCGATTCCTTTGCAGGCGATCACGCCGCGCGAAAGCTTGATTTCATAACCCGGAATTCTGGTCGGCACCGCTTTTTTCGGCTCCCGTGCGAGAATGTGGAGCGGACGCGACTGAAGAAGCACAATCGTATCATCAGTGCCTATCGCCCACTCGATATCCTGGGGGCAGTCATAGTGCTTTTCAAGGCGGTCGGCAAAACCTGCAAGCTGGGCGATCTGGGCGGCACTGATACAGGACTTGCCGGATTCTTCCGGGGTAAGCGGACGCGTTGCGATGCCTCCCTCGGGCAAACATACCGAGGCCGTCTGCTGCCCTGCTGAAGACTGCACAGTTGTATAGGTCCCGGTCGCGCGGGAGAAAAGATGGGTTTCCGGTGAGACGGTTCCGTCCACCACGGACAGACCGAGTCCGTGAACCGCACTGATCAGTACAGCATCGCTCTTCGGATTGTTCGGATCGCGGGAGTACATGACGCCGCCGGCCTTCGCCTCGATCATCCGGAGCACACCGACCGGCATGGCCATGTCAAATTCCTGAAACCCTTTGGTTTTCCAGTAAAAGAGCGCACGTTGATTGAAAAGGCTTGCAACGACATCCTTGTAGCGCAGGGCAATGTCAGTACCGGCGACATTCAGGATGGTGGAGTACTGGCCGGCAAAACTGAACTCCCCATCTTCCTGCAGGGCGCTGCTTCTGACTGAAACGCGGACCGGTCTGCCGACCGATTCCTCAAGGGATCTATAGGCATCGCTGATCTCTCTGGCCAGTGATTCCGGCAGTTCCGCCGCCCGGATCATATCCTGAATTTCGGTGCTGGCTGCTTCGAGGGATGCGAGGTCACTGATCTGGACAGCATCCAGAAGGGCGGAGATTTTTTGGGACAGGTCATTATGTGCAAGAAAGCGGTGAAAAGCCGCCGCGGTAATGGCAAATCCCTCCGGCACCGGTATTCCTGCTTTCGTGTTCAATTCGCCGAGGTTTGCCATTTTGCCGCCGACATGGTCGGCAGATTCCCTGGTCAGTTCCGTCAGCGGTATGACAAGCCGTTCGTCGAACCGGATATCTTTCCGGCCGACGATACGGGCGATCCCCTGCGTGATTTCGGCATGGCGATCGAGCAGAAGCCGGTAGCGGTTGTGGCATATGATGTTGAGATCGACGATCATGGCCCCAACATGTTCCGCTACCTCGAGGGTTTTGCTCTCCGCATATCTCCGGTCAAAGAGATATTCACCGGTGAGCTTTTCTCCGAGATCCGCCATGGCCGCCAGCGCGGCGTTATTGTGGTCAAGCAGGCTTCGGAATGCAGCGAACCGCTCCCGGAACGGAGCGGCAGTGTCAGGAGCTTCGGCTTCAGCGGTGTCTATTCCAAACATGAATTTGATATGGTCCAGTATCTTCATGTATTCGTGCCGTTTCCAGCAGTTCCTGCTGTTTCATGATGTTACCACAGGGGGGGCGGATGAGCAAGCAAAAACCATATAAGATTTTTTTATGGAAGGCAAGCAAAAACAAATTTGCACGCGGTTTTCCGGATGTACTATCATGATGTCGCTGCATGCTCATGACATGAATGGAGAACGATTATGGACCCGATGCCGAAAGTCAGCGATATCATGGAGGATATTTTCGAATTCCCGCACCTGCCGTACTGGTTCACACTCCGGCAGGCGATCGATATCATCAAGGCGACCGGTGAGGCCGCCGGTATCAATGATTTTCCGCGTGCGATCCTTGTTTTTGATGAAAAATACAACCTGCTCGGCACGCTCGACATCCGGGATATCCTCCGGGGGCTCGATGCACGCTTCAAGGGACTGACTCCGGAGGCGCCGATGCCAGACGCCGCTTCCTTTTACGGAGAGGATTCCGTCGGGATTCTTGATCATCCCGTCAGTGAGTTCATGCAGCCTGCAGAGCTTTTTATCGGTCCTGACGACCCGGTTTCGCTCGCGGCATACTACATGGTGGTGCGCAGCCGCGCATATCTCCCGGTTTTGGAAGAAAAGAGGAAGCTGGTCGGCATCGTCAAAATGATGAGTGTTTTCAACGCGGTTACAGACCGTCTTTTTGCTGAATAGTCTTTTGTATTCTCCATTGGGTCCGGTTTCTGCTAAACTTACTGGTAGCAACCAGTCTGCGGGCGTTCCGTATCCAGGGAGTGGCACATGCTATCCAGCATCAGGAAGCTGTCGTCGGCGCTGACCCGGCTTTTCCATCTAGGACTTTTGTGTGCATCGATCTTCTGTTGTATTTTCGTGTGCGCTGTCGTATCTGCCGCCGCGACCGATCCCGCTGTACCGCCTTCCTCTGAAATGCCGTGGTGGGTCTGGCCGCTTGTCCTGTTCGTCGTCACGTTTTTCCTTGGGATTGTGGCAGTGCTTGGCGGGGTGGGAGGCGGTGTTCTCTATGTCCCTATTGTCGGAGGATTTCTTCCGTTTCACCTTGACTTTGTCCGCGGCGCCGGTCTGCTCGTCGCATTGGCAGGTGCGCTTGCCGCAGGCCCGGGGCTTCTGCGCAAGGGAATGGCTGATCTCCGCCTTGCCCTGCCGGTTGCCCTGATTGCCTCAACATCCGCCATCGCAGGAGCTCTCGTCGGGTTGGCGCTCCCGACCAATGTGGTCCAGATTGCACTGGGGATATCCATTCTCGGTATTGTGGCGATCATGATGATGGCAAAAAAATCGGAATTCCCCGAAGTGAAAGATGCTGACGCGCTCTCGACGGCCCTTCGCATTCATGGGGTTTACCATGAGGTTTCCACCGGACATACGGTGAACTGGAAGGTCCACCGCACACCGCAGGGTCTTGTCCTGTTTGTGTTGATCGGCATCATGGCCGGCATGTTCGGGCTGGGCGCCGGGTGGGCGAACGTGCCGGTCCTCAATCTTCTGATGGGGGCTCCGCTGAAGGTTTCGGTATCGACGAGCAAGTTTCTCCTTTCGATTACGGATGCTTCTGCTGCCTGGATTTACATAAACGGGGGCGCAGTTCTTCCGCTCATGGTGGTTCCCTCGATTGTCGGCATCATGCTTGGGTCCATGGTAGGGGTGCGCATTCTGGCACGGACAAAACCTGCTTCGATACGGCTTATCGTAATCGGCCTTTTGCTCTTCGCCGGATCGAGGGCGTTGCTGAAAGGATTGGGGATATGGAACTGAAACCGTCAGCGACCATTCAGCGGAAACCGCCGGCAACGGAGGAGCAGCTCCGGTATGCCCGGCTATTGCGCCTGCTCATGCGTATCGGGCTTATCATGCTGATCGTAACCTATGCCATCTATATGTCCGGCATTCTTACTCCGCGTATTCCGGTGCAGGAGCTTTCCCGCTACTGGAGCCTTCCGGTCCACGAATATCTGTCCGCCACGGGCCTGAAGCCCGGATGGTCGTGGGTGCAGTTTATCGGCACCGGTGACTACATCAATTTTTCGGGTGTTGTATTTCTGGCGGCTGCCACCATATGGTGCTATGCCGCGATTTTCCCGATGTTTCTGCGCAAGAAGGATTATATTTATGCTGCGATAGCGGCGCTCGAAATTCTGGTCTTGGTCGCGGCTGCCTCCGGCATCCTGCAGACGGGAGGTCACTGAACATGCACAGACGGCACCTGATGGGAGAGATCAAGCGGATCATGCTGGCAACCGATGGGTCGGAGTACAGTCATGGCGCCGAGCGCGAAGCCATGTTTATCGCCAGTTCCTGCGGCATTGACGTGACGGTCATACAGGTTCTCGAGGTAAACCCGGAGTTCGAGACGGAAGGGCAGAAGCAGGTCGAACTGATGGAATACCGGGCACGCGGCCATTTTGACCGCATCCGGGAATGCTGCACCGAGCGAAATGTCGAATGCCGGTCCATTATCAGGAGAACCAACAAGCCTTACGAGGCGATTATCGAAGAGGCGAAAAGACTTGATATCGACGTAATCGTCATGGGCAGGCGCGGCAATACGGGACTGCGGAAAATCCTCATGGGGAGCATTACCGAACGGGTGATAGCCTATGCCCCCTGCAAGGTTCTCGTTGTGCCGAAGGACGCCGAAATCCGCGGGGAACAGATTCTGATAGCGACTGACGGGTCCGCATATGCCCGATTGGCCGAGGATGAAGCGCTCAGTATGGCGAAACGGTGCGACAAGGTGCGGACCGTCATTGCCATGTGTGTCGCCCGGACGGCTGACCGGAAGTCCTGGGCGCAGGACAATGTCGAGCGGGTGCGTCGTATGGGAGAAGAGCGGGGTATCAGGGTGACCCCGGTTGCACTGGTGGGGCGCCCCTATCACGAAATTGTCGAGACCGCCCGGCGGGAGGACGTTGATTTCATCGTGGTCGGCCGTATCGGCAAGACTGGGTTCAAGCGCATTTTGATGGGAAGCGTCTCGGAGAAGATCGTTGCGCTTTCTCCCTGTGCTGTGTTGATTGTCAGATAAGGAGCATCATATGAGCCAGTTATTCACCTGTCCGGTCAGCGGCCCCAAGCAGATGGTGGTTGCGACGGATGCCTCGCCGTATGGCGAAGCGGCGGTCGCCGAAGCCATGGGGCTTGCAATGGTCTGCGCGACGAAACTGACGGTAGTTGCGGTCCTTGAGGGAAACGAAGAATACGATGCCATTGCCCCCGATCGGGCTGAAGCCGAAGGCACGCGTCTGAAGGTGCATCTCGATGCTGTCCGGGCCGCGCTGCTGGAGCGTCAGATCGAGCATGAGATTGTGGTTCATCATGGGGACGATCCTGCCCGGTTCATAATCGACGATGCGCGTCGGCTGGGAGCGAGCATGATCGTCATCGGAAAACACGGTGCCAGACGGGGGATCAAGCGTCTTTTCGTCGGTGCGGTTGCGGAGAAGGTGATTGCGGATGCCCCCTGCTCGGTTCTCGTCGTTCGGACCGGTTCCTGATTCTTTTCGTCGCCTGCGTGGTTTCAGTCTGCTAAAATAGTGAGATTGTCCGTTCTATTTTTGTTGACAAAAGGAGAGATGCATGCGCGTAATCATCCTCGGTGCCGGAGAGGTCGGTTATCAGATTGCCCGCTACCTTTCGATGGAATCGATTGATGTCATCGTTATCGACCGGGAGAAAGAGAAAATAGCGCGCATTGCGGAGGATCTGGATGTCGCAACGCTCGAAGGCGAGGTCAGCGACTCTGAAGTGCTGCGTGAAGCAGGGGCGGAGCGGGCTGACATGCTGCTCGCCGTGACCGACAGCGACGAGGCGAACATGATCGCCTGTCTGCTCGCCAAGACGATGTTCAGAGTCCCCCGGCGGATAGCCCGAATCCGGAATCCCGATCATTTCCGCAACAGACAGCTGCTCAGCAAAGAGAATCTTGACATCAATCCGGCGATCAATCCCGAATACGAGTCGGCGGAAGCGATAACCCGTCTTCTCCGGGCCCCCTTTGCGGCAACAATCGAATCGTTTGAAGACGGGCTCGTCTATGTCATCGGTTGCAAGCTGCCCCCCACATCGCCGGTTGCCAACAAAAAACTGCGCGACATTGTCTCGCCGAACCATCGCCTGCTTTTCGGGCTGGTCGAGCGGGAGGATAAGGTCTTTATTCCTGCCGGTGCCGACATGCTTCATCCCGGCGATATCGTTTATATCCCGGTTTTCCGCGATTATATTGCTGCGACCGTAGCGCTTCTCGGCATTGAGATGCCCCCGGTGAAGAAGGTCATCATCAACGGAGGCGGTCGCATCGGATATGCCGTTGCATCTGCGCTTGAGCGGTCGGTCGACATCAAGATCATCGATGCCGACCTTGAGCGGTGCAAATATCTGAGCAAACAGCTGCACCGGTCGATTGTGCTGTACGGAGACGGCTCGGATCAGCGGATGCTCACGGATGAAAACATTGCCGGAACGGACGTCTATATTTCGGTGACCAACAAGGATGAACTGAACATCATGGCCTGCCTGCTGGCCAAGAAGCTGGGCGCAAGAAAGACGATATCCATCGTCAATCGCACCGATTATGTGCCGGTGGCACACAGTCTCGGATTGCACAGTGTCCTGAGTCCCCGGCTGCTGACCGCCAGTTCGATCCTTCGTTATGTGCGGCAGGGAGAAATTCTCTCGTTGACGGCGATTGCGGAAGGGCGGGCCGAGGTGCTTGAATCGCGGGTGAGGCCCCATTCCCCCCTGATCGGTACGGCGCTGAAGGATCTCAGGTTTCCAGCCGGAGCAGTCATCGGCGCAATTATCCGGGGCCAGCAGGTTACCATCCCGGGCGGCAACGACCGCATTGCGGCGGACGACAAGATCATTGTGTTTGTGCTCCGCGAATCGATATCAGCAGTCGAGGAGTTGCTCGTATAGGGGCGGCCATGCATTATCGACTGATTGCAAATTTCCTCGGAATCACGCTTGCCTTTACCGGTCTGTTCATGCTGTTCGCCGCATTCGTTTCATTCCTGTTCGCAGAGCGTGAAGCAGCGCAGATTCTGCTGGCCGGCATGATTACCCTTGCCGTCGCGCTGGGCGTTTATTTTTTCACCCGCACGGAACGTCGTGGGGAGATCCGGCATCGGGATGCGTTTCTCATCGTGACGCTCACCTGGAGCGTAATGTCGCTTTTTTCGACACTGCCGTATCTGCTGACTGGCACGTTTGTTTCCTTTACCGATGCCTATTTTGAATCCATGTCCGGATTTTCAACGACCGGGGCATCGGTCATGACCGATATTGAGATTGTATCCAGGGGAGTATTGTTCTGGCGGGCGCTGACGCACTGGATCGGCGGGATGGGAATTATCGTTCTGGCGCTCGCGGTGCTGCCGATGCTCGGCGGCGGCGGGATGCAGCTCTTCAAGGCGGAAGTGCCCGAACTCAGTGTTGACCGGCTCCAGCCTCGTATCCTTGATACTGCCAAGTCATTGTGGTTCATCTATGTCGGGCTTACCGCAGCAAATGTCCTTCTGTATTGTATCGGTGGAATGGACCTCTTTGATGCAGTCTGCCATGCATTCGCAACGCTTGCGACCGGCGGTTTTTCGACCAAGAATGCAAGTATCGGTCACTATCAGAGTGCCTTCATTGATTATGTCGCGGTCATTTTCATGTTTCTTGCGGGAGTGAACTTCTCGCTCTATTTTCTGGTCCTCAAGAAACAGCCGCTGAAGATCTTCCGGAATGCGGAATTCCGGTTTTATGCGGGGGTCGTTCTTCTTGCGACGGTCTTCCTCTGCTGGACGATCTGGGCTGCGGGTCTGTATCGCGGCAGCGACGCTTTCCGCTTTGCGGCCTTTCAGGCTGTTTCCATAGTCACGACAACGGGGTTTGCTACCGCAGACTACGAGAAGTGGCCAGTCTTCGCCCAGATGATCCTCATGACGCTCATGTTTTTCGGCGGCATGATCGGTTCCACTGGAGGCGGCATAAAGCAGGTGCGAATGCTGATCATCCTGAAGCAGGGATATCGCGAGTTGTTCCAGCTGATTCACCCGAGGGCGGTGATTTCGCTGAAGCTCGATGAGAAATTTCTGACCAAAGAACTGCTTGGCAGCATATGGGGGTTCTTTTTTCTGTTTTTGCTGGTGATCGCGGTCGCAACGCTTGCCATGACCATGGTTGGCGTTGATCTGGTCACTGCCGTTTCGACGGTCATTTCCGCAATATGCAATGTCGGTCCTGCTTTGGGCGAGGCCGGGCCGGCGGAAAATTATGCAGGGCTTCCTGTCGCCGCAAAATGGATACTGTCTTTCTGCATGCTGACCGGGCGTCTTGAAGTATATACGGTACTCATTCTTTTTGTTCCCGCGTTCTGGCGCCGCTAAGCCGTTCTGTCGTGTGCAGGAGAGTGCAGGTGTTCATGACAGGTCTTGCGCGGTTTTTCCCCATTGACTCTGTCGAAAAAAAGGTATAATCTGAAAGTGCAGCCGAGATTCGCCCGATGGGCGGATGCGGGGGACCCATTCAGTTGGGGCGTATTCCCGGTGCGATCCGGGATAGGGCACTTCCAGGCCCGAGCCCGTCAGCTAACCTCGTAGGCACGATCGAATTGGGAGGGCAAGCGACAAAAAACTGCCGCGTCTGCCGGTGGTTTTTTTTTGTGATCAGCATGAAAAACGGTTCGCACCATTCACTGCAGAGTGTCCTGCAGTCGCTCGGTCTGGTCTTCGGCGATATCGGGACCAGCCCGATCTATACCTTTACGGTTATTTTCCTGTTGACCTCACCGACGGAAGCGAATATCATGGGCATTTTGTCGCTGATCATCTGGACGCTGATCATCATAGTCACCGGCGAGTATGCCTGGCTTGCGATGAGCCTCAGCCGCAAGGGTGAGGGCGGCACGATCGTACTGAAGGAGATTCTGACTTCATTGCTCAGGTCGGGCCGGCAGAAAGCGATCGTATCAATGATCGCATTTGTCGGTATCTCTCTGCTGATCGGTGACGGCGTGATAACTCCTGCCATCAGTATCCTCTCTGCAGTTGAGGGGGCGCTGCTGATACCGGGATTCGAGAAGACGCCGGTTGATGTTCTGGTTGTTGCCGCTGCGCTCATCGCAATCATGCTTTTCTCGGTGCAGCGGAAAGGGACCGGTAACGTGGCCGGTGCATTCGGGCCGATCATGCTGCTCTGGTTTTCCTCCCTGACGGCTTTCGGGCTCTTTTCCCTGTTGCAGGCTCCTCAGGTGCTGCTCGCGGTGAACCCTTGGTACGCTGTCCGTTTTTTTGCTGACCATGGGTTTGCCGGTCTCCTTGTTCTCTCTCAGGTCATCCTCTGTGCCACCGGCGGTGAGGCGTTGTATGCCGACATGGGACATCTTGGCCGCAAGCCGATTCTTCAGGCATGGGGGGTCGTCTTTGGCGCGCTCGTCATCAACTATATGGGACAGGCTGCCTTTCTGATCAGGCATCCCGATACCAAGAACATTCTTTTCGGGATGGTCTCGGGGTATGCGCCGCTTCTTTATATCCCGTTTCTCGTTTTGAGTATTTTTGCCACCGTCATCGCATCGCAGGCGATGATCAGCGGCATGTTCTCGATTGTATACCAGGGAATCATGACCAACATCATGCCGCTCTTCAAGGTGCACTATACCTCTACGGAAATCCGGTCGCAGATCTATATCGGCACCGTAAACTGGTTTTTGCTGGGAGCGGTGCTGTTTGTCATGGTGTTGTTCAAGCAGTCCGAACATCTGGCTGCAGCATACGGTCTTGCCGTGAACTGCGACATGGTGTTGACCGGTGTGCTCATGGCGTGGATCTTTTATCTGCGCAATCGCAGGCTTCAGCTTTTCTGTGCCGCGGGAATCATAGTGGTGGTCCTGTTCTTTCTGTGGGCGAATATCCACAAGATTCCGCATGGCGGTTTCTGGTCGATTATCATTGCCGCGCTTCCGTTTGCGGTCATTCTGGTCTATACCCGCGGCCAGCGACGTCTTTACCTGCATATGCGGCCGATGGACCGGGAGCCGTTTGTGCAGGAGTATATCCTGCGGCGGAGTGAGATGACGCCGATACCGGGGACGGCCCTCTTTTTTGCGCGGGGGATTGAGAAAGTTCCTCCCTATCTGGTCAATACGATGTTTGAAAACGGGATTATTTACGAAGACAATATTGCCGTATCCATCGTCCGGCGTGACGATCCGTTCGGCATAGCATGGTTTTACCGGGAAGAGGTAGCGCCGGGACTGAAAGTGTTTGAGATTCAGACCGGGTATATGGAGATACCCGATATCGACCGCATTCTGCGGGAAGCGAATATCCATGCACGTGCCATATTTTATGGGGTGGAAGATATCGCAACCCGGTCGCCTGCATGGAAAATATTTGCGATTATCAAACGACTCACGCCGTCATTCGTGCAATTTTACCGCATGCCGCCGCATCTGCTGCATGGGGTCGTTACACGGGTGGAAATGTAGGGAGGGATAGCACATCAACTCAAAAAAGTGAAACGGTAGCATCACAGTCAGCAGCCGAGATTTCCGTCATCCGGACGGAAATGCGGGGGACCCAGTCATTTGGGGCGTATTCCCGGTGCAATCCGGGATAGGGAACTTCCAGGCCCGAGCCCGTCAGCTAACCTCGTAGGCATATGGAAGGGCGATGGATGTGTCCGCCATTGACGGCCTCCTTTGACCCTGTTGTATTGAGGAGGTGTCCCATGCGGAAGTATCAGGCATCTGTCACCGCTGTTGTCCGCTCGCTCGGTCTTGTCTTCGGCGATATCGGTACGAGTCCCATCTATACCCTCGCGGTCGTCTTCCTGATGACGGAACGGACCGAGGCGCACTGTATCGGAGTGTTGTCGCTTATTATCTGGACAGTGACCGTTCTGGTCTCGATTGAATATGCATGGCTCGCAATGAGTCTCAGCAGGAAAGGCGAAGGCGGCACGATTGTGCTGAGGGAACTGCTTGTTCCCCTTCTGAAATCGGGCCGTTCTGTCGGGGTTGTATCAGTCCTCTCGTTTGTCGGCATATCGCTTCTGATCGGTGACGGCGTGATAACTCCTGCCATCAGTATCCTCTCCGCGGTTGAGGGGACGCTGCTGATACCGGGATTCGAGAAGACGCCGGTCGATGTTCTGGTTGTTGCTGCAGCAGTGATCGCAATTGGCCTCTTTTCGGTGCAGCGAAGGGGTACGGAAAAGGTAGCCGGCACCTTCGGTCCTGTCATGGTCATCTGGTTCTGTGCGCTGGCCTTTTCCGGCATTGCATCGATACTGCAGTCTCCGCAGGTGCTCAAAGCCCTGAACCCCTACTACGCTTTCGACTTTCTCCGCCATAACGGGCTGACGGGTTTCTTGGTATTGTCGGAGGTTATTCTCTGCGCAACGGGAGGGGAGGCGCTCTATGCCGACATGGGACATCTCGGCCGCAAACCCATCGTAACCGCATGGTATTTCGTCTGCGCTGCCCTGCTTTTGAACTATATGGGGCAGTCTGCCTATCTTATCCGGACGCCGGGGGCCAAGAATGTGCTTTTCGAGATGATTTATCATCAGGCATCTTTTCTGTATGTGCCGTTTCTGGTGCTCAGCATAATGGCGACGGTCATTGCATCGCAGGCGATGATCAGCGGGATGTTTTCGATTGTGTATCAGAGCATGACGACTCGTGTCATGCCGCTCTTCAGGGTTGAGTATACCTCGAAGGAAATGCATTCCCAGATCTATATCGGCGTCGTGAACTGGTTCCTGCTGCTTGCGGTGCTCCTGGTAATGTATGAGTTTCGCGAATCGGGCAAACTGGCGGCAGCATATGGACTGGCGGTTACCGGCACCATGTCGCTGACCGGTTTGTTTATGACCTGGATATTCTGGCTGAAACGAAAGCGCTCGCTCGCTGCTGTTTCAGCGGTCGTCTTTGTTGTGGATATCGTGTATTTTCTGGCAAACGCCTGCAAGATCCCTCATGGGGGCTACTGGTCGCTCATTTTGGCATCCATACCGCTTGCGGTTATCTTCCTGTACACGGAGGGTCAGAAGCGTTTGTACCGGAGGCTGAGGCCGATGGATCGGACACCGTTTCTCGCCGAGTATCTGAAGCGTCGTGAGAGCACACGGCTGATTGAGGGGACCGCGCTGTTCTTTTCGCGGGGGATTGAGAAAGTTCCTCCGTATCTGGTCAACACGATGTTCGAAAACGGTGTTGTTTACGAAGACAATATCATTGTTTCTGTCGTCCGTCGGGATGATCCGTTCGGCATCGCCTGGTTCTTCCGTGACGAACCGGCTCCGGGTCTGCGGATATTTGAAATCCAGACTGGCTATATGGAGATCCCCGATATGGAGCGCATCTTCCGTGAGGCCGCTATTTCTCCAAGGACGATCTTCTATGGTATGGAGGATATCGCAACGCATTCGTTTTTCTGGAGAGTGTTTTCGATCATGAAGCGACTGACCCCATCGTTTGTCCAGTTCTACCGCATGCCGTCCCATCTGCTGCATGGGGTAGTCACACGGGTAGAGATGTAGACTGTCGGGTTCGCGGCGGCACCTGATAGTGATTCCCTGTCCGGTTTTCTTGCCGGACCGGGAATATTTTGCCCGGCATTTATGCCGTATGGAGGGCAAAACGGTCATTTCTTTCACAAAAATGGCACGTTTTGAGCTTGACAATAGCTCTTTTGCTGGCTTGAATATTGCAATAATAATGGACACGCTGTGTGTAAGCGATAAGGAGGGGTGCATGAAAATCATCTCAACCCGGCAGTCTGCTCTGCCTGTTCAGGAACCATCCGTTTGCCGCGCCGATGCGAAATCGTCTTTGTTTGCAAGGCTTTTGAGCGACTCTGCGAGAATGGTTGCGCCACCGTCCAACATGAAAACGGATACAGAAAAGACGGCTCCGAAAGGCACGGAAGCTACCATGTCCGCGCCAAAAAATGCGCCAGGTCCCGCTGCGCAACAGCCGCAGGAGAGTCATACCGCTGACAGTCAGGGCAGTTTCTCGGTCGAAAAGATTGTCATGACTCTGGAGAAGCAGATGCAGGAAGAGGCTCGTGGTGAATCCGTCAGAAAAGGGGGAGGCGGCGAAGTTTCGGTTGTATTCAGCCGGAACACAGTTGCATCGAACGATCGCTGGGACCGTTTCCGGATGAGTTCAGCCATGGCAGGGAGACAGGATCGGGAGGGCAAAGGCGTCTTCCTCGGATTGAGAATAGGGCTTGGATAGTACTTGACACAGGCCGTTTGGAAGGGGGAATCGGCGCATCGCCGCTTCCGTCGTTTTTTCTGACTTCAGGCAGGGGGCGCGCAGGATATGTTATACTAATCCAATATGTTCGTGACGTTTGCGTACCACTGCCGAAAGCTCATCTGTTGAACCTCACCGCATCAGACAAGCCGTTACTCAGTCACCGACAGAACGACTTCCGTACATTGACTGCTGTGCCGCAGCCGTGTTTCTCATCGAACGGGTTGGCAGAGCTGCATGGCGCCCTGCTGCATTTTTCGGCACGGGCGGGATGCCCCATGATTTACCAGTAAAGGAATGAACCACCATGATAAAGACATGCAGTTTGTGCAACGGCGCGCT
>JAAYUK010000182.1 GCA_012517735.1 Nitrospiraceae bacterium
ACATCTTCCATGATCGAATCGACATATTCCTGCTCCTCTTTTGACGGATTGGTATCGTCAAACCTCAGGTTGCAGACACCTCCGAACTCCTGTGCAAGTCCGAAGTTGAGACAGATGGATTTCGCATGGCCGATGTGGAGGTATCCATTGGGTTCCGGAGGGAAACGCGTCATCAGACGACCGTCATTCTTGCCCTCCCTGAGATCCTCTGCAATAATGCTTCGGATAAAATTACTCGGCGCTCCGGTCGCCTGCATATCGTTTTGTTCGTCCATGCTGCTCCCCCACATGCAAGAATTAATTTGATATTGTACCATAGTGGCGACGGCCGCTCCCGGCGATCGATGCGGTAATCCTTTTTCTGCCGTGGCCGCGCTGTGCGATCCGGCCCGTCTTCCCTACTTCCCACTCCTGACTTTCTTATGGTAAGATAATATCTCCCCGACACCACGGGGACGAGGATGCAGGGAATGCCGAAGTGGTGGAACTGGCAGACACGCTAGGTTCAGGGTCTAGTGGTCGCAAGGCTGTGCGGGTTCGAATCCCGCCTTCGGCACCATCCTTCCCTCTGCAGACGCGGCATCCGAAAGAAAATCATGATCGAATCCATCGAACGTATAATCCACAAAAATTCGGGGGAGCACACCATAGAGACAGCAGACCGCATCGCTGTTGAAAAACGCATTGTCGTCTGCATCAACGGCAAGGAAGTGCTCAGCATGTTTGCCACGCCGGTCATGGTGCGGGAACTGGTCGCCGGCATCCTTGCGACCGAGCCGATCATTCAGGGCGGGTGGTGCGCTGATCGCATGAGCATTCAGTATGGTGATGACGTGGTCGTCGATGTTCCGGCTGAAGGTACGGTTTCGATGGAAGGCGCCGTCATCACCTCCGGCTGCATCGGAGGGGTTACCTTTCCGAAGCGGATGACGATTGTGCCTACGACCGATCCGTTCACAATTCCAGCCGCACAGCTCAAGGCCCTGTTTCACCGGTTTCAGAAGGCATCGCAGCTCTATCAGGCAACCGGCTGTGTGCACAGTGCAGCGCTGAGCGACGGAGACGATATTCTCTGTCTCGCCGAAGACATCGGGCGCCACAACGCTGTCGACAAGATTATCGGATTCGGCATCCTTGAGCAGATTCCCTTTGCCGGAAAGATCATGCTGGCGAGCGGAAGACTGTCGTCCGAAATTGTTGCGAAGTGCGCGAAATGGCAGATTCCGGTTGTGGCAAGCCGTACGTCGCCGACTAGTCTGGCCATTGATATTGCAGAAAAAGGCGGGGTTACCGTCGTCGGCTTCATCAGGGCCGATCGCATGAATGTCTATACCAATCCGCAGAGGATAAGACTGTAATCAGTAATCAGTGATGAGTGATGAGTGAGAGGCACTGTCTCCGTTACTGTTTACTCATCACTGTCTTTAGTCTTCCATCGTAACCCGCAACAGTTCCTCGATTGTGATAATTCCGGCGGCTACCTTGCGAATTGCGGTCTGCCGCAGGGTCAACATGCCCAGCCTCATCGCTTCACGTTTGATATCGGGAGCCGGAGCTCCCTGCAGTATCAATTCCTTCAGTTCGTCCTTGACCGGCATGACTTCATGCAGGGCAACGCGCCCCTTGTAGCCGGTCTGGTTGCAGAGCGGACATCCCGTGCCGGCATAGCATTTCACCTTGCCGATCACATGTTTAGGGAAGCCGACTTTCAGCAGGGCATCGTCGGAGACCTTCTGCTCCGATTTGCAGCCTGGGCATATCTTTCGGGACAGGCGCTGGGCGACGATACAGACAACCGAGGATGCGACCAGAAACGGTTCTATCCCCATGTTGATCAGGCGGGTGATCGTGCTTGGCGCGTCGTTGGTGTGAAGCGTGCTCAGAACCAGATGTCCGGTCAGGGCCGCCTTTACCGAGATTTCGGCCGTTTCGAAGTCGCGAATCTCGCCGACCATGATGATGTCGGGATCCTGCCGGAGGAATGAGCGCAGGCAGGTTGCAAAGGTGAGGCCGATATCATCTTTTACCTGTCCCTGATTGATGCCGAAAAAGTTGTATTCGATTGGATCCTCGGCGGTCATGATGTTCACGCCTGGCTTGTTGAGCACCTGAAGCGCCGAATACAGGGTTGTGGTTTTTCCGCTGCCGGTTGGTCCGGTCACCAGAATCATGCCGTAGGGTTTGTCGAGGGCTTCCATGAAATCCTGCAGGGCCTTTTCTTCAAATCCGAGCTTGGTCAGGTCAAGCTGAAGATTCCCTTTATCCAGGATGCGGAGAACCACTTTCTCCCCCCAGAGGCTCGGAAAGGTCGAGACCCGGAAGTCGATCTCGCGGCCGTCTGCGAATTTCAGTTTGATGCGGCCGTCCTGCGGCAGCCGCCGCTCCGAAATGTCGAGGTGAGACAGGATTTTGATGCGCGACGTGATTGCGTTCTTGATTTTGACTGGCAGCTTGAGCACCGCCTGAAGCACGCCGTCGATCCGGTACCGCACACGCACCATCTGATCGGCCGGTTCGATATGGATATCGCTTGCTCCCTGATTGATGGCGTTCATGAGAATGCCGTTGACCAGTTTTACCACCGGAGCATCTACTTCCTTCGGATAGAGATCCTTGTCCTCTTTTTCCTCAACGATCGGCATTTCGTCAAGCGCGCTGCCGATCATCTTGTTCAGGTCATCGACCTCAAGAATTTCCTTGTCCGATTTTCCACCCGGACCCGCCGCTCCCGGTTTGCCGGCATCCGGTTTCGGATAAAACCGGTCAATGGCATCCATAATCGCGGATTCCGCCGCGACATGGACTGCCACCTTCATGCCGGTCAGGAACTTGATGTCATCGATCGCGAAATTATTCGATGGGTCGGCAATTGCAACTCGGAGCGCGGTGCCTTCCTTGGAGATGGGGATCATCTGATACCGTTTTGCTGTTTCAAGCGGGACAAGCTTCAGGAGTGACATGTCGATCTTGTGCTGCGAAAGGTTGATCGCGGGTGCGTTATACTGGCGGCTCAGGAATTCGAGTAATTTGTCTTCAGGGATATAGCCGAGTTTTACCAGTGCAGAACCCAGCCGGGTTCCCTGGAGCTTTTGCGCTTTGAGTGCTTCGGCCAGCTGCTCTTCGGTGATCAGCTTGGCTTTCATCAGAAGCTGGCCAAGCAGGGGGGCTACAATGTTCATGGAATACGATACCTTATAAATGTGCAGACGGTCAAATATATTGATTATGAAATATTAGTTATCTTGAATATGCAGGGCGTTTTGCCGTTGGGCTCCGAACCTTGACTTTAGCGAGGTTTTCATATTAATATGTCAGCTCTGGTCGGGCAGTTAGCTCAGTCGGTAGAGCAGTGGCCTGAAAAGCCACGTGTCCGCAGTTCGATTCTGCGACTGCCCACCATTCTTTTCCCTTCCCCCCCCATTTCGGTAATTCCGGCAGGATGACCGTCTCCATGCGCTATAATAAAACTATAGAGCCGGGGAGGTGCCGCATGTCTGCGAGTATTCCACTGAGGAAGTTTATTGCTCCTGAATTTGTGTTTGGGCCGGGGGCACGGAAGCTGGTCGGCAGATATGTGAGAAACTTCTCGGCGCACAGGGTTCTGGTCGTCACCGATCCTGGCGTGGTTGCAGCCGGGTGGGCTCCTGAAATTATCCGCATTCTGGAGCAGGAGGATCTCTTCTGTGCAGTGTATGCCGAGGTGAGCCCCAATCCGCGTGATGAGGAAGTCATGCGCGGCGTGCAGATGTTCAGGGATTCCCAGTGTGACATGATTGTCGCCGTCGGCGGCGGCAGTCCGATGGATTGTGCCAAAGGGATCGGCATTGTGGCTTCCAATGGCCGTCACATCAATGATTATGAGGGAATAGACCGGATTCCGACGCCATGCCCGCCGCTCATCTGCATACCGACAACCGCCGGCTCCTCTGCCGATGTGTCTCAGTTTGCCATTATTACCGCAACCACGCAGCGGAAAAAAATCGCCATTGTCAGCAAGGCGCTGGTTCCTGACGGCGCTTTGATCGATCCCGAGACGCTGACGACCCTATCGCCCGAGCTGACGGCCCATACGGGAATGGACGCGCTTGTCCACGCCGTTGAAGCGTATGTCTCATCTGCACATTCGCCGATTACCGATCTTTTTGCGCGAGAAGCGATTCGCCTGATCGGTGCTCATCTGCCTGACGCGGTCATGCATCCGTCCGACATGGAGCTGCGGAGTGCCACGATGCTGGCAAGCCTGAATGCCGGGCTCGCCTTTTCCAACGCCAGCCTGGGCGCCGTGCATGCCATGGCGCACAGCATGGGAGGATTGCTTGATCTGCCGCATGGTGAATGCAATGCCCTGCTGCTCTGCGGGGTGATCGATTTCAATTTTGATGCGGTCCCCTCCCGGTACCGGGATGTCGCTTCAGCTCTCGGAATTGAGACGGATGGGCTTTCAGATTCGGCCCTCAAAGAGAAGCTCGTGACCTCGATCCGCATGCTCAATGCCCGACTGGGCATCCCCGAGCATCTTGCATCTATCGGGGGCAGCAAAGAACTGATCCCCCAGCTGGCCCACCATGCGCTTCGTGATGCGTGCATGGCGACCAATCCCCGCGTGCCGACCTTGAGCGATATCGAAGCGATCTATGAACGACTCCTCTGATTTGCACGACCAATACGATCAGCTTCGCGAGCGCATTGTCGGGCTTGGCGAGCAATCGATCAGAAAAAGCTACTATCCCGAATTGCAGAGGCGTATTGCAGATCTCGAGCAGTTCCGGCTGATGCTCGATCAGAGCAGCGACGCGGTTCTCCTGCTTTCGGTCCCGTCCGGCAGGGTTCTCGAATGCAATGAAACGGCGTGTCGCGAGTTTGATCTGAGTCGCGACGCCTTGCGCACGCAGGCGATTTTTGATCTTGTAGCCGCCCCTGCCGGAGAAATTGTGCGTGCGCTTTTTTCCGAGGCGCAAAACGGGAAACACCGGAGCGAAACCTTTTTGAGCGTTTTTGGTTCTGGCGGAAAGAAGGAGTTCCCGATCGAGGTTTCGATCAAAACCGTCAAGCTCGGTCAGATGCTTCTTGCAGTTGCGGATATCCGCGACATATCCGCGCATCTTCATGCCGAAAAGGCACTCAGGGCCTCGGAAGAACGATACAGAACGCTCTTTGAAGATTCCCGCGACGCTATATATATTGTTGCTCCGTCAGGCGATTTTATTGATATCAACCAGGCGGGCGTCGATATGCTCGGATATCGCACAAAAGAGGAGGTTCTCCGGCTCAATATGGAGCGGGATCTGTACGTAACCCCTTATGAACGGGTGCGCGCCCTTGCTCAGCTGTCCGCCACAGGGTACCTGAAGGATTACGAAGTGTTGTTCCGGAAACGCACAGGAGAGCACATCAACGTTCTGTTGACCACCAGTATCATGCATGACGAGAGCGGTGCTGTTACTGGATATCGGGGTATCATGCGCGACATTACCGAACACAAGAAGCTTGAGCAGCAACTCCTTCAGGCGCAAAAGATGGAGGCGGTCGGTCGGCTCACCGCCGGCATCGCCCATGATTTCAACAATATCCTTACCGCAATTCTCGGATATGCAACGATGACTGAACTCAGGGTAACCCAAGACAGTGCCATGAAACACTATATCAGCAATATCGTCATGTCGGCGGAACGGGCAGCCGCCCTGATCAAGCATCTGCTCTCATTCAGCCGTCAGCAGACGCTTTCCATGATGCATATTGATGCAAATGCCCTGGTGCTTACCCTGCGGGACTTTCTCTCAGGGATCATCAGTGAAAATATCTCGTTTTCCGTTGACACGGCAGGGCAGCCGCTCATTATTAATGCAGACAAGGTCCAGATGGAACAGGTGCTCATGAATCTGGTCACCAATGCGACAGATGCCATGCCGGAGGGAGGATCGCTGCATGTGGGGTGCGAGCGGTTTTTCATGAGTGCTGATTTCGTGCATCGTCATGGTTACGGCAGGCCCGGTGCGTATGCCTGTCTGAGCGTTGCCGATACCGGCACCGGCATGGATCAGGATGTCCAGCAGAAGCTCTTTGAGCCTTTTTTTACGACCAAGGCGGTCGGCAAAGGCACCGGCCTCGGGCTTTCGATCGCCTATGGCATCGTCAAACAGCACGCTGGGTATATTGCAGTCGAGAGCGCCCCCGGCCGGGGAACAACTTTCCGGATCTATCTGCCTCTTGTTACGACCCCTGAGGAATCGCCCAAAGATCAAGATTTGTCTTGATAAAACGGATCACCGCTTCATGCTCTTCGGTACCCCGGCTTGCTATCGGTATCGGGGCTCCAAAGGCAAAATGCACCGTCCGGGCAGGATCGATCCTGCCGAAATCCTTGATGAACCTTCCATTCCCCCACGCATCCGTTTTCAATGCAAGCGGAATCACCGGCACCCCTGCCTTTTTGGCGAGCTTCACCCCGATGGTATTGAACTGCTCAGGGTCAAACTGATGGGTCCTCGTTGTCTGCGGGAAGATGATGATCGACCGTCCTGCCCTCAGCCGCTCCACGCCGCCATCCAGGACCGCAACCAGGTCCTCCCGGGGATTTGTCCTTCCCACGGTAATGGGATCGCGTGAGCGCATGACATATTTGAACACGGGGTAGTCGATCAGGCTCTGTTTGACGACAAAGGTGACATCCTTCAGCGGCTGGATGATTCCGGGCAACACCATCGTCTCGAGCGTGCTCATGTGATTGCCGATAAAGACGCATGGGCCGTCAAGGGAGCGGAAATGATCCACTCCGGTAATTGCAAAACGGACCCCTGCCGCCTCCAGCGCTCGCATAACGTCACAGCTGGTGGATGCCCATTCATGGTTCCCGTACCGACCCCGCTTTGCAGCGCTGCTCGATGTCCAGACAATGCGCCAGAATTTCGGATAGAACACCGCAGACGGCGAGATCGAGCTGAAAGCGCTCTGAACCCCGTCCGGCGTCCGGTACTCGCCGTTCGTAAACTCCAGAAATTGCATGCCCCGCTCCTTTCCCGAAAACAGCACTTATCATTGTACCAAAGTGGGGTGTCGGGAAACATCAGGGACACCGCTCAGAGAGGCTCGATCGGGTATAATAACGGGCATGGGAAAAAAAACGGATTCCGGATCATTGCCGGCAAAACAACGACGCACCAAAAAACAGCGGCTTTGCATAGCGTGTCGGAAATGCTGTCAGGAGCTGGGGGTTTTTACCCTCAATGCCTTCTATGAAGACCCTCCCGAGGACGTGATCCATTTCTACCAAACCCGAGGCTGTTCGATAACCCCTCACGAAAGCGGTCTGCTCTACCTGAGCATCAAGATGCCGTGTCCACACCTGACGGATGACGGATGTGCCATCTACGAAGATCGTCCCCAGATTTGCCGGAAGTATTCCGGACTTGAGGAGTTTGGCGACGCTTGTCTCTGGGCGGGATTGAAAAAGCAGGAGCAGTAATCCCAAAAATGTCATTGGATTCGATCACAACCGCTCAAAACCGGCCTTATGACAATTTCGGGGTAATTCTTCAGTGGATAACTTCGATGGTGTTGCTCAAGACCTGATCGGGCATTTTTTCGAATGGTTTATTGCAAAATGAGATTTTGGCTCGGTATCGTCCGTTCTTCAGTACAGGCGGCATGTCTGCATAAAGAAAACGGGATGCTTTCCGTGTCTGAATCATGATGCATTCGGCTGATGCTTTTGTCTGCAGGGTTGTCTGACCGACCGGCATTCCGGAATCAGCAGCATCATAAATCTCGATAACCGGCCTGATGCCGAAACGGAAATCGCTTGCACCTGAAACCGCCAGACGCATGCGTTCTCCAGGCGAATAGCGATCAAACTCCGTTGATACATAGATATGGCGGTTGTAATCGGGCTCAGTGGTCCGGGTTCCGGACGTTGCTGCCTCCCAGAAGCGCGCACGGCCTGAGTCGAGATGTACGGTTTTGCCTCCGTAATGTCCTACTCCACAGCAGTTTTTTGAACGAATAAGCTCCCAGAGCTGTTTTCCGTCAACCCCTTCTATCCAGAAATCGAGCGCCATGCCGTCTATGTGTGTACTCGTGCGGGCTGCATTTGCCCCTTTTTTGCGAATTTTGTCGTTATATTCAGGGCTCCGGTAAGCCGATTCCATCATAATGATTTTCCCAGGGGCAACAAGATCAGAAAAATAGCTCAGCATGAAGAGCAGGCGCGGGGAAATGTGCTCTCCTTTGTCCCGCGTCGGAAAGCCGAATACCCCGTCGATTTCTGAAAACGCCGCCTCGTTCATGGTGCCATCGGCATGCAGCAGGGAAACCTGAGCCTCCTGATCAGTACGAAGGTTTTTGATATGCAGGTTGCCGCTGCCCATCCAGAAAAAACGGGCGAAGTTCTCGGCAGAGACAGAAGATGCCGTCAGGAGTGACACCAGCATGACAAGAAAAAATCCGAGCATGCACGCGCGGCCGGACAATCTGCCTGCCCCCGGAGAGAAGCGGCTGGACATTACCTGAGTCCCATTGCGTGTCTGACTTCCACCATGGTCGCTTCGGCCACTTTTGCGGCTTTCTCCGACCCATGCTGCGCTATTTCATACAGACGGTCCGGGTTGCTGATCAGGGCATTCCGTTTCTGCCAGATCGGATCCAGTGCCGCAAGAATATTCCTGATCAGGATCTTTTTGCAGTCGATGCAGCCGATCCCGGCTGTTCGGCAGCCTTCGGCCACCTCGGCAAGTTCTTCCGGCGTTGAATAAATTTTATGCAACTGATAGACCGGTGAATTTTCCGGGTCTCCCTTGTCGGTGCGGCGCATACGCGCCGGATCGGTCTTCATGCCGCGGAGAATCTTGTGCTCGACCTCGGCTGGGGTGTCGGATAGATAGATGGCGTTGTCATAGCTCTTCGACATCTTGCGGCCATCCAGTCCGGTCACTTTCGGGAATTGGGTCAGCAGTCCTTCAGGATCGGGAAAGATTTCCGTCTGGTACAGGTGATTGAACCGGCGGGCGATTTCGCGGCAGAGTTCGAGGTGCGGCATCTGATCAATGCCGACCGGAACATGCTTTGCCTTGTA
>JAAYUK010000183.1 GCA_012517735.1 Nitrospiraceae bacterium
CGAAAAATTGTGGCCGAAGATTGCGGCCATCCCGATGAGGCCTTGTGCTACGATGAGCTTGTCATACGCAGCAAAGGGAGCAAGAACGGGAATGTCCATGCCGAGCGCACGAAAAAGGGGTGCAACCAGAACGACTGGCACGAATCCCTTGGCAATATCAAGCACCAGGGTGAGGGCCGCCTCGGTCTTTCCGACCGTGCGGAGCACATTGGTGGTGCCGATGTTCCGGCTGCCGACGTTCCGGAGATCGACTCCGCGCATCCTTGCAATAACGAGTCCGGGCGGGATCGAACCAAGCAGAAAAGCGCTCACCCAGCAGAGCGTCAGAACCATTGCATTGTCAAGCACTAGATTTGCCTCCAGAACCGTATGGTATAGGTGACCGCTGAGACGATTGCGAGTACTACCGCAATATCAATGGCAACAAGGCCGACATCATAAAAGTCGAGCCACCCGATGCCGCCGGGAAGCAGCAGGAAGACGATGGCAACCATCTGAAAGACGGTTTTGGCCTTGCCGCTTCTCTCGGCGGGCATCACAATGCTTTTCGAGAGTGCCACCAGCCGGAGTGTAGTGACCAGGAATTCCCGGACAATAATGACAATTGCCACCCAGGGAGAAATTTTTACCATGTCCACCAGCAGCACCAGTGCGGAAATGATCAGCAGCTTGTCGGCGATCGGGTCAAGCAGGATGCCGAGCTTGGTGACCTGACCGGATTTCCGTGCCAGATACCCATCGAAAAAGTCGGTTGTGGCAGCAAGCAGAAAGAAAAATACACCGAGAAGCGGGTTGTCACGGGCAACCAGGAGAAAAACCGGGATGAGTGCTATTCTGCCGACCGTCAGAATGGTCGGCAGGTTAACTGTTGCGGTACGCATTCAGCAGCTGGTCCCACTTTCCGGTTGCCTTGAGAATAAGATCGCAGACTTCGCGGACAGCGCCTCGCCCTCCGCGCGCCTTGGTAACGTATGCAGCAGCGGCCCTTGTCTCTTCTGTGGCGTCCGCAACTGCAACGGACAGCGCAGCGCGACGCAGCAGCGGGATATCGACGATATCGTCGCCGACACAAGCGATGGCGCTGGCCGGGATGCCGGTCTTTTCCTGCAGATCGGCGTATGCGGCGGCCTTGTTCAGAACCCCCTGGTAGACATGCTGAATCCCCAGTTCCGATGCCCGTCGTTCAACAACATCGGCCCTTCTGCCGGTGATGATCGCGATCTCGATGCCCACTTTCTGAAGCATCTTGATGCCGTGGCCGTCGCGCACATGAAACGCCTTCAATTCATTGCCGTTATTGTCGAGGATGATGCTGCCGTCAGTCAGAACCCCATCGACATCAAGAATCAGCAGGCGGATGTCTTTAGCACGCTCAAGAAGCTCCTGATCGATCATGACGGATTATACGATCCCTTTCTTGAGAATGTCATGCAGATGAATGATGCCGAGCACAGCACCATTTTCATCAGGAACCACCAGCGTTGTTATCTGGAGCTGTTCCATGACTGCGAGCGCTTTTGCGGCCAGTTCATCCCTGGCGATCATCTTCGGGTTCTTCGTCATGACCTCTCCGGCAGTCATATCGAAGAAGGGCTTCCCCCATTTTTCGATACCGCGGCGGATATCGCCGTCTGTCACTATGCCCAGAATATTCTTCCGGTCATCAACAACGACCGCAGTGCCGAGGCGTTTGGACGATATTTCGATCACTGCCTGCATCATGGCAGCGGTCGGCGCTATGAGCGGCAGGGCATCACCGCTGTGAATCAGATCCCCGACCGTTATGAACAGTTTTTTGCCGAGACTCCCTCCGGGATGGTACTGTGCGAAGTCTTCTTCCCGGAAGCCGTTCCTGCTGAGCAGCGCAACTGCTATGGCATCTCCCATCGCAAGTGTTGCAGTCGTGGAAGCGGTCGGCACAATGCCGAGCGGACAGGCCTCTTCGTGCACGCCCACATACAAATGCACGTCAGCGGCCTTTGCGAGGGTTGACTCACGGTTGCCGGTCATGGCGATGAGCCTGACGCTGAATCGCTTCAGAAAGGGAATCAACCTGACGATTTCTTCAGTCTCCCCGCTGTTGGAGATCGCGATCACGACATCCCGGTTCGTGATCATGCCAAGGTCTCCGTGGCTTGCCTCTGCCGGGTGCACAAAAAAAGCCGGGGTTCCGGTAGACGCCAGCGTTGCGGCGATTTTTTTGCCGACCAGCCCGGATTTCCCCATGCCGGAGACGACCACACGGCCTGCGGCAGCCGCGATGATTTCGATTGCCTGCGGGAAGGCATGATCGATTGTGGGGCCGAGCGCAGCAACTGCTTCCGATTCGATCCGGAGCACCCGCCGGGCTATTTCGATTAATCCTTCAGGAGTATTCGGCATCAGACGGGATGCTCCCTTGAGCAGGTGTGCAGGGCAGCAACTGCCATGAGCAGGGAGCGCACCTGGTCGAGCGGGATCATGTTCGGCCCGTCGCAGAGCGCACGGTCGGGATCGGGGTGGACTTCCATGAAGATGCCGTCGATTCCGGCTGCAACAGCGGCCTTCAGAAGAGGCCCCGCGAATTCACGCTGACCGCCTGAACAGGCCCCCTGTCCTCCCGGCAGCTGGAGGCTGTGGGTGACATCGAAGACGACCGGCACCCCGAACGAGCGCATGATCGGGAATGCGCGGAAATCGACAACGAGATTGTTGTAGCCGAACGAAGTGCCGCGTTCCGTCAGCAGGATATTTTTGTTGCCTGTTGAATGGAACTTTTCGATGATATTTATTACATCCCACGGAGCGAGAAATTGCCCCTTCTTCACGTTGACCGGCTTGCTGGTCCGGGCAGCCGCGACAATGAGATCGGTCTGCCGGCAGAGGAACGCCGGCAGTTGCAGCATGTCGAGCATATCCGCAGCGGGAGCAATTTCATCGACAGCATGCACATCGGAAATGACCGGCAGGCCATACCGGCTGCGCACATCGGCCAGCACGCGGAGTCCCTTTTCGATCCCCGGCCCCCGGAATGAAGCGACGGACGTGCGATTCGCCTTGTCGAACGAGCTTTTGAAAACAAGCGGCAATCCAAGTTCGATCGCAAGGTCTCGCAACCGGTGGGCGGTCTCAAATACGACATCCTCACTCTCGATGACACAGGGCCCCGCAATGATCAGCGGCAAGCGGTCAGTGTCGGCCTGGATGTTTCCTGCGATGATCTTCATCCGTTATTTCTTTGTCCACTGGCCGCTGTCGTCCTGAACCCACCAGCCGGGCCGGGATTTCTCGCGGCGTGAGTCGGCGAAGATCTTTTCGACCTGGCCGATCTTGTTCTGCTCAAGCCTGTTTGCGCTCAGGATTTCTCCATAGAGTGCTTTGCGATCCTTGTTTTGCGCGGTCACCAGCGTGTTCAGCTCGGCTTTTTCCTTGAGCGACAGGCCGTTGGCATCGCGGATTTCAAGATATCCGCGGTTGTTGTGGCCAATGGCTCCTTTGTCGAGCCACGGCCTCAAAGCCTGAAAGCGGTTCTGCAGGGAATCCTTCAGCGCGCGGATTGCCGGCGTCGATACATTGATGTCGACCGTTTCCGCAGCGTATGCGGCGGTCGGTCCGAAGCTGAAGTGCCTGATGGGGTCATATACCCCGCTGCCCTGCTTCGGCTTGTCGGGAGTTGTTCCCTTGAATTCGTCGTCAACCATCTTGTCGGCGGCCTTTTTCATTTCTGCAGCCGGGAAGTAGAGATTGACAGTTACGCACGAAACCAGTGCGACGATCAGGAACGCAAGGGCGAACCGGACGGTTTTTTTCATGGGGCTCCTCCTCTGGGTGTTCAGAATTCAATTCTCAAGAGATGCAGAGAACTCCAGACATAATACCTAATATACAGGGGGGCATGGCAAATGCACACCAGCGCTTCATGCGCCGGGGAGGCAAGAAACGGGGAAGACCGCCCCGGCTGGGCAGGATTTAGTGCTCGACTTCCGGGCCTCCGGGCGACGGCCGCTCCGAATCCATCACCCGTCTCAGGCGTTCCTGCATATCCTGAAAGCTGATTGTGTTGTCCCGATTCTGATTGACAATATCGACTCCCCGCAGCCAGCCACGCTTCACCAGATACTCTTTTCCGCCGGATTCCACTGTGCCGCGAATGGTGAATTCGTCATTCCGGAGTGTACATCTGAACCCGATCTGGCTGTATGGAAACTCTCGGAACAGGGAGGTGAGGCCACCCTTTACCGAGGTCTTTACCCCGGTGCCGAGGACCGTAATGCTCTCGATGGCATCCATGCTGAAGCGCTGACTGACCCCCGGGGTTTCGACGGACTGCACTTCGAGATCAAAGCTGGCCGGCTGGCCGTACTCCATGACGAAATTCTTCAGCGATCCCCTGATGATGCCGGTCATATGGCCGATCGGTACTTTCTGTGTCACCTGTTCAAGACTGATACCCGAGAAGACGACATCAGCGCCGATACGCCGCCCCTTTGAGAACATCTTTTCAAAAAAGAAATTCTCGAACGAAATTTCTCCGCCGAATACGCGGATCAGAAACTGGCCGTCTCCCTGCAGACGTTCATTCCGGTAGCGGAGGATACCGGTATCCGCGAAGACGACCCCGGCATATTCATCGTCGATCAGCTCTCTGGTCATCTGGCCGAGGTCGATATTTTCGAGCCGGATGCCGAGCCGGAATCCGAGCGCGGGATGCGGAAGGTCATCGAGTCCGAGCCGGTAGAGAACCACATCGCCGCCGAACAGGGGAATGGATACCGGAGC
>JAAYUK010000184.1 GCA_012517735.1 Nitrospiraceae bacterium
CCCACGACCAGACCTGATTGGGTGCCGTGGCCAGAAGCTCGGGCTTCCGATACGCAGGGTGACTCAGTTGATTCCTCCGCTCCCTGACTTCTTCGTTGTCATCAAGGATGCGGTACATGGTGCGGACAGAGCCGATATATTTCCCTTCATCAAGAAGGGTTGCATAAACTTCATGGGGCGCCTTGTCCAGCGACGAACGGCAGGCACCTGCTGACATTACTGCACAGCGTGATACAATAGAAGCAGGAGGACGCACCAGTGAAGAAACAGCGCCGAAATTCCAGAAAGCCAGTGGTCGGGAAGTTCCCGCGAATGCTGAAGGTCGGGGGCAAGTTAATCGACCGGACGAAGTACGTTCCGGGGATGTTTACCAGTCCTCCGCCGGACGCACCAATGCCGAAGGTAATAGCAGAAGCAATGGAAGAGCAAGCGCGGTGGACAGGGCCGAACGAGTCCGCCGCTGGTTCGGGCGTTCCCTCATCAGACGAAACAACAAGCCCATTCTCGTTCACCATAGAACCAACGGAAACCACCCCGAACTAGCAGGCTGCTGAAAAACTCTATGCAAAAGGCGCTGCGAAAACGACTCTCTCAGAGGCTCAAGAATCGAAAAACAGGGGACAACCCATGTCGGAATATCCCCTGAAATATCCCCTGCTGAGCTGAAAGGGGACTTTTTCAGCAGCCTGCTAGATATCCCCGGAGACTATGCAGCATGTACTCAGAGGTGGGCGCAGCGCATTTCGCGAACTATCTATGAACATATTGAGTATGATAACATTACTTATCAGTCGTAATTTGCTATAATAAAAAATGGATTCCGCAGTATATAGTCCCCAAAGCACCAAGCTTCAATTTAAGAAGCTCCCTCCTCCATCTTTTATCACACGGGATGGTCAATTCGAGCTAAAGCCAAAAGATACATCGATGGTGGCTTTTATCAGGCGACAGGTTCTTGGCCAGTCAACCCCACAAAACGATGATCTTCTCGCATGGATCCGGTGGTACCTCAAAAAAGAAGTTCTCGATGTCGAGTCTCACCACACCGCGCGATCAAAAATATACGATTTATGGAAGTTTGTTGTTTTCTATTTCCGCCGAAGTTCCTCTGACAGTCTGTCCGCTTGGGACAAGCCCTGCAGCCAGTCATTGATTGATGCCCTCGAGTCCGAATATGATATTTCCACTGTAGACCGCATTTACGCGACGATCTCAAACTTCTGGAATTTCCTCGTTGTGCAGGAAGCGGTCAAAGCAAAGGACAACCCTCTTAAAGGGATTACCAAAAGGCATCGGGAACAACTGCCGCCGGCACGTGGACTGGATGTGCTCTCAGATGCGTCTTCAAAAATCCCTGACTATGGCAGCGAGCAGAAATACGAGATGTTCATGAATGCTGCTAAATCCTTCATTGATGATGCCAAGAAATACCATGCCCCGCTTCGGGACATCGCAATTGTGTCTTTTCTTTATGGATCAGGGTTACGGGCAGAAGAGCTTTGTGGATTGACCCTGAAGCAGATGGATAGAGACATTCGCACTGGCGGGTGCTGGTTTCACAATGTGAAATGCAAAGGCAAGCGAACGCGGCGCGCATACCTGCCGAGCTCCGGCTTGGAACATCTTGACAGGTATCTGCAGTCAGATGAACGATCGGATTCCTCTTCGTTTATCTTTCAGAGCAGAAACGGTCAGCGCCTGCATCAGAAAGACCTGTGGCAGATATTGGACAGGATAGCAAAGCGGGCCACTGCATTATTCTTGCCGCCGGGATATCTTTTCCGGGTAACTCCTCACACGCTTCGGCATGAGCGTGGCTATAATCTGCGGAAAGCTGGGCATGGAGAACGCTTCATTGCATTTGCGCTCGGGCACGCAGACACAACACAAGTTCCGCGTTACTCAATGGGGAATGATCTGGAGGAAGCTGTAGCACTGGAGCAGGCCTGACATCTAAAGCTTAGGCTACATGCAGGATCGCAGCTTTCCCTTCTTCGGCCTGCGTTAATGCTATCGATCCCTGAGGAACGACGATATTCCCGCAAAATAACTCTCAGCGTTCCAACGAGCATACCCAAGCGCGCCGCTATTTCTCGATCCGTCAAATGCGGATATTTCTCTTTGAGTTCCGCATGTCGCAGCGCAATATATTTCTTCTCCTCGGGGGTGCGACGTTTAATCACTGCGGTCTGTTCCGACACCAAAGGCAATCATGAATTACCATTATGAGTTCCCCACTAGAAAGGTTCATCCCCGCTGTAAGGAATAGGATCAGTGTTGACAACCGAGGATTTCCCTCCATCGCCCTGTGATTTCCCCCCACCAAGAAAACGAACATTGTTGGCAATAACAACCATTTTGCTGTGCTTGACACCTTCCCGCTCCCATCGCTGTTCCTGCAAACGACCCTCAACTAGCACCGAGCGCCCCTTGCCAAGATACTGCTCAACGGTTTCGGCCTGCTTGCCAAAAACCGTACAGTCCATAAAAAGCGTCTCTTCTTTGCTTTCACCCCCATGGGTGTAACGTGAATTCACTGCAAGGGTAAGCGTAGCGACAGGAGTCCCTCCCCCGGTCATCCTCAATTCAGGCTTTCTTGTAAGATTGCCGATCAGTATTACGCGATTGAACATCGACTCCCTCCCAACATCTTGTCCTTTGCCAGATGCACAGAATCCCTGAATGTTTGCATCGTGGTCTTGCCAAAGCAGTATTGGCTGCTATGGGTCATCTGTTCGTTGTACTCGTCAATCCACTGGTCCAGATCGGCCAGAAGCTCACTGATACTATTATAAACCTTCTTTCTGAAAGCCACACTGTAGAACTCATCAAGGATGGTTTTGTGGAATCTTTCGCATATGCCGTTTAACTGCAGATACCTGGCCATTGTGCGGCTGTGCTCTATGTCCTCCAGCGCCGGATTAAGCTGGTATTCATGATGCTCCCGATTGCCGCAGTATATGGACTATCATTAATCAGATCGCCCCCGGTCTCTGAAGAACCGATATCCGTCTACCAATTCCGCATGCTCGCTGAACGCGTACACGAACCCCTTCGGAGAACACATCTGGCCGGCCTATGACCAACGCACCGGTTTTTGCCCGCGTAACCGCCGTATAGAGTATCTCCTGCGTCAATATTTTCATATGTTGCTCAGGGAGGATAAGTGCTATGCTTCTATACTCAGACCCTTGACTGCGATGAACAGTAATGGCATACGCCAAGGAAAGCCTGCCACGAAGCGAGTCAACGGGATATGCGACGTACTCTGTGCCACGCCTAAATATCGCCATCAGCCGAAGCATTCCCTTCTTTGGTGCCACTCGCAGGACAATTCCCTGGTCTCCGTTAAATATATTCCGGACATAATCATTCTGCTCCATCATTACCGGCTCTCCTGGGGCAAAGCTGACTGGTCGGTCAAATCCTTCCCGTTCCAGCGCCATCCCATGAAAGATGCGATTCACCGCCCACGTCCCGGTAGAAAAAACATTCGTAGCACAGAGGATTTTGAAACTCTCAAAGTGATCAAACAGTCGGGTTAAGTCTTCCAGAGCCTGCCGGGAGAACCCGTTTTGGTCATAGTAATAGCGCTTGCTGACCAGTTCCCGAAAGTCCCGCAGCCCGATAATCTTTGTTTCATACCATTTTTTGCAAAAGTCGCCTATTGCACTCTCTGAGTGCGATGTATCAAGAAATCGCGCTCCGGAAAAAGAGCTTGCGTTCAGATTCGTGCACCTATCCAGAATAGGGTCATTCGTATTCCAGATATCATTGATCGCACCTCTTTTGATCGCCTCGGCAAGCTGATATATCTGTCGCCCATCACTATTATCAGCACGCATACGGAAACTTTCCGTAAGGCGAACAATTCCTATCTCCAATCCTGCTGGGGTGGCCTGCTCAAATTGCATGAGTTCTCCCAAAACCGCTCCGGCATCAACCGACGGAAGCTGATCCGCATCACCGATCAAAATCAGCAACGCCTCTTGCGGCAACGCACTCATCAGGCGCTCCATGAGGTAAAGATCTATCATGGATGCCTCATCCACAATAATGACTTTCCCCGTCAGCTTATTGATTTCATTATGTTTAAAGACATCTCTTGACGGAGAATACTGCAACAGCCTATGCAACGTACTGGCCTCATCAATGGTCGATTCTTCGGGCTTTCCTCCAAGGCCGATCCCCGCATGCACCGATTCCGTCATTCTCTGGGCAGCTTTTCCCGTTGGCGCTGCGAGTATGATATGTTGCTTCTTAACCCCCAGCATCTGCAAAACGCGGATGATAGATACGACAATTGATGTCTTTCCGGTTCCCGGGCCACCGGAAATGATCGACACGGGGTGTGTTAGCGCAACCGTGATCGCGTGCTTCTGCTCCTTGGTGAGATTGATAGCTCCTGTATTCAGATTCCTCACATGCTGCTCAACGCTTTCCTTTGAAAAACCGATCGATGTCTGGCCTGCTAATTCCCGCAGACGCTCACAAAAGACCCGCTCAAGACGGAACATCCGCTCCAAATACAGGCTGTCCGCATCAATCAGAAGCGGCTTATATTCCCCCGCACCTCCGATAATTGGATTGTCAGCATGATTTTGAAGAAGGTGCTCAATTCTCGGAAGGATCCTTTCCGCTACCGATTCCGAATTATCGCTGCCCTGATCGTCAAATCCTACAAGCGGTCGAACCAGATCTACAAGATATGTTTTGGGATCACCCAGCGGCACCATGGTATTGCCCTGGCGCACTGACACAAGCGAACAGAGTGCAAGCAGCGTCAGGGCTTCTTTTTCATCAGGATCAGCGCCATGCGCAAACGAAACAAGTCTTGCTGCAACCTGCACGATATCATCCTCAATATTAAACGCCTTGACGCCTTTGCGCAGTCGGTCAAGAAACTCTTCATACCTCGCTACATCAGGAGCAATGCCTTCAGTTCCTTTAAATGCCAGGCGCGCTGTCCCGCATAATGAGAGACGCTGAAAACGGCTCATGACTGCCTCCCGACAAACATCGCCCCACTGATCAGCCTTTGTTCAAAAGCCAGCAGATCATCCCATGACGGTCGGGAAACTGCAACACCCGCATTGGCATCGCCGTCCGGCTTCATTCCCCGGACAAAACAGTACACCACCGATCCGATACGCTCATTATAAGCATCCTCTGTATGAACCTTGAGGATTCTACAGAGGGCGATAAGATAGAGCTTGCTCTGTAAATCGTAATGTTGTGCAAAATGATCCTTCAGGCTCTGAGCAGAGTAGTCAGGCAGGATATCGGATTTCCAGTCCAACAGGTGCAGTTTACCACCATAGGTGAATACCATATCAATAAATCCCTTCACAAACCCTCTGCCGATGCGAACCTCGGGCCAATCCGCAACGGCAATGCCCGGAAGGGAGTCTTCCGGATATGGATAGAGGAACTCGACCTCCCTTGCCATCTGTTCAACATTCGTCAGCCTATCCAATATTGTGCCGTCCGCCAGCTGAATTTTACTTGTCAGAGCGTTATAGACAAGAGAAAGCAGGAAGCTGGCGTGTTGCTCAGACAGCCCCTCCCGCGCAAGGGCCTTCATCGCCAGGGAGCGCACCGACGCCTGCATCATCCACTCAGCAGAGCCTCCATCAGCATGCACAATACCCCGGAAAGCAACCTGCTCCATCAGGGCATGTAACACCTTGCCAAAACGCGGGCCAGCCGGAGAATCGGTGGATACGGTCAGCTTTCCGCTTTCAGCACTGCGGTCATCGAAGATCCGTTCCTCATCTCCACCCGGTGCTGCATACCCACCCATCATCATCTTCATATGGGAATATGAAGTGACATCAAATCCGGCATGCTGATCACGAAGCATGGCAAATTGCTCCGACTCATCAATCTCTTCAAGCAGATCAGATGACGGCCGCCATTGTTTCACCACGTCTTTATCCGCTTTATCTTTTGTCCCTGCGTTATCTCCTGCATATGGAGGCACTTCTTTAATAAAGCCTTTCTGTTTCATGGTGTCCGGATCAGCCAATATCGCTGCAAGCCGGCCATTCAAAAGTCTATACATACCGGGATTTTTATACTTTTTAGGATGGACATACGGCAGGTAGAGTCTCGCTTTGGCTCGCGTAGTCGCCACATACAACAACCGCCGGTCTTCGTCATCGCTTTCCGCTTCAGCCCGAACTTTAGTTTCGGATGTTCCGTCGATATGCAATACTGGTTTACCGCTGTCATCGTGATAGAGATGGTAAGAATCTCCTCCGATCCGCTTACTGTACCCTCCATAGAGAAATACCACCGACGCTTCCAACCCCTTACTTTTGTGCATGGTCATAATCTGAATGGCGTCCTTATCGGTTTCAAGGCGCTGCACGGATCCGTCGTCACGTGCCGGCGTACGAGTTTTCGCGATATAATCAGCGAGCAACTGATTAATGTCAGACAACTCCCTCCCGCCGGCGCTTGCCTCTTCCATGAGCAGCTCGATAATGTGCAGATAGTCTGTGAGCTCCCTCTCGGATTCTTCAAAAAAGATTGTCCTTCGGACAATTCCGCTTTCGTTGATGATGCTGGAAAACAGTGCCGCGAAATTACGGCGGAGTGCAAGAGCATGCCAATCAAGGAGTCGTTTCACCAGAAGATCGCTTTCGGGCAGTCCCTTGCAATGCAGCAACCGATCAAGTGGCACATCAAAAAATGGGGTCAACCAGGCTCGCAGTCGGCGGGACTCGTCAAATGGGCGGTCGATAGCCAGCAGGAGATCAAGAATATGTTGAGCCTGCGGGGTCTCAAATAAGCCATCAAGCTTATAGAAGGCATACGGAAGGCCGGCCTTGCGGAGGTAGTGCGCAACACGCCGACCTTCAGATTCAGATCGGGTGAGGATGAATATATCGCTCGCTTTAAGACCGACAAGACCGCCATTTAAGAGCTTGGGAATTTCCGCAGCTATTGCCGAGCCCAACGCATTCTTGTAGTACTCTGCGGAAACCTCGTCATCAGAATTAGCTCCGATTTCCCAGATAACTACCGGGGAGATATCCTGGCCTTGTCGGTCAAGCGCCTGGAACTGAGGATTGCCGCACTGAAGCGGGGTTTCATACCGGATTTCCCCCTGAAAGAACGGGGCATCGATATCCTGCCTGAAGAGTTCATTGAAAGCATTAATCAGCCCTGCCGTTGAACGGTAATTGCTCGCCAGAGGAACAGGTTGGCGTTGGGAGCACAATGCCTTCCTTGCGGCCAGATACGTTTGGACATCGGCTCCGCGAAAGCCATAGATTGCCTGTTTTGGGTCGCCCACAAGATAGAGGATATTCTGTGCCGGAGGCCGGCTTTTCACGAAGATCCGCTCAAATATCTCCCATTGCCGCTGGTCCGTATCCTGAGACTCATCAATCAGCGCATACCGGAAACGGGCCCTCAGGGCAGTGATCAATGCGCCCTGTTGCGGACCCGTCACGGCATCAAGCAGATGTGAGATCATGTCGTCATAGTCGTATAACCCCTCCGCCCTCTTTTTCTGCTCCAGACGCTTCTGCACTTCACGCAGGAAAAGCCCGACAACCGCAGCTTTCAGCGATACATAGTGCTTCTTCAACTGCCGCAGAGCGTCAATGTATGTCATGACAGGCGCACTCCATGTGGCTGCCGACGACACTCTGCTCAGAGTAAATTCTATCCCTTCAGGATCAAATCCGAGCAGGATATCTGCCATACAGGAACTCTGCTGAATACCGGCAAGCATCACGGCAAATTGATCAATCCTCTTCACGAGCGCACTGACTGATTTACCTAATCCGTTGTCTTTTGCCTCAGTCGTAAACTGTTCCGCAAGTCCGCCCGCTTGAAGCGCTGCATGGAGGGTCAGAAACGCCTGCATCAAGGCCTGTTCCACAAACTCCGGCAGAATAGGCCGTTTTTTTGCGTGACATTGATATAATTCATTCTGGAGATCTTCAATGGTCTTGCCGCTTGCCAGCCACGCCTGAAGATAGGGGATAAACCTTGGCTTACAACTGAATTCGCTGCGGAGAGTATCCAGAAAAGCATCCTGAAAAACGCTTCTACTATCGACCAGGGATTGCTCAAACAGCCGGCCACTGCTAAAAGCGTGTTCATTCACTACGCGTTGGAAAAAACTGTGGATTGTATGAATCGGTGCCATGTCAAAGCTGAACAAAGCACGCTCAAGATGAACTTTCCCCTGGGGATCGATTTCCCAGCAATTCCCCCCGGGGCTCTGCGGTGATGGCGGTGTGGCAATAACCCTTTCAATCATGCTCCGGACACGGCTGCGCAGCTCACTGGCAGCGCGTTCCGTAAACGTAAGTACGAGGATGCTGTCGATTGACGCTTGTTTACTTAGAAGCAGCTCGATAAACAGATGTTCGATCGTGTATGTCTTGCCGGTTCCCGCGGAGGCCTCGATGACGGTATGATCATCTTTCGGGATTCTGTCAAGTATGTCGGGACGCGGGTAGAATATTTTCATTTTTTCCCCTTCTTGGCCAGCTTTGCTTCTTTTTTCTCGAGAACCAGACTATCAAGGAAAAGTCCCAGTCTCCGTTCCGCCAAATCTTCAGCATCCGCCCTCCAGGGCGGATCATAGTCGCCCGCCCGGAGGGGACCATATGAACAGCTCCTGCTCTTTCTATCATCTCCTTTTGCCTCGGCAATGAGTGTTTCAAGCGAATGCTTTTTATTGTCAAAATGCCATTTTATCACCACATCGTGCGGCAAAAGATACGCATGGGGCAGCTTCGTTATGTCATTCACTGCGGTCTGCAGAAACTCAAGGCAGATATCCCGGGGCGGAACATTGAATTTGTATGTCTTGACCTTATCGAGACCGACAACATGCACCGGGAAGACAGTCTCATGCACGCGGTTCAGCACGACAAGGCAGAGCATATCAAGAAATGACGGTAGAAGCCGCTCAGTGGGAAATTTATCGGCATGTTTTTGATAGAGGATATAGGCCGCACTCAAGTCAGCGGATAATAACCCACTACTCCCTGATATTTCGATAGTCGTACCTGACTCCTGAGGAAGCACGATCGGCGATTCTACGATGCTTGCTCCGGATCCAATGGTTTTGCCAAACTGAATTCGGACGATACTGACGGGACGGCTCCCTCTGTCCTTCTCCAGATGATCGTGCCAGAGCAGCAGGGTAGCAAGATGCTTCCGCTTTTCCGCCTCCTTGAAAATACCGCTCGGCGTCTGACCCTTCATTTCGCTGATCCGGATACATTCCTCATATGCTGCGGGTGCTATTGTCTCAAAGCCGCCCAAAGTTCCTGCCTGATTCCAGCTTTGCATAAATGTGGTTCTCTGTATGATCGAGGTGTCCAGAGCAGATGTCTCCAGTGCTTCTTCATTTTTCACAATCGGATCTTGATGGTCATCTTCCCTCAATCCCAATTGAAAAGCCGCCCATCCCTGAAGGGGGCATTCCAGGAACTTCCTGATTATCCGAAGAGGGATCCGCTCAAGCTCTTCCACATCGCATGAAGCAGCCTTCAGAGGTTGCATGTCCCCCAGAAATTGCCTGACTTCTTGCGGAATCAGTTGCCTGATGTTTTTACCTTCCGGCAGTATGCCCTCAAATTCCCTCGCAAGCGAATCCCGCAAGGCAGCGGCGGCGGCCTCTTTCCGTGCATCAGGAGAATAATTCGGTAATCGCGTCGTTTCACACTCAAACAGGGATGGGAAATACTCAGGGTCAAATCGACGCAGAGGATGGGTCACAATCATGCGCTTGACACCATCCTTGCCAACATATCCACGCTCCAGCATGAACATGAGTTCCTTGACCACCGAAGACGGCTCAATGATGTCCCCGGTCTGACCGTCTCGCGAGACATACGAAAGACAGAGACGGTCCCGCGTTGAAACAAGCGTTTCCAGAAACATATACTGATCGCGATCCCGGGCGGTAACATCACCCGCCATCCGGCGCGCACCCCTCAGGTCGAGAGGGTTGCGCATGTCACGGGATGGGAACCTCCCCTCCCCGAGACCAAGGATAAAGACGACGCGAAATGGGATCGGCCGCATCGGCAGAAATGAAGAGACCGACACCCCGCGGGCGAGGTACTGCCCCTTGTTGCCGGTCAGGCCTGACAGCTCCGATCGGACAAACTCCCGGATGATTCGATAGGAGATCCGGGTATCATCGATCTGACGCTGCTTCAGCGATTCAACGATGCCAATGCACTCTGTGAGGGCCTGTTCATCATCCTCGGAGTCAGCTCCAATATAGCTCGTGATGAAGGCATGTAGAAATTGTGACCACTCCCCAAATGTCATTTTCTGATCGGCTGCGTACCGGCAGTCCTCAAACAGGGACGAAAGGATTGATACGGCCAGGGCGGCATTGGGCATGCTGCCGAGACCGAACTCCTCAGGGAGATACCCTTCGCCCACGGAAGAATACACCGTCTCATTACCGCTTCTGAGTCCGCTCATGAACGCCCCAAGGGAGAGACGCCTGATACCCTGTTCCCAGTTGTAATAGTCCTTGTCAATATACGTACCGGAATGCGACGTATGGTCGCGTCCATGGAATATCCCCGTATTTTCTGCCCAGAAAATCCACTGATCAGGATCTGCGTCCGGAAACCGGGCTATTACTGAAGGGTGAGTGAGGAGTCGCAATACATCCTCCCGGCGAAAGGCGCTGAGCGGAAGATCCAGAAGCAGCTGAACCGCTTCGGCAACGCGTGCATCCTTTGCCAGTGATGCGTCGCTTACGGAGTGAGGTATATCATGGATCTCCCGAAACACTGATGCTATGTGTGTACGATAGGTGTCATATTCCGAACTGTCCGCAATGATGACCGCAATGTCGTTAAAACGCAGGTGAGAACCGTCTGCTTCCTGCCCTCTCATCTGGTTGTCCTGCATGACCAGAGACCAGATCTCGTTTGCTACGATCTCGACCTCCCGTTGAATGCCCGGACAGGCATACAACCGTATGCTCTGGTCCACCGAGAAATTGACGTTCTCGGGGGGCAGATCACGTCCTTCCTCCCTGAAGAGGATATCGTGCTGAAGCTGATGCAGCAGGGTCTGCCCTCGTTGAAGTGGGTCCGCAAATGACTCATTGAAATCACAGTCAGTCATCGAGTTAAGGATATGAATGTACTCTCGGCCAGGCCGGCCCCAGAGGCGCAAAGCGGGTGTTTCAACATCATCGTCCAGATGAAATGGATCTTCTTGTTCCTCCAGTTCATAGGGAGTCACCTTGCGATTGACTCTTGCCCGCCGCGCCCTCTCGCGGAACACCTCTGATTGAGATGCAACATCTTCCCAGAACTCCTGGCAGGGATTCAACGAGTAACAATGAATATCCTTCGACCGGACAATCTGATCGATGACACGCAGGTACCCGCGGGACATGTAGGAAAACCCGAAGAGATGGTATTCCCCCTGCAGCCTGATGGTTCGCTGCGGCAAAGTGTCCAGAGCAGACATATACGAAAGCAGCGGGCGCCTTTGACTATCGGATGCATTGGTGAGACTCCCCTCACTTCCAAACAGCAGATTCCAGATTTCCCGCTGCCAACACTCGGTCGACCTGAACGGCTCCTTATTGGAGATGAAGTCACCGCGTTGCCATTTCCTCAGCATGGAGGCGCGGGATAGAAAATATTCCTCAAATACCCTCGATAATTGGGAAGAAAGCTGATAAATACGCTGATCCAGCTCATCAGAACTTTGGCTTGATGACAGGTATTCGGAGACTTCAGCGGGGAGTTTGGCCAGATCTTCTTGTGTTAGCCTTTTTTGCAGAAGTGTAATCAGCGCGCTATGGATGATATTTCTATTGATAATTGTTCCGGCCTGACCACACTCTGTGAGGATGGATTGGACGAAATCCTCGAGATACTGAAACCGAATGTTTGCGGCAACGCCGGTCCTGCGTGCCAGCTCAAAATAAAGCCATGTTTTCAGATTGCGATTGGGAAGTATGATTGTAGGGGGGGAGAAAAGCAGTTCTGTCCCCTTCCCTGTAAGTGCTGTACTATTGGTGATCAGGGATTCAACGAGCTTGCCCGGGTCATTGGAATATGTAAGTTTAAGCAAAATCGCCTCCCCTAAGAAGATTCAAGCACTGTATTATTATGCCTGAACACCTATGCCAAATAATGTCTTGGGAGGGATCTGTCGATCACGTCGAGTCAAGTAATGTACAGGCGATCGTACCATCTCCAGTTTCGGCTAATCTACCACCATTAAGAGAGATCGTCTGAATCCCCCCCGGGTTTACTGGAGGCTCTACAATTTGAGAGGATAGAGCCATGAAAAAGACAACGAAGTATTCCCCCGAGGTACGGGACCGTGCAGTGCGGATGGTATTATTAACCCGGCAATCAAATAGTTCATATCAAGCAGCATATCGAATGCGTGGATGTTCAAAGTATTTCCGCATTCGCCATGGTTTTTTCTGCAGCATTCTCATGTGTGAAACCATTTTGCCTTTCAATTCCTTGTCATTTCTTGCGGGGACTCCGGAAGGCACACCGCACTTCAGGTCACAGTTAAAATAGTCTGCCCCCTGCTGTCAATAGTGGACCCCAAAGCACTCAGGCTGCAAACAGTTCTTTATAGAACTTCCGCTCATAGGCAGCCGGAGACAGGTAGCCAAGCTGAGCCTGTATGCGCTGCCGGTTGTAAAACACCTCGATATACTCCGTAATCTCCCGTCTCGCCTCCTCGCGCGTTTTATACCTCCGGTGATGCACCAGCTCTGTCTTCAACAACCCCCAGAAGCTC
>JAAYUK010000021.1 GCA_012517735.1 Nitrospiraceae bacterium
ATCGATCAGGGTGATCTTGCGCAGCTGCGCATTTTTTTTCTTCAGATCCGCCGTCTTCTTCTCAACCTCATTCTTGAGCGCTTCATTCCAGCTCGCAACCTTTCCGTAAAGCTGCATGAGAAGGATCATCTGACCGACGAAATTGGAAAGGATCATCACGAGATTGATCATGTTTTCGTCAAAGATGCCGGACATCGGATGGCTGAAATTGATCACCCCGATGATCTTTTTTTCGGTCCTAATCGGTACCGAGAGGAGCGAAGCGATATCGACCTTCATGTCGAGCGACTTGAAACGGGCATCTTTCGAGATGTCGGGCACAAAGACGTACTCGCCAGTGGCTGCCGCAACGCCAGCAACCCCTTCACCGATCCGTATGGAACTGCCGATCCTAACCGGGGAATTCCCGGTTGCATACCGGTCTCCCCGGCCCTTTCCGGCGACCAGGGTAAGCGTCTTGCCGTCGGCATTGGCAAGCATGATGGAGCAGTTCTCGAAATCGAGTTCTTCGGAAAAAATATCGAGCACACTGCGGCAGAACTGGTCAGTATCGGAGAAAACCTCATCGAGCCGGCCGACCTTGATCAGTGCGGAAAGCGCACGTACCGACCGGTCATAAAACCGCTCGACCTCGTCCAGTGCATGATGAAACGCCTTGGAAGCAACCCTGAAGCGGTCGCACTGCGTCATCTCCTGGTTCAGCTTCTGCGCGATAAAACGCTCCCGCTCGGAAAGTCCCTCCAGAGAGACGGGCGAAAAGGCGCCCGCCATGGTTGCCCGGTAAAGGCGTTCGATCAGGAGGTTGTCGGCTGAGCGCGGCATTCAGTCGAAGAGCTCTGAGACGAGTGCTTCAGGATCAATCTGGGCTTCAATTTGGGCCAGGTCCTGTTCGGTCATGCCGAGCATATCGAGAGCAGCGTAATCGAGCGGATTAGACGGACCGGCCCCGAGCGGTCCCAGAGCCCGCCGCTCGGCAACAACATTGGCCAGATGCACCACAGCAACCGCTTTTTTATTGCGGACAGCATCCCGGGGATGGTGGTGATAATAGATGGCATCCTGGATCACGGCCGGAAGATTCCACTTGTCAGCAAGCCAGAGCCCGATATCGGCATGGGTAACACCGAGAACCGTCTCCTCCGCATCCACCAGGAAACAGCCCTTCTGGAATTCGTCCATGATCCGGACATAGTCTTCATTGAAATATTTATTGATGACGAGCTGACCGATGTCATGCAGCAGTCCCACGATGAACTCCTCATGGAGAACCTCGTGACCGGCACGATCCGCAATCTGGTTTGCGATAACACCGACCGCAAAAGAGTGGCAGAAAATCTTGCGGTACGCTTCAGCATACCGTTCCTTGTTGTCGGCAAATATCGTCATGAGCGAGATGCCGAGCGCAATGCTCCGGATATTCTTGAACCCGATCTTCATGACCGCATCGTTCAGGTTCAGGATCGGCTGTCCCGCACCGTAAAATGCGGCGTTCGCAAAGCTGAGCACCTTGGCGACAATTGCAGGGTCCTGCTCGATCATGTGTACAACACTGTCGACGCTTGAACGATCGTCATCGACCATGCCGAGCAGCTTCTCGGCAACCGACGTCAGCGTGGGCAATTTCGGGATTTTCTGAACTATAACCCGCAATGTTTTTTCTCTTGCATCCATATGCGGAGTTTAGTATAGCACATCTGTTTCGTCAAGTATTCACCTGGCTGAACAGCCTTGGACAGGCGGGAAAGCCGCATGCTAGAATCTGGAAATGAAGCTGGCGCTCGGATTCTCACCCTGCCCGAACGATACGTTTATTTTCTTTGCCCTCGCACACCGGAAGATCGGTCTGCGCGGCTACGCATTCGACCTCTGTATTGATGATGTCGAAGCCCTGAACC
>JAAYUK010000003.1 GCA_012517735.1 Nitrospiraceae bacterium
AAGGTGGCGATGGTGCAGCTGAAGAAGGGGGACAGCGCCAAGGCGCTGGCGGCGCTGGAGAAGGTGGTGCTGACGCGGAACGCGCCGCTGCAGGATCTGGCGCTGGTGGAGATGGGCAAGATACTGGCGGCCCAGGGCAAGGCGGAAGAGGCGAAGGCAAAGTACCAGGAAGTGATGACGAAGTTCCCGAAATCGCCGGTTGCCGAAGAGGCAAAGGCATTGCTCGGCCCCCAAAAATAGAGCAAACTCCCGGAAATGACGATTCGCATAGTCTGAATATAACAAGCCCCGGAGCAAAGGTGCCCCGGGGCTTGTTATATTCAGTTCCGCTCCATGCCAGAAACACCCGGCACGGGCACGTATTCCCGAACGTGGCTATGCTTTCTTGGTCTTTACCTTTTTCTTGCCCTTGGATTTTTTTCCGGCCTTGCTCGTCTTCGGCTCTTTGGAACTCCGCTTCTTCTTTGCAGCAACCTTTTGCGCCTTTTTCGCGGACATACGATCGTCCAGGTCAGCATGGAACTTATCCTTCGGCGGCACCTTGATCGTATCACCAGCCTTCAGAGCTTCAAGTCCGCTGAAATTATTGAGCGCAATGATCGTGCTGACCGGGACGTTCAGCTTTTTCGCGACCGTCTTGAGATTCTCCTTCTTCCTGACGGTATATTTATCATAGCTGAACCGTTCCTTGACCGGAATCTCCTCCAGGTTCTCACGGAAAACTTCACTGCTTTCCGACGGAATGCGTATGGTGTATGAAGAGACGTTCGGGGGCGTTGACCACCTGCGGAGCTCAGGATTGAGGTCGCGAATCTCCTTCACATCGACTTCCGCGCATTGTGCAATGATATCGAGGTCAACCGGATGGTGCAGCGTCACCTCCACATAATCCATGGGCTCGTGGTATTCGAGATTCCGGAAACCGAACTTCTCAGGCTCTTGGGCAATCATGGTAGCCGCGATGTACCGCGGAACATATTCCTTGGTTTCCGGGCGAATCTGCTTGGTGTGCAGCAGGTCCCAATAGGAATCGGCGTCGGAGCGGCGAAGGGCCTTTGATATGCGGCCTTCTCCCGCGTTATATGCCGCAAGGGCCAGATTCCAGGACCCGAACATTTTGTAAAGATCCCGCAGATAGAGGGCGGCGGCACGCGTCGATTTCAAGGGATCCTTCCGCTCATCCCGCCACCAGTCCACAACCAGACCGTACCGCTTTGCCGTCCCCTCGATAAACTGCCACGGACCGACCGCTCGGGCATGAGAATAGGCGTGGGGATTAAAGCCGCTCTCGACAATCGGGAGGAAAACCAGCTCTTCGGGAACGCTTTTTTCCTTGAGAATGCCCTTCATGATGTCGACATACTTGGCCGACCGCTCCAGCCACATCCCGAAGCGTTGCTTCATGCGCTCGGAAAAGAGATAGATATTGCGGTCAATGGCACGGACGGCATGCGCCTCGGACTCATAAGGAATCCCCAGAGGAGCCGGGGTCCGGGACGAAACGCTCTCATCCGGGGGTTGAGCCTCTGAATCTGAAGGGGAAGGCGCTGCTACCAGAGCTGCTGGCTGAGCAGCTTCGCCGGCCGGGGGGGCATTCTTGATGACCGGGACGGATTCACTTCTGGCAGTGCCGGCCTCTGCAGAAGATTCTCTGTCAGGAGCCTGTCGGATGACCGGGACGGCCTTTTCGGCATGCTTCGCTTCGGATGCCTCCGGAACCTGCCGGATACCAAGATCGGAGGCGGGATGTCCTGCCCCCGCTCCGTCAGGCTGTTTTGCACTCAGCAGTACTACCGGTTGATGCTCAGGAGAACCCGAGGTATCAACGGAGGCAAACGACGGGACTGCCATAATCAACGGCAACAGGACGACACAACAGATCAGGATCGGACGAATTTTTACCATGGTGGTAAATTTTCGCCCGATCCTGATCGAAAAGTCAAGCCTTATACACAGACTCCTATGCGCTCGTTTTGGCTTCTGCCGCCTTTTCAGCAGCCTTCGCTTTCTTCAAAGCCGCGGCAGCAAAGACTTCCCTGGCATTGAACGTCCCGTCAATGGCTTGTGCAGGGCATTTTGCGGTGCAGATTCCGCAGCCGACACACTTGCCGGCATCAATGGTGTGGCGCTTTTTGGCCTCCCCCGACGCCGCGTTGACCGGACAGACCTTTGCGCAGATACCGCAGCCGATGCATTTGTCGCCGACCGTCGCCTTGCCGCGCGCCGGGATGAAATCGGTGATCGCCTTGGTCGGACACTTGGCGACACACAATCCGCAGACCTTGCACTTTTCGACGTTGATGACCGAAAGATTCCGGTCGATCTTCGGCGCATCGAATGGGCAGACCTTTGCGCAGATACCGCAGCCGATGCAGCCAATCTGACAGGCCTTCTTGGTATCAGGCCCCTTGTCCCGCGAGTGGCAGGTGACGAGCACACGCTTGGAGGCGGGAAGCACTTCAATGACCTTCTTCGGACACGCTGCTTCACATTTCCGGCAGCCGGTACACTTCCCTTCATCCACGACCGGAAGACCAGCCTCATTCATGCTGATCGCCCCGAACGGACATGCCTTCTCACAGGTGCCGTAGCCGAGACAGCCATAGACGCAGGCCTTGTCGCCGCCGCCGGCGATGACCGCAGCCCGGCAGTCGGTAACCCCCTCATATTTGTACCGGGTTTTTGCCTTGTTGACATCGCCCTGGCACATGACCCGGGCATACATCGGCTCAAGTATCTCGGCCTTCTTGCCGGTAATCGCCGCGATCTTCGATGCCGCCTTCTCTCCCGCCGGGGTGCAGAGGCTCGGGGAAACAGCCGGGTCGTTGACGACCGCAACTGCGTATTGCTCGCAGCCAGCGTAACCGCATGCGCCGCAATGTGCGTGGGCAAGACAACCCATGACCTGCTCGACACGCGGATCAACCTTCACCGCAAACTTCTTGGCGGCAAAGGCAAGAACAAACCCGAATACGGTGCTCATGCCAAACAGAAAGACGAGCGATGATCTGAGAATCTTCCCGGCATCAATCTCATTGGCCGGTTTTGCCTCTATTTCACCGCCGACGCCGACCTGCGGAAGCAGGTTTTGTGTCAGGTCCGCAAGGTGCTGCAACGCCCCGGTGAGATCAGTAACTATTTGATAGATATCGTACATGTGTCTCCTCTCCCAACCTTACAACGTAATCAGGCCCGAGAAGCCGGTAAAGGCGAGGGCGATCAGACCGGTAATAACAAACGCCATCGGCAGTCCTTTGAACGGGCCCGGCACCTCGGCAAGTTCCAGCTTTTCCCGGATGCTCGCCATGATGATCATGGCGAGCGAAAAGCCGAGCCCCGACCCGAGCGCAAAAGCGATGGTTTCGATGAAGTTGTACTTGTTGCCGACACTCGAAAGCGGCACTGCAAGGATGATACAGTTCGTCGAGATCAATGCAAGGTAGATGCCGAGCTTGTTGTACAGATCAGGAGCCACCTTTCTCATCACGGTGTCAGAACCCTGAACAAGTCCTGCGACAATACCGATAAAGACGATGATCATCAGATATTCGATATTCAGCGGCACCATGATGAACTTGAAGACCATCCAGCTGATTGCCGCGCTGATCATCATGACCGTAGTAAAGGTGATGCTCATGCCGATCGCGGTCTCCATCTTCTTCGAAACACCGAAGAAGATACAAAGGCCGAGAAACATCGTGAAAACATAGTTATTCACCAGGGAAGACGAGACGACCAGTTCAAAAAGCTTTCCGAAATCCATGGAGTCCTCCCTCAGTGCGAATGCCCGCCGGAACTGAAGTACTTCGCGTACACCCAGTTGAAGGCGGCCATCAGGATACCGACTGCGAAGAATCCGCCCGCAGGCAGAATCAGGATAAGCAGCGGTTTTGCATCAATAATCGGAAAACCCCAGAGCTGCCCCTTGCCGATCAGTTCACGGAAGGCGCTGATGATCATGAGGGCAATAAAAAAGCCTGTGCCCATGCCGATACCGTCAAATACCGACGGCACAATCCTGTTCTTGCTCGCAAACATTTCCGCACGCGCCAGAATCGAGGCAAACGCCACGATGAGCTGAATATACATGCCCACTTCCCGGTAGACATCCGGCACTGCGGCATCCATCACTAGGTTGACGATGGTAACCCAACCCGAGATGACCAGCATGAAAATAGGTAACCGGATACGCTGGTGGATGAACTTGCGCATGGCCGAAATCGTAAAGTTGACCATGACCTGGACGAGCACAACCGCCAAGCCCATGAAAAAGCCATTCTTGACATTGTTCGTAACCGCGATTGCCGGACAGAGGCTGAGCGCCAGCCGGAAGATGGTATTCTCCTTGAGAATGCCGTTTTTTATGAGCTCCCAGTAACTGACCTGTTCTTCAGTGGCTTCCGCCATGTGCCGCACCTCCTCCTTTAACCGTGTCGATCAGGAACTTTACGCCGTTCTTGACCGCATCGTCAGTGACCGCCCGGCTCGAAATGGTGACGCCGGTGATCGCCTGAATATATTCTTTCGTTTCACCCTTGACGAGCTTGATATGATCGAAGTCCTTGCCCACAAACTGATCCTTCCATGCAGGGACGAGGATTTCATCCCCGAGACCCGGGGTTTCCTTATGATCGAGAATCTCGATCTTCATCACCTTGAAGTCCTTGTCAACCGCAATCAGGGTCTTGATATAGCTGGAGTATCCCTTGCCGAACGACAGAACAACATAGCCGATGACCTCTTCTCCCTTGGTCGCTTTCCAGTATTTACCGTGTTTTTCGTGAATCTCCCAGTCGCCCATTTTTTCAATCTTGTCGGCATCGGGGATGAGGAGCTTGAGCGCCTTTTCTTCAGCGATAATGTTGTTCTGATACCGGATCGGGGAGGTATTCGCATGGACATACGAGAGTATTGCACCACCGACCAGATAGATCACCACAAGGTTTGCAACAATTTTCAGAATATCCTTGGTCGTCATTACTTCGCCGCCTCCTTCTTCACCTTCACAGCGCCGAACACCTCAGACTTGAAGCTCCGATCAATCAGCGGAGTAAAACAGTTCATGATGAGGATGGCGAACATGACGCCTTCCGGATAGCCGCCCTTCAACCGGATCAGCATGGTAAGAAATCCGCAGCCCACGCCGAAAAGCAATTGACCCTTCTTGACCGACGGCGAGGTGACATAATCGGTCGCCATGAAAAAGGCGCCGAGCATGAGGCCGCCGCTCAAAAGATGCATGATCGGGTCACCGGTGAAAAGCGCGCCCTTGCCGCCGAAAATCCAGGCGAGCACTGCAGCCGAGCCGAGGAAGGACACGGGGATATGCCAGCTGATATACCCGCGAATCAGCAGAAAAATGCCGCCGACGAGCACTGCGATTGCGGAGGTTTCACCAAGAGACCCGGCAACATTGCCGACGGCAAGGCTCTTGTAGAGGGAGACCTTGTCACCGAAGACCTCCATGAGCTTTGCAAGCCCCTCGGTCTTCATGATGCCAAGGGGAGTCGCGGTGGTCTTTGCATCCATTGCAACAAACTGCGCGGTCGGCTCAGCCCAGATCGTCATCAGCTTCGGGAAAGATATGAGAAGAAATGCCCTGCCGATGAGCGCGGGGTTGAATACGTTGAAACCGAGACCGCCGAAGAGCTGCTTGGTCAGGACAATCGCCACGACCGAACCGACGATCGGGATGTAAAACGGCACGGTCGGCGGCAGGTTCAGTCCGAGAAGCAAACCCGTAAGAAAGGCGCTCCCGTCGCAGACGGTAACCTCTTTGTTCATTGCGCGTTGATACGCATATTCGGCTGCAACTGCCGACACGATCGTCAGGGCTATGAGAAAAATCGCCTTCGGGCCGAAGAAATACGCGGCCATGATCGTTGCGGGCAACAGCGCGGCCGAGACAGACCACATGATTCTGCTCGTTGTTTCCTCAGAGCGGATATGCGGGCTCGCTGAGATAATGAGCTGCTGCTCTTTCGGGGTACGTACTGTCTCCATTGAGAAACTCCTTTATCCTGTTTCGTGCTTTGAGCGGTTCGTGCATCCCGCGGGCAAGGTCTCCCCGCGCCTCTCATCCTTGTCATCCGGCAGCTGCCTGGAGACAGCTCCGGGATGACCTCTTGCTACGGTTTGGTCTGCGACTTCGCGAGACGCACCAGCTGAACGATCGGCCGCTTCGACGGACAGACGTACGTGCAGGTGCCGCACTCAAAACAGTCAAACAGATTGTATGCCTTTGCGTCTTCCCAAAAACCCTTCTCTGCGGTAATGCTGAGCATCGACGGCATAAGCCCCATCGGACAGACTTCGATGCAGCGTCCGCAACGGATGCACGGGCCGAACTTGTCGGCATGCTTCACTTCGGACTCAGGCAGCGCCAGAATGCCGGAGGTCCCTTTTGTAACCGGGGTTTCAAGGGTATACAGGGCAAAGCCCATCATCGGGCCGCCGGAAATGACCTTGGCGGTATCCTCCTTCAGGCCGCCGCACTGCGCGACAATCTCGGAGACCATGGTGCCGACCTTGACCATCAGGTTCTTCGGCTCCCTGATACCTGCGCCGGTAACCGTGACAACACGCTCAATCAGCGGTTTGCCGAAGCGTGCGGCCTCATAAATGGCGACTGCGGTGCCGATGTTCTGACAGACAACGCCGCAGTCCATCGGAAGTCCGCGCGCAGGGACTTCGCGATCAACACATGCCTTGATGAGCATCTTCTCGGCGCCCTGCGGATACATGACCTTGCAGGTAACCACCTGAATGGTTCCTTCGCCCGCAACCGCTTTGGTCATGATCTCAACGGCATCCATCTTGTTCTCTTCAATGCCGATATACCCCTTGGTGACGCCGAGGATCCTCATGAGCACTTTCAGTCCTGCGACAACATCATCCGGACGCTCGATCATCAGGCGATAGTCGGCCGTAAGATATGGCTCGCACTCCGCACCGTTGAGGATAACCACATCAATCGGCTTTTCCTTCGGCGGAGAAAGCTTGACATGCGTCGGGAATGCCGCGCCGCCCATCCCGACAATTCCGGCATCCTTTACCTTTGCGCGAAGGTCTTCCGGCGAAAGGGACAGATAGTCAGGATTATCCTTGAGCGGGGTCCACTCTTCGGTGCCGTTGTTCTCGATAACGACGCACTGGACCATACGACCGGTCGCAGAAGGACACTCGACAATTCCGGCAACTTTCCCCGCAACCGACGCATGAACCGGCGCAGAGACAAACCCTTCTGGAGTACCGATTACTTCGCCCTTCTTGACATCCTGACCGATCGCGACCGCCGCCTTGCACGGCGCGCCAATGTGCTGGCTCAGGGGAATACAAACACGCTTCGGCGCTTCGGCCGGGGTAATCGGGCTTTGCTTGGAAAGCTCTTTCTTGTCAGGCGGGTGCACTCCCCCCTTGAATGTTGCTAACCCCATGATTCTCTCCTTCCCATTTTTTTGGGCATTCAGAGGCACTATATATAATGTTAGAAGGACACGCCGCCCTTGAACCCAAATCTAACCACATTAACACGCGCTTTTTTTGTGTGTCAAGCTAGGAAGACCAGCCGTGCCGGCCGAGTAATGGGACGAAAATACAATGAGTTTGGTAATTTTTATGAATGGTATTACCGGTCCTTATCGCCTGAACCAGAATCTGTGAGTAACGCTCTCCTACGGGAGCAACAAGAATCCCCCGATCGGCCAGTTGATCGAGCAGCGGCTGGGGGATATCGGGAGCCGCAGCAGTAACCAGAATGCGGTCAAATGGAGCGTGCTCCGGATCCCCGAGCGTGCCGTCCGCAGTCAGGACATGGACATTCCGATACCCAACGTCTGCAAGATTGCGCGCAGCCGATGCAGCCAGGTCGGGAATGCGCTCAACGGTATACACCTCCGCAGCGAGCTCTGCCAGCACCGCCGCCTGATAGCCGGATCCGGTCCCGATCTCGAGCACCCGTTCATGGCCTTTCAGCTCCAGCAGCTCGGTCATGATGGCAACCATGTACGGTTGAGAAATCGTCTGATTCTGCCCGATCGGCAGCGCCATATCGCTATATGCATGATCCCGGCTGGGTCCGGGCATGAAAAGATGGCGGGGGACCTTTCTCATTGCAGCCAGCACCCGCTCATCGCGAATGCCACGTGATACCAGCTGCCGGTCTACCATGAGATTGCGCAGATATTCGTCATCCATACATCACCAACAAAAGAAACGCCAAGCCTCTCATGAGGAGCGACCCGATTGTTCCGGGAACTCTTCCCATGCTTTCAATACTGCTCCCCGACGACCGCTACTTCCTGCCTTTGCTGAGAGGGCTCTTCTTCAGCATCGCCAATGCCTCATAATTGGTAAAGTCGAGATGGATCGGCGTAACCGAAACATATCCGTCCAGCACCGCCTGAATATCCATGTCCTCGCCATGCTCCCAATACGGCTTGCCGCCACCGATCCAGTAGTGCTTGTCTCCCCAGGGGGACAAGACCTCCTGAATGGCGTTGTCGTAAATCCGCTTGCCCTGCTTGGTCATTTTCATGCCCTTGATTGCATCGGCTGCAATGTTGGGCACGTTTACATTGAGAAGCGTGTCATACGGCAGTGATGTATCAAGAATATAGCGTGCTATCGCAACCGCCGAGGGGATGGCGACATCAAAACGAAACGGCCGGTCGCCAGCCAGGGAGACGGCAAAAGACGGAACGCTGAGAATGGTGCCTTCAATCGCTGCCGACACCGTGCCGGAATACGTCACGTCATCGCCGAGGTTGGCCCCCTTGTTGATGCCGGAAGCAACGAGGTCGGGCTTGCGCGGCAGGATTTTCTGGATCGCAAGCGCAACACAATCAGTAGGCGTGCCGTTGACACTGAACATCTGATCGCCGAGCTGCTCTGCCTTGAGCGGCCGATGGAGCGTAAGCGCATGACTTACCGCACTCCGCTCCCGGTCAGGAGCCACAATCCATGCATCGCCGACCTCCTGCATCGCCTGAAAAAGCGCGGCAATGCCGGGCGAGTGAATGCCGTCGTCATTGGTTACCAGGATAAGCGGTCGTTTTTTTTGTCTGGTCATGGTCCTGAGAGCATTTCCTTTCGGGAGCGCCTGATGGCATTATTGTAGCAAATCGTGATGGGTGATCAGTGATGCATACTGCGGGAAGCCATCACCAGTGAACGCTCGAACAACCAGCCCGTGCGATCACAGGCAGGCATCTTCTCCGTTCTCTTGTCCTGAATTGTTTTTTACCAATACTCATACCTCATGAAGGATCACCGGTTCCAGCCTTTGCTTCTTCCATTATCCGCTCAGGACAGTCGCGATACTTGGGAGAAAAATGGAGCGGAGTCAAATGTCCGACTGCTGCGCCGCACGCAATCCGCGCTGCGCTCAGGGCGGTCAGATGATTCCGCGCAAAAGCGCGCTCCCGGTCTTCTTCCAGAAAATAGGCTTCGCAGAAGAGTTCGTCGACTGCCCTGACGAAACCGGTGATCTTCGCGATATTTTCCTCAGCCGGAGACGTGTCCATAATATAGGCAATGCTCTGGCCGCGTGTTATCAGCACAATCCGCTTCAGGTCATCCGGCATAAGGCGTCGTCCATAGGCTGCAAATCCTTTTGCCGCAACAATCGGGAGGGCATCCGCCGGGTCGGCGCATGATGCCGCAACCGCACGGATGGCGGTTTTCAGATCGGCAAGCCACGGGCCGACGGGCAACCCCAATGCTTCAAGTTCATTTCCCCGGATATTGATATGGAATGTCTCGTCCAGACGATAACCGAGTGCAGGCATCCCGTGGGAAAGCTCCAGCGCAGAAACCTTCAGTAACGGCTCATCCAGAAGAACTCCCTGAAACGGCATCTGCCGGCCATCGACACGGCCGAATGACTCCGGCGCCGCAAAGCGGGACCGGCGGATCAAACCGTCGGCAACCTCATGCACCTTGATCACCAGCGGATAGTCGCGGATAAGGTTCCAGGTATAGCCTTTCAGTTTTCCTTCGATGCAGTCGGTAATCCCGGCAGGTCCATAAAAACGGATCGGCGTTTCCCGATGCAGGATGGTCCTGATAACGGTATCGAACCCGATAAAGTGATCGATATGCATATGCGTGACAAACACATCGGTAATGTCCATGATCTGTCCCGGACGCAGCCGGTGCAGATCACCGCAATCGAACAACAACGCTCGTCCCTCGTGACGGATACGGACATGAACCACCGGGTCTTCAAAGGGCGGGTTTACCGGAGCTGCATGAAAAATGGGCTTCATGGTGCTATAATTATACCTGAATTTGGTTGGAAGTTCAGTGGGTTTGCACTGTCCGTGCGCCCATATCGTTTCTGGGAGGTTGTATGCCTGAATTACGCAAGGATCCGGTCTCTGGCCGTTGGGTCATCATCTCGGTGGAGCGCGGAAAGCGGCCGACCGATTTTGTATCTCCGTCGCAAAAACGCAAGGCAGGCGGCTTCTGTCCCTTCTGCCCAGGCAATGAACATACGGCTCCGCCGGAAATCATCGCCTTCCGTCCTGCCAGCACGCCGCCGAATACTCCCGGCTGGACCTTGCGCGTGGTGCCGAACAAGTTTCCGGCGCTCCAGATTCAGGGAGACCTGAACAAGATGGGCGAAGGCATCTTCGACAAAATGAACGGTGTCGGCGCGCATGAGGTTATCATCGAAACGCCGGAGCACGAGCAGTCGCTTGCAACGATGCCGCTGCGGGCGGTTGAAGATGTTTTCTGGGCCTACTATTTCCGTCTGAACGATCTCAAAAAGGATCCGAGGCTGAAATACGTCCTGGTTTTCAAGAATGAGGGCGAGGTTGCCGGCTCATCCCTTGAGCACAGCCATAGCCAGCTGATCGCCCTGCCGATCGTGCCGAACACGGTCCGTGAGGAGATGGACAACGCCCGCAAATATTATGATGCAAAGGAGCGTTGCCTCTTCTGCGATATCGTCAATCAAGAACTCGGTTCCGGCAAACGGCTGGTGTATGAAAATGAGCGCTATGTAGTGATTGCGCCGTTTGCCCCGCGCGAACCGTTCGAGACCTGGATTCTCCCGAAAAAGCACGAATCGGCATTCGTACCGCCGGACAAGAGCTTTGGCAGCCTCGCCGAAATCCTCCAGCGTACGCTCCGTCAGCTCGACAAGGTGCTCGACACGCCTCCCTACAATTTCATCCTGCATACCTCGCCGTTCAAGGATGAAATCAACGACTTCTACCACTGGCACCTTGAGATCGTCCCGAAGCTCACGCGCACCGCTGGCTTTGAATGGGGATCCGGCTTTTATATCAACCCGACCGCTCCGGAAGAAGCGGCCAAGTTCATGCGCGACGCAAAGATATGAAGATCGCTCTCGTCAGTTCTGAGGCAGTGCCGTTTGCAAAGACCGGCGGGCTGGGAGATGTAGCCGGCACGCTCTTTCACGAGTTCTGGCTGGCGGGGCATGAAGTTACCTTGTTTCTTCCCCTCTATCGCACCATTCGTGCGGCATATGGCGCACGTCTCCGTGAGGCGTGCGAATCGTTTCCCGTGCCTCTTGGCTCCGAGACTGCTCCCTGCAGGGTCTTCAGCCTTCCAAAGCTGCCCTTTGCGCCGAAGGCCGGACGAAAACCGGCACATCAGATCGGACGGGTTCTGTTTATCGCGAACGACGCTTTTTATGATCGTGATGAGTATTACACAACAGCAGACGGGGCATATCCCGACAATCATGTCCGCTTTATTTTTTTCTGCAAGGCCGTTCTGGAGGCATCCCGCCGCTTGGGCCTCTCGTTCGATGCCCTTCACTGCCACGACTGGCAGACCGGATTGATTCCGCTCATGATGAAGGAGTGGTATGGAACCAGTCCGCACTTTGCGCAGACGCGGACGGTCTTCACCATTCACAATCTCGGCTATCAGGGTCTTTTCCCGGCTGAAACCATGGACGTGATCGGTCTCGACCGGCGTTGGTTCGGCATGGAGGGTCTCGAGTTCTACGGACAGGTCAACTTTCTCAAGGCAGGGCTCATCGCTGCCGATGTGCTGACCACCGTCAGTCCGACCTATGCCCGGGAGATCCTGACTCCCGCCGGGGGATTCGGCCTTGACGGGGTGCTCAGGAAGCGGAGTGGGTCACTCTATGGAATCGTGAACGGCATTGACTATGCGGAATGGACTCCTTACTCGGATCCGCATCTGCCGAGCCGCTTCTCCAGTTCACACCTTGCCGGCAGGGCATGGTGCCGCCGCCATCTGGTCAAGGAGTTTCAGCTTGCAGAAGGCCTCGACCGGCCACTCATCGCCTTTGTCGGACGGCTTGCCGACCAGAAGGGCGTGGACATTCTTGCGGAAGCGATCCCGGAAATGATAACGATGGGAGCCAATATCGCCATCGTCGGCAAGGGTGATCCGAAGCTGCAGGAACTGCTCCTCGGATTGAGCCGGGACCATTCCGGCCGCATGATGCTGATGATCGGCTTCGATGAGACACTGGCCCACCGCATCTATGCGACTGCTGATATTTTTCTCATGCCGTCGCGGTATGAGCCATGCGGCCTCGGCCAGATGATTGCCATGCGATATGGCGCAATACCGGTCGCCCGCCGGACGGGCGGCCTCGCAGACACCATCGACCATGGGCGAACCGGTTTTCTGTTCGACGGCTATTCCGCCGCCTCCCTGCTTGCGGGAGTCCGGGAAGCACTGACGGTGTGGTCCGACAGGAAGGCCTGGAAAAGAATGATCCGTTCGGCCATGGATGAAGATTTCTCGTGGGCACGCTCCGCCGGACAGTATCTCAGGCTTTACCGCGAGGGCATATTGTGACCATCGGCTACGCCCATTCGCGAACGCTTCTCGACCTGACCCGGGAAATTCTCTCGGTCAATGATCCCGATGTGCTGCTTCGCACCATCGCAGTGCGCGCAGTCGAGACCTTCCGGGTGGAAACCTCCATTCTGCGGCTCAAGGAAGACGGGCAGTTGCGACTGAGGGCTCTGCACAGCATCCGCGACGAACTCACGGCGAACATTCCCGAAATCACCCAGATCGGCGAAGGCGTCTGCGGAGCTGCAACAAAGTATCGGCGCACTGTTCTCTTTGACAGAAACTCCCCGGAATCCGCAGTAACGCCGGTTACGGAAAATGTCGTGACCGCAGCATGCGCGCCGCTGATGATCGGAGAACGGGTGGTCGGATCGTTCGGGCTTTACAACCATCTTGATGATGACGGGTCGATCATTCCGTTTTCGGAGAGTGACCGGGATGCGATCGAAGGGTTTGCTTCGATTGCCGCTATCGTCATCGACCGCTCGCTCGCCTATGAAAACATCCTTCGTCAGGAGCGGGATGCGCATGTTGCTCGGCGCCAGGTCGAAGAACTGAAGCAGTACCTCCAGAGCCTCATCGCAAACAGTGCCGATGCCATCGTGACAACCGATCTGCAAGGACTGGTGACGTCCTGGAATGCCGGCGCAGAACGCATTTTCGGGTATTCCGTCGACGAAGTCATCGGACGCGAACTCCAGACCATTCCGCACTTTCTGCAGGATGTCGAGCGCCGGTATATGGAGCAGATCCGCCGGGGCGAGACCATCCGCGAAATCGAGACCGTCAGGCTGACGAAGCAGGGCATCATGATCGATGTAAGCATCACCCTGTCTCCCATCAAAAACGCCTCGGGCGAGATCGTGGGCGTCAGTGGTATCGGTCGCGACATCACCGAGAAAAAACGGACGGAAAAGGAACTGGTCCGAAAAAATAACCAGTTGCAACGATTATTCCTGATCAGTGCAGCGATGCGCGGCACTCTTGAGCTTGACCGGGTGCTGCGCATGGTGCTCACTGCCGTGACGGTCAGCGATGGTCTCGGATTCAACCGTGCGATGCTATTTCTGGTCGATGAAGAGCAATCCGTGATTCGCGGTGCCATGGGGGTCGGCCCGGCAACACACGAGGAGGCATGGGAAATCTGGTCCCGTCTTTCGGTGGAACACAAGTCTCTGCCCGACATCCTGCGCGATATCCAGGACGGGCCGCTCCGCAAGGATTCGTTCATGGACCGGCTCTGCTGCGGGGTTGAGATTCCACTTGAGGCGGATACGATTCTCGCCCGCACGGTCAAGGAAAAGCGCGCGTTTCATGTCGCCGATGTCCGCTTTGAGCCGCTTTCCGATACGGTTCTGATTCAGCAGCTCGGCACAAACGCCTATGCAACCGTTCCGCTGGTTTCCCGCGACAAGGTCATCGGCGTTCTCTGGGTGGACAATCTTTATTCCCAGAAGCCGATCACGGAGCACGATCTCGAATTCCTTCAGGGATTCACCGACCAGATCGCTTCGGCGATCGAGAATGCGCGGCTTTTCGAGCATGTGGCCCGCGCTGAACAGGAGCTCGAAAATATCTTCGAGTCGATCTCCGACCTCGTCTACTTCGTCGACAGCAATTACACGATCCGGAAAATCAACCGGGCCGTCGTCAACAAGATCGGCCTCCCCGAATCCTCGATCATCGGCCAGAAATGCTACTGGATCTTCCACGGGATGAACATGCCGTGGCAGAACTGCCCGCACCATCAAACCATCGCAACCCGTTCCGCCATGGTCGGCGAACTCGAAGATCCGCACCTCGGTGGCACCTATCTGATATCGAGTTCGCCGATTTTCGATAAAACCGGAGGGTTGATCGGCACCGTTCACATCGCCCGTGACGTCTCCGAACTGAAGCAGCTCCGGGAAAAAGTGGCCTCGGTAGAGCGAATGGCTGCACTCGGCGAAATGGCTGCAAAAGTTGCCCATGAAATCAGAAATCCCCTCCTTTCCATCGGCGGATTTGCAAGCCGCCTTGAGCGCAGGCTCGAACATGATCAGCGCGAGCAGGCCCGCATCATCGTCGATGAGGTGAAGCGGCTTGAAACGATTCTCAACAGCATTCTCGGCTTCGTAAGAAGCTCCCGCGTGGAGAAAAAAACGGTTTCGGTGAATGCGCTCGTCAATGACGTTGTGGTCTTTATGGAACCTTCAGCCCAGGAACACGGCAACCGGATACGGCTCACCATTGAGGGGGACCTTGCGGTACTGGCAAACTACGACCGGCTGAAAGAGGCTCTTCTGAATCTGGTCTCGAATGCAAATCAGGCCACCACCGACGGTGAGATTACGATCAGGGCCTATCCGGCCACTGCCATGGTTCCCTCGGCACAGGGTGAAACCGAGCAGAAAAAAGAAGTGGTCATCGAAGTGCAGGACACCGGCTCCGGAATTCACAAGGACGACATCAACCGGATCTTTGATCCGTTTTTTACCTCAAAGCCGCTCGGCACCGGACTCGGCCTCTCCATAACCAAACGAATTATCGAGGAACACGGCGGAACCATCGATGTTCAGAGCACCGCCGGCAGCGGCACGAACTTTATCATACACCTGATGCGCAAGGAGGAGTGATATGAAAATACTGGTTGTTGACGACGAGAAAAATATCCTGAAACTCTACAAGGCGGAACTCGAAGACGAGGGATACGTGGTCGTTACCGCAAACTCCGGACAGGAAGCGCTTGAAGCATTTGACCGCGAGCAGCCGGATCTGATCACGCTCGACATCATGATGCCCGAGATGGACGGCATCCAGGTGCTGCGCCAGATCAAACAGAAGAGCGCAGATGTGCCGGTGATCATGCTGACCGCGTATGACTACCGCGACGATTTTTCGGTCTGGGTCTCGGATGCCTACGTGGTAAAATCCTCCGATCTCACCCAACTGAAAGCAACCATCAGGCAGATTGCAGAGAAGAAACAGTGATCGGTTCTGAGTGAAGCGTAATGGGCAGGGAAAAAGAGGTGGCGGCTTGCCATACCCATGCCGGCTCGGGTCACTGACCTTCATCACTCATTTCTGACGCATGTCCGGAGGAGTCAATCAAACAGCGCACACTGAAACACCGGCAGGCGAGCTGCAAGGCTCAAACGCGCCTGCCTTCGCCGGAGTCGTGCTTCATCACGCTCCAGACCGAACGGCCCGTCTATGGAGGAACCGCTCTCGGAAGACATGACGGCAAGGTCTGTTTCGTAGAGGGCGCCATTCCGGGCGAGCGGGTCCGGGCGCGAATAACCGAAGAAAAAAACGATTACTGCCGCGCGGCAACGGTTGCAGTGCTTGACCCTTCCCCCGATCGCATCACCCCGCCATGTCCCCTGTATGGCACCTGCGGCGGCTGTCAGCAGCAGCACATAGCGTATCACCGTCAGATATCGCTCAAACAGGAGATCCTCACCGACACGCTCCACCGCATCGGAAAGCTTGACGTTACGCTCGCCGAACCGCTTGCCGACGAACAGCC
>JAAYUK010000185.1 GCA_012517735.1 Nitrospiraceae bacterium
CGTGATTGCAGCCTCCCCCGGCAGTCCGAGCAGTGTCGTGACCGGAGCAAACAGTGGCGCTATCAAGCTGATCAATCCCAGTTCCCGGAGCACCACAGTCAGCAGCGAGAGCGGGATGAAAACCTTGAGCATCATCAGCGACACTTTGAGCGTCGGGATGCCCGCCCGTGAAAAAGCGATTTTGACCGCAGCAATCATTGGTAACGGTCAGAGGGTCTCAAGAAAGCGTCGGATGCGCGCAACCCCTTCGGCCATCACCGGAATCTCACGCGTGTAGGCAAAGCGGACGTAACTGGTCCATCTGCTGCCGAAGTCGATCCCCGGCGTGATCGCAACGCCCTCCTGCTCCAGCAGCTGGTTGCAGAACGCGAGCGTATCGTTTGAATACCGCTCAATATTCGCCCAGACGTAAAACGCCCCCTGCGGCTGCGCGTCGATCGTAAAGATGTCGCGCAGTGCCCCGACGAGGAAGTCGCGCCGCTGGCGGAATCGGTCGCGTGTTGCTGCAAGATACGGATAATCGAAAGCCTCCAGTACGGCGTACTGCGATGGAGTGTTTGTGGCTATCAGCAGGTTCTGGATCAGGATTTCCGCCTTGCGGATCATCGATTGCGGCAGGATCATCCAGCCGACGCGCAGGCCCGGCATGCAGAACGCCTTGGAAAAACTGTTGATGACGATCGCATCGTCCGAATATTCGAGCGCCGTATGCTCCTGCGAATCGTACACGAGGCCGTGATAGATTTCATCCGACACAAAACACATCTCTTTTTCCCGGCATACGCTGATCAGTTTTTGGAGCGTCCCAGCGCTGTGGATGTTGCCGGTCGGATTTGCCGGAGAGGATACCATGATCGAACCGGCATCCTTTGACGTCCGAACCGCTTCGTGATCGATCTCGTAATTCGTTTCTTTGCCAACCGTGACAAATTCCGGCTCGATTCCGGCGTAATACGCAAAATTCTTGTAGCACGGATACGAAGGATCGGCAAGGATCATGCGCTTGCCGCATTCCCGGAGCAGCGAAAAGACGATCAGAAAGGCACCCGATGTGCCGGGCGTGACGATGATCCGTTCGGGCGGTACCGTCACGCCGTATGTCCTGAGATAGTGCTCAGCAATCTTTTCCCGGAGCTCCCAGATGCCGCATGACGGCGTATAAAAGAACCGGTCATCGCGAACGGCACGGATGAACGCTTCCTTGACGAGCGGCGACGGCGGGATGTCGGGTTCTCCGACCTCAAGATGCACGGCATCGGGATTTTTTCTCGCTTTCGCGAGGATGTCCATAACGATAAACGGCGTGATTCGTTTCATGACAGCGCCTTTCAGAGGGTAGAGATGTGGTGCTGATGGGTGTATTATGCCGCGCGGTGTCAGGTTTGGGCAAGGCGACAGAGGGCGCAGGGTGCAATCCGGCAAGAACTAGAGGTACAATGATGCAACAACGGCGTACAAGGATGGTTGGACGGGCCAAGTGAAGCGGATGAGAATACCCATACGGATGCTCCTGTGTCTGTGCTGCTGCCTGTGGATGCTGACCGAGCCATGCGATGCGGATACGGTTTCTGCCCGGAAGGGCTCCCCAGTGCTTCGTATCGGTCTGGTCCCCCAGGACAATGCGGTCAAGATGGTCAAAAAATGGCAGCCGCTTGCCGACTACCTCTCGGGGGAACTGGATCGTGACGTTGAGCTTGAAATCAAACCGGATTACCGGAGTGTCATCACGGGCCTCGCGAACGGGAAGATCGATCTCGGGCTGCTCGGAAGCTTTGCTTACGTCCGCGCTGCGGAAGGCAAAAAAATCGTTCCGCTTGTCCGGAGGGTTATCTTCGGCAGTGCCAATTATCACGGGGTCGTAGTGGTTCATGCCGGCAGCACGATACACTCGTTCGCCGAATTGCGCGGGAAGCGGTTTGCATTTACCGACCGGAATTCGACAACGGGGTATGCGCTTCCGGTCCGGTATATGCAGCAGCAAGGTTTTGGTGTTCCCCATCGCTTCTTTTCGGAAGTGATCTTTACCGGCAACCATGACTCTGCACTGCTGGCCGTATATGCCGGCACTGCCGACGGCGCAGCCCTGTCGACGACCCGACTCGATCCCCAGAATCTCAAGCTTGAAAGTCTCAGGATTATATGGAAATCAGAGACCATTCCCCTTGGACCTTTTGTTGCACGGAAGGATCTCGGCGATGCCATGATCGGTCAGTTGCGGCAGGCGTTTCTCCGGCTCGGTTCCACACCCTCAGCAAAGCCGCTGCTGAAACAGTTCGGCGTTGACGGATTTGTCCCTGCCCGCGATCGCGATTATCGCGGCGTGAGAAACCTGGTAAAGTCTCTCGAAGGGATGATTCCGGAAGAATGATTCGGGCCATGATCCACTATCTTGAATGTCTCAGTCTGCGGTCGAAACTGATTCTTTCCTTTGTGTTTGTCATACTCATCGCGACGCTCATTTCATCGCTCATTACCTACTACCAATGGAAACGAGATTTCTATGCACAGGTGCGCGAAGAGGGATCCGTATTGGTACAGACCCTTGCGCAGGGATCGGTCGATCCGATCCTCCGGCATGATTTCTCAACGCTTGAGGAGTACGTCAATACGCTCCTCAAAAAGGAGAATATCGTCTATGTCATTTTCACCGACCGGCATGATCATGTGCTCGCAGGGGGCGATCAGGAGATAGCGATCCCCCCAGAGGTGATCAAGCAGGGGCTTTCGAGCAGACAACCGGTTCTCGTGCAGAACTTCAGGAGCGGCGAGCGGGGGATGCTCATCAATGACATATCGGTGCCGGTGCTGATTGACGGCAAAAAATGGGGTGCGGTTCGCGTCGGATTTTCGCTCGTCAATGTTGAGCGCGAGATCTATTCAAACATAGTGTTTGCCCTGCTCAGCGCAGGCCTCTCGCTTGCGGGAGGCATTGCGGTCGCTCTGGTGCTGACCCGCATTATTACGAAACCGGTGACGCGGTTTATCGGCAGCATGCGGAGGATTTCCCAGGGGGATCTTTCGGAAAAGATCGAGATCGCTTCTCCCGATGAGTTCGGACAGATGGCGGACTCTTTCAACCGCATGGCCCATTCCCTGCAGGAAAGCCAGGAGGCGCTCAGAACGACTTTTGCGGAGCTTGCTGAAAAGCAGAAGCTCGCAGCGCTCGGCGAGCTTTCGGCCCGGGTTGCGCATGAGATCAAAAACCCGCTCGGCATCATACGCGGCTCCGCCCAGATAATCGTTGACGGAAAAACACCCCTTGCAATCAAGGAAGAAGTGGGGCGTTTTATTATCGAAGAGACCGACAAGCTAAACCATATTGTCATGGATATTCTGAATTATGCTCAGCCGCAAAACCGCGCATCAGTCCTGGTTGACATCAACCGGCTGATTACGGACAATCGGGCCCTATGGGAAAAAGCGCTCGCAGAAAAAGGTACAATAGTCCTGTCGGTCGCCCTGCATGCGGACCTGCCGCAGATTCACGGTGACCCGAACCTTCTGCAGCGGGCATTGCTCAACCTGGTCATGAATGCGGGTGAGGCTGCGCAGCCGGAAGGGTCCGTGTCTGTAGAGACTTTCAGTACGGAAGGTGCCGATGCGGGAGTCAGTATTGCCGACAGCGGACCAGGCATGGATGATGCAACTATGGAAAAAGCGTTTGAGCCGTTTTTCACCACAAAGAAACAGGGGACAGGACTGGGATTGTCGATCGTGCGGAGCATTGTCGAGAGCCATAACGGAAGCATAACCCTCGAGCGGCGCGCGGAGGGAGGCATGAAGGTCACCATCGTGTTTCCGGCAGCCCGGACCTGAGTATGCAGCCAAGAATCCTGATTGTCGAAGATGAAGAGAAGATGCGGCGTGTTCTTGAGATCATGCTTTCCCAGGACGGGTATCGTATCGATACCGCTGAAAACGGCCTGAAGGCACTGCCGCTCTGCGAGAAGAATCGGTACGGACTGGTCATCACCGATCTCAAGATGCCGGAGCTGGACGGCATCTCGCTCATGCGCAAACTCAGGAAGATCATTCCTGACGTTCCGGTCATCGTCATAACCGCTTTCGGCTCCATTGAGACCGCTGTTGAGGCAATGAAGGAGGGCGCTTTTGATTACATCACCAAACCGTTCGATCGCGAAGAGATCCGCATTCTGGTCTCGAAGGCGTTGAGTCATGGCGCACTGAAAAAGGAAAATGCCTATCTCCGTCAGGAGGTCAGACGACGGGCGACGCTGGATGATCTGATCGGGCATTCTCCGAATATGCGGGAGGTGTATGCGCTTGCGGGGCAGGTAGCGGCAACTCATACGACGGTACTCATCACTGGCGAAAGCGGTACCGGCAAAGAGCTGCTCGCGCGCGCAATCCATCATGCATCACCAAGGACGAATGGGCCGTTCATCGCGATCAATTGCGCATCCATCCCGGAATCATTGCTCGAAAGCGAACTGTTCGGGTTCGAGAAAGGGGCCTTTACCGGAGCGGACCGGGCAAAGCCGGGACGCATCGAGCTTGCTGAACACGGCACGCTTTTCCTCGATGAAATCGGGGACATGCCGAAGAGTCTTCAGGCAAAGCTCCTCCGTGTATTGCAGGAGCGGAGTATCGAGCGCCTCGGCAGTACCAGAAGCGTTGAGGTGGATGTCCGTATAATCGCTGCGACAAATCAGAATATTCATGCCCTTGTGCAGAATGGCAGATTTCGGGATGATCTCTTTTATCGGCTGAGTGTCTTCCCGATCCACATGCCCCCGCTTCGGGAGCGGGGCGACGATATTCCTCTCCTTGCGCTCTATTTCCTGAAGCGCTTTGCGGAAGAGATGGGGAAAGGTGTGCGGAGTATTTCAGCAGAGGCGCTGAATCAGTTGCGTTCCTATACATGGCCCGGCAATGTGCGGGAGTTTCAGAATGTCATGGAACGTGCCGTTATTCTTTGTGCAGGGGATACCCTCGAGGTCGGGGATATTCTGCCGGGTCCGCAAAAAGGATCGGCAATACCCCAGTCATTCCGGGCGCTGATCCCTGCAGGGGGCATTTCGCTTGATGAGGTCGAAAAAGGCCTGATTTGTGCCGCTCTTGAGATCAGCGGCAACAATCAGGTCAGGGCAGCCCAGCTGCTGAAGATCTCCCGCAATACCCTCCGCTATCGCATGGAGAAGTTTGGCATTCCCTTTGCAGGTGCGTGAAATCCAACACCTGCTGCTCCGTTTCCATCAGTTTGTCGTCCGGCCTGGATCTTCCCGTCAGTAGCATTTCTTGATATTTCAGCATTATCCCCTCACCAAGGCTAGTGGTATGTTCTATGCATTCTATTTGGAGGGCAAACGGAGGGTGCATTGAGCTGTTCATGTAAAGACCAACTCAGACGGACGGATCGTGAAAGGAGTGCGGAGATGAGATGTTTCATGGTGCTGCTGATGCTGCTGGTACTGACCGGGGGGCCGGCACTGGCTGCTTCCCAGGATGCGTATGAACTGCCCGAGCCGTATGCAGGATTGGAGAAGGCCTATCTCAAGGAGTTCCCAAAACTGCAGGAACTGATGGACGTTATGGTTGCTACAATCGCCGGCCAGATGAAAAGTCCGGCGCAGGACATTCTGCACATCCGGGTCTGTTCCGCGCTTGCGTATAAAATGGCCCTTGATCTGAAGCTTTCCCGCGAAGAACGCATGCTGTCGGTGGTTACCGATCTCCTTCATGACATCAGCAAACAGGACAAAAAGGCGTTGCTGACCGATCCGGTACTTTTTGTGCAATCGGCTGAGATGACGGCTGCTCTGCGAAAAGCAGGCTTTCTGAAAGGATCGGAGCGGTTCTGGACAGACGAAAAGATCCTCAGGAGTCCGGCAGTCGGCGGCAATCTTGCGCTGATTCATCACATAACCGGGGCGCTGCAGGCGGGTGAGATCATGAAAAAAAACGGCTTTGCTTCCTCTGAAGTGCTGGCGGTCCAGGCGGCAATCCTCGGCCACTCGACCGGGTACTGGTATTTCCGGGATATGGTGGACAAGGCTGCCGGGTATAAAGATGCCTGGCAGGCCGTATTTCCGGAGCCTGTCGGAAACATTGCTCTTTTTGCACATGACGCCGATCTGATCTCCCAGTTTGTTCCGGAATCGGTGGTCCCGGATGCCAGCAAGTGGCGTTTGATCGCAAAAAACCGCTGGGGAGCGAAAACGACTGCGGATGAGGCGCATGTAGTCTATTATGTTTTTTTCCGGCTCTATGAGGAGGCCAAGACAGCTCCTGGCAAGCAGCTGGCGAGGGAGAAGTGGGACATCATCCGCCCGCAGCTGATAACGCTGATGGGATTGCAGGCCGCCGATGATCCGGTCAAGGCGATAGGCATCCCGGGGGCATTCAGAAAATGACATTTGCGGCGGTGATTCGCAAAGGTTTTTGTGCTCATACCAACAGGAAGAAGGAGATGCGCAATGAAAAAAATGCTGGTTGTGATGATTGCCCTGCTGTTTGCCCTCAGTCTTGGCGCGGAGGCGTTTGCCGCAGAAAAGCTGATGGTGTACACATCCATGAAGGAAAGTCTCATCGGAAAGCTGCGCGACGCGTTCAAGAAAAAATATCCTGATATCCAGTTCGATTACTATTCGGCGGGCGCAGGGAAGCTGATGGCGAAAATCGCTGCGGAGCGCCAGTCCGGCAAAATGACGGTCGATGTCCTCTGGCATAGTGAGGTACCCGATTTCTATCAGCTCAAGAAAGAAGGCATGTTCGAAAAATATGTATCGCCCGAAGCGAAGCATGTGAAAAGCACGGTCAAGGATCCCGACGGGTATTTTACTCCGGCGCGTCTCGGCACGCTCGGCATCGTGTATAACACGAAAAAGATCACGGCTCCGCCGGCAACCTGGCAGGATCTCCTGGATCCGCGCTTCAAAAACGGATACGGCATAGCCAACCCCGCGCTTTCAGGCACCTCGTTCATGAGCGTGGCGATGCTGGTGAATAATCTGGGATGGGACTACATCCAGAACCTGAAAAAGAACGGAGCCCGCGTAGGCCACGGTTCCGGACAGGTTGTCGACGACACGGCTTCCGGCGATCTCAAGGCAGCCCTCGGTGTTGATTATATTGTCATCGACAAGATCGTGAAGGGCGCCAACCTCGGTTTTGTCTATCCGAAAGAGATGCTCGTCATTCCGAGTCCGGTTGCCATCATGAAGGGCACCCCGAACCTGAGCGCGGCGAAGAAGTTTGTGGATTTCCTCCTTTCCAAGGAAGGGCAGACCATCATAGCCGCGTCCGGGACCCTGCCAATTCGCTCCGATGTGCCGGTATCAACGAAATATGGTCTGCCGTCCCCTGATGACGCAGTCAAGCGGGCCATGAAACTTGACTACCTCGCAACCATGGCGCAGAAAGAGAGCATTATCAAGAAATTCGATGCAGTCATGCGCGGCAAGTAAGAGACGAAAGGGGCAGGAATGGCGGATATCAGACTGCTCAATGTAACAAAATCGTACGGAAAGCATCGTGTCGTCGAGGGCTTCACGATCGAGATTCGTGACGGTGAGTGCTTTACGTTTCTCGGGCCGTCCGGCTGCGGAAAGACCGTAGTTCTCCGGATGATCGCGGGATTCGAGCAGCCGGACGAAGGGGAAATCTTCATCGGTGAACGCCTCGTTTCCGCGCCTGCGCGGCGGCACTATATCCCCCCGGAAGAACGCAGGATCGGCGTGGTGTTTCAGGATTATGCGGTGTGGCCACATAAAACGGTTCTTGAAAATGTCATCTACCCGCTGACGATCCAGAAAGTGGCGAAGGAAGAGGCGTCTGAACGTGCCTTGAAAACCATTGCCATGGTAAATCTCGGCGGGCTCGAGCACCGCATGCCGTTCCAGCTCTCCGGCGGACAGCAGCAGCGCGTGGCGCTGGCACGCGCCCTTGTGTCACGTCCGGATGTCATGCTGCTCGATGAGCCGCTCTCGAATCTCGATGCCAATCTTCGCGAGGAGATGCGTTTCGAGATCAAGGAGCTCCAGAAGAACACCGGGGTGACAATTCTGTATGTCACGCACGATCAGGAAGTCGCACTCGCCATTTCCGACCGGGTCGCGGTCATGGGGACGGACGGACGCATCTGCCAGATCGGCACGCCTGATGAAATCTATGAGCAGCCGATCGATCCGTTTGTATTCCGGTTTATGGGGGTTTCGAATTTTCTGCCCCTTGAGGAACGGGAAGGCAGGCTTTTTGTGCGGGAAAGCGCTGCGGCGCTCGATCATCCCATTCCGGCAGGGCGGGAAGAAGCGGTCAGGAAGGGCCGGCTTGTTGCCGGCTGCCGGCCGTTCGATATCAAGCTGATGCCACCCGGCAGGGGAACGCAGGGCGTGGTGCAGCGATCATCGTATCTCGGTCCGATCATTGACTATGCTGTAACGGTCGGCGGCACCGAACTTCGGGTGCAGCAGAGCATCGCGGAGGCCCTTGCAGGCGGCGGCCCGCTGCCGGAAGGAAGCACGGTAGGCCTACACTTTCCGGATCTGAAATGGTTTGAACAGGAAGGGGAGTTGACTCAGGCGGGAGGTGCGGCATGATCGGAAGACTATTGAAGCGGTTGAGCATTGCGGAAGTGCTGCTTGCACTTTCTGTGCTCGTGTTGGTCGTTGTTGTCGCCGTCCCGGTCTTTCTCATCTTCTGGACAGCTCTTTTCGTCGATGGTTCGATGAACATCGACGACATCGTGAAGATTCTTTCGGAACCGGACACTTACGAGGCGCTGAAGAATTCCATAGTCATCGCGGCGGGAGTGACGGTATGCAGCACGATTCTCGGTGTCTTTTTCGCCTGGCTGGTCTCGCGCACCGACCTTCCGTTCAAGAACACCATGAAGCTGCTCTTCCTGGTGCCGTTTATGCTCCCGTCGTTCATCGGCGCACTTGCCTGGAAGATGCTGCTTTCTCCCTACTCCGGCTATATCAACAAATTCCTGATGAACACCTTCGATCTTGCCGACCCTCCGTTCGACATCTTCACCCTCTGGGGGATTATTGCGGTCGAAACGATGTATCTCTTCCCGTTCGTATTCATCCAGGTTTCAGGCGCGCTTGAGCGCATGGACCCCACGCTGGAGGAGTCGGCCCGGATTTCGGGTGCCGGGCTTCTGACGATCACCCGGAGGATCACGCTGCCGCTCATGCTCCCGAGCATCGGCGCGGGAGCGCTGCTGGTGGCGCTTTATTCGCTTGCCCACTTCGGCGTGCCCGCCATTCTCGGCAACGAGGTCGGTATCTACATCATTCCGACCAAGATTTACGAGAAGCTCCATCAGAGCGCCGGCAGTTTTACGGCGATCAGGACCGGTACCATACTCGCATCGATTCTCGTGATCTCTGCAGGACTGATCCTCTGGGCCCAGAGCGCGATTCTCAAGAGCGGGCGGTTTCAGGTAATCGCCGGGAAAAGCATGCGCCCCATGCTGCTCAAGCTTCGCGGCCTGAAATATCCGCTGCTGCTGGTGAGTGTCATCTATCTGGCGGTCACGGTGTTGCTTCCGACCGCAACGATCTTTCTGGTCGGAGGGCTCAAAACCTACGGGCTTGAGCTGACCATGGAGAACATGACGCTCGACAATCTCAAGTACATCCTCTTTGAATGGCAGATGACGAAGGACTCGATCTGGAACAGTTTCTATCTTTCGCTTGCTGCCGCTTTTGTGACCATGCTGGTCGGCACGCTCATCTCCTACGTCATTGTGAAAATGAAGATACGCGGGAAGTTCATTCTCGAATTTCTCGGCGTATTGCCGTTCTCCGTTCCCGGCACAGTCATCGCTTTGGGCGTCATCCTCACCTGGAGCGGCAAGTTCGGCATCAATATTTACAATACGGCATGGATCATCTTTGTCGCGTACATCGCCCGGTATATGGCCTTCTCGCTCAAGTCGAACTCTGCGGCGCTCGAGCAGGTGCACGACTCTCTTGAGGAGGCTGCACGGGCATGCGGGGCAACCCACTGGCAGGCACTGAAAGACATTGTCATTCCGCTCATCAAGCCGGGCATGGTTGCCGCATTTTTCCTCATCTTCCTCCCTGCCCTGCGTGAGCTGACCACGTCCGTTCTGCTCTATGGTCCGACCACGCGGACGATCGGCGTTGCGATCTACACGCTGAACGAGGATGGGGAGACCGTGTATGCCGCAACACTTGCCTCGGTGGCGCTCGTGATCATCGTGATCGGTCATTTCCTGATCAAGCGCGTCACGCGGACGAGCAACGAGGGGGTGTAGCGATGTCCTATGTGCACTTGAAAAATGTGACGAAACGCTTCGGGGACGTTGTCGCAGTCAACAATCTCACCATGGAGATCGAGAAGGGTGAGTGTTTCTCGATGCTTGGCCCCTCGGGGTGCGGCAAGACCACAACACTCAGAATGATTGCGGGGTTTGAAGATCTTGACGAAGGAGAGATCGCGGTCGGCGAGCGCGTTTTTTCCTCAAGCGCGAAGAGGTATTATCTCCCGCCCGAAAAGCGCGACTTCGGCATGGTATTTCAGGCCTTTGCGGTCTGGCCGCACCTGAATGTGTTCGACAATGTCGCATTTCCGCTTCAGATTCGCAATCTCTCGCGTGCTGATATTGCGGAACGTGCAAAACTTGCGCTCAGACATACGGGGCTCGACAAATACGAGCGGTCATATCCGAACGAATTGTCGAGCGGACAGAAGCAGCGCATTGCCCTGGCCCGTGCGATCGCAATCAATCCCACGGTAATGCTTCTGGACGAGCCCCTTTCGAATCTCGATCCGAAGCTGCGTGAGGAGATGCGGTTTGAGATCAAGGACCTGCAGCGCAAATTCGGGTTTACGATCATTTTTGTCACGCACGATCAGTCAGAAGCGATGGCGCTCTCGGACCGGATTCTGGTCATGCGCGACGGCGTTGTCCAGCAGGTCGACTCGCCGATCAACATTTATACCAAACCGGCAAACCGCTTTATCTTCAGTTTTATTGGACTTTCAAATTTCCTTCCGGTCGTTTTCAGAAATGGTTCCGCTTTTATTGAAGGAGCTGAAGATGCGGGACCGATTGCCGGGACGATTCCGGCAGATCGCGGGAACGACCGCATGCTGCTCGCCTGCAGGCCGTCCGAAATCGACCTGCAGAAAGACGGGGGCGTCAGGGCACTCGTCAAGCGAAAGGTGTATCTGGGCGATATCATCGATTATCGGGTCATGGTGGGCGACACCGAGGTTCGGGTCCAGAAGAGCCGCAGAAGCCCGTCGTTCAGCGAAGGGGAGTCCTGCTGTCTGCGATTCAGCCAGATGCACTGGTATCCTCACGAAGACAGCTGAAATGCGCCAGGGGAGGGAGCCGGGCGCTCCCTCCCCTTGTGTTCATGCCTCGGGGTGTTTCGTGAGCTCATATCCTGCAGCGGCCCATGCCTTGACGCCGCCGTCCAGAATCTTCGCATTCGAAAAACCTTTCTCCCGATACTCTGCCGCCAGCCTGGCAGCGCCTGCATCGGCAAATCAGCCGCAATAGAAGACAATCTCCTGATCTTTCCGAAGCGTTGGTTCAAGAGCTTTGAGTTCGGAGAGAAGCAGAGCGCCTTCGAGCAGCATGCCCCGGCATTTTTCGTCATCCTCATAGGCACAGACAAGGAGCGCTGCATCTCCGGCAACCTTGATGTGAGCGTCATGGGGCGGTATTTTCATTGCTTTCTCCATGCCCCATTCTACATCAGAAAGCGCGCTTTCGGCATTTTTCTGCTATCCTGTAACCAGGAAGGTGTCGGATGAAACGGTTGGTCATTATTCTGGCAGGCGTCGTTGCAGGAATCGCTGCGTACACAGGATGGGATATGTACCGGGCGCATTCCCTCGTTGCCGATGTGTGCGCCCGGGCTGTGCCGGGGCATCCGGTGGAAGCAATCGTTGCGTCGGTCAGCAAGGCCGATTTCAAGGTCGTGGCCGGTCAGGACCGGACGATCATTGTCGCCCGTTCCGGATTCGGCAGATATCACTGCGCGATCCTGCATGACGGGACCCGGATTCGCAGTGCGGCGGTTGCATCCATGGATTGATCGTTATTTCCCGTTACGAATCTGAGTTTGTGCCCAAGGGGTACTGAATGTTTGATGAACTGCCGCTCGAAAAAGAACTCACGCTGCTTATGCTCACGACCGAGGTTGCGAAGGCCTACAACAACCTCGATGCCTCGATCATTGCCGACCGGCTTGCCGACGATATTGTCTATGAGAGTCAGCAGGTGCTCATTCCGCTCAGGGGCAAGCCCGGCGTTGTTGAATATCTGGAACAGAAATTCCGGACGATCAGCAATACTCCTGAAGCGCAGCTGTTCGTCGAACTCGCGTTTCTCGACAATCTCGACGATACCATGATCCCGCTCTCATTTGCCCGGGCAGGCCAGCCGTGTCTGGTCATGGCGCAGGGCAGGCGGGAGCACAAGCTGGCGGTCGTTCTCGTGCATGAGCGTGACGGAAAAATCAGCCGTATCGATATCTGCACCATAGCGCCGCATTGGTCCCAGGCGCGCGGAACCGGCGAATACCCGAAGTAACAATTGCAAGCGGTTTCCGCTGTATCGGGCTTTTTTGCTACAATGGGCACATGCGCATTGGGCTCGATGTCGGCGGCACCCATACTGATGCAGTCCTGATCGACAGAACCGGCATCGTCGGTACTGCCAAAGTTCCTACCGATCATGCCGATCTGACGGCTTCGGTGCTGGCCGCGCTCTCATCGGTGATCCCGGCGGCAGGCGGCAGACCGATCTCCTCCGTCAATCTCAGCACCACCCTTACCACCAACGCTATTGTCGAAGGAACGACCGAGCCGACCGGGGTGTTTGTTTCCGCCGGGCCGGGCATTGATCCGCAGGAGCATCGCATGGGTGAGCATTACTACGTCATCGACGGTTCCATCGATCATCGGGGCGCTGAACAGGAACGGCTCGACCCGGAGCAGCTCGCCGATGCGGCAGATGCCTGCCGGAAAAGCGGTATCAGAACGTACGCCGTGGTTTCCAAATTTTCGCTCCGGAATCCGGCACACGAGCAGCAGATGGAATCCAGGCTCCTCGGACAGGCAGACTTTGTTGCAGCCGGTCATCGCATGGCAGGGAGACTCAACTTTCCGCGCCGCGTTGCTACCGCCTGCCTCAATGCCTCGGTCTGGCGCACATTCAACCGGTTTGCCGATGCGGTGGAGGCCGGGCTTCAGTCGCAGAATGCCCCGGCGCAGGTAGCCATCCTCAAGGCGGACGGCGGAACCATGCCCCTCGCGGCGGCCCGCACCATGCCGGTTCAGTCGATTCTCTCAGGCCCCGCAGCGAGCATTCTCGGCATTGCCGCACTCTGCGACATTCGTGAAGACGCGGTGCTGCTCGATATCGGCGGCACTTCGACCGACATTGCGCTCTTTGCCAAAGGGACGCCGCTTCTGGTGCCCGAGGGCATCAGCATCAACGGCCGGCCGACGCTGGTCCGGGCGATGCAGGCTGATTCCATTGCGCTGGGCGGCGACTCAGTTCTCAGAAACAGCCTCGAAGGAATAACCGTTGGCCCCGATCGGCAGGGGCCCTGTCTTGCTTTGGGTGGGCCGGTGCCGACCCTGATGGATGCCTGCATCGTTGCAGGGGGCTCAGCCATTGGAGATGCAGCATTGGCTCATGCCGGGTTTGCCGCATTTGCGTCCGAGGCACGGCAGGAACCCGCAGCTCACGCCCGCAGTGCACTGACCGTTGCCATCACCGCAATCAAGCGAGCGGTTGAAGCGCTTGTCGCTCAGGTCAACGACCGACCCGTTTACACAGTGCATGAAATGCTCCACCCGCACCGGATCGAACCGAAAAAACTGTATGTTGTCGGCGGCCCGGCCCAGGTGCTGGCAGGTCTGCTTGCGGATGCCTTCGGGTGTGAAGTCGTTGTCCCGTTTCACGCACCGGTTGCCAATGCGATCGGTGCCGCGCTCGCACGCACTACTGCCGAACTGGAGCTGCTTGCCGATACCGGTCGCGGGATCAAGCTCATCCCTCGTCTTGGGATCAGTGAGGAGATCGACCGCCGCTATACGCTCGACGACGCGCGGCGGGATGCCGCGGCAGCGCTCTGCACCATGTCTGGCTGTGCAAGCGCCACTGACGTTCAGTATCTTGAGGAGTCATCATTCACCATGATTCAGGGAGGCCGGGCAACCGGCAAGGACCTGCGGGTCCATTGCCAGATCAAGCCCGGGCTGGAGCAGGCGTATATCGATGGGGTGCGGCGGTCATGAAAGCGCGCAATCGACTCGGCATCATCCTCTTCCCTGCCTTTGACTGGGCGATCAGCCCCACGCACCCGGAGCGCGAAGAACGATTGCTCTATACGCAGGATCAGTTGCGCGAAGAGGGCATCTTCGATATTCCGGGCATCTCCGAGTATAAGCCCGACATCGCGACCCCGGACGATGTTGCCCGCACGCACTTCTGCATTCCCGATAGTGCGGCAGTAACGACCGAATCGCACCTCATCTCCGCAGGCGGAGCGATCAAGGCGGCCCGCCTCGTCATGGAGGGCGCTGCGGACAAGGCCTTCGCGCTCGTCCGCCCGCCGGGACACCACGCCATGAAGGTGGTGCATGGCAACCGCGGCTTCTGCAACATCAACATCGAAGCGGTCATGATCGAGTGGATTCGCGAACAGTATGGGCGGAAGCGCATTGCGATTGTGGACACCGACTGCCATCATGGCGACGGCACGCAGGACATCTACTGGAACGATCCGGACACGCTCTTCATCTCGCTCCATCAGGACGGCCGCACGCTCTATCCCGGCTCTGGGCATCTCGATGAACTCGGCGGTCCGAACGCCTATGGCAGGACGATCAATATCCCGCTGCCGCCCATGACCGGCGAGGAAGGGTTTCTGGCAGTGATCGACTCCATGGTGCTGCCGATCCTGAGCGATTTCAAACCCGATCTCATCATCAACTCTGCGGGGCAGGACAATCACTACACCGACCCGATCACCAACATGCAATTTACCGCGCAGGGATACGCAGAACTGAACCACCGCCTGAACCCCGACATTGCGGTGCTGGAAGGCGGCTACTCGATTCAGGGCGCTCTGCCGTATGTGAATTGCGGCATCGCCCTTGCCATGGCGGGGCTCGACTACAGCTTTGTGCGCGAGCCCGACTATAATCCGATCGCATTGCGCCAGGCCCCGAGGATAACCAGCTACATCGACCAGCTTGCCGATGCGGTGCTGGAGAATTATTTTCACCCGAAACCGAAGCAGCGGTATGCGCCGGGAGAGCTGGTCAGCAGGGAGAAACGGATATTCTATGACACCGACGGTATATCCGAACGGCAGATCGAGTCCGTGCTTGTCTGCGAAACGTGCGCTGGGATGCTCCGCATAGAAACCTCATC
>JAAYUK010000186.1 GCA_012517735.1 Nitrospiraceae bacterium
TGGATTCGGGTTTCTGCTGCAATTATATACCAGATCCGTATCCGTCATCACCGGACGGCACGGCATGCAGAAAGACGTCGCGCACGGAGAAAGCCGGCCTAATACGAAACCGCTGTCAGCCAGAGCGCGCCGGCGATGATGGTAGCAATGGTGAGCGGAATGCCGACCTTCAGGTATTCGGCAAACCCGATCTGGACACGTGGACGGGCGCCTTCGACCACGATGATATTGGCAATGGATCCGAGGATGGTCAGGTTTCCTGCGAGCGTGCTGCTCATGGCAAGCAAAAGCCATGCGGTTTCACGATCGGGCATGGATGCTATGACCGGTTTCAGCAGGAGCACTGCAGGAACATTGCTGACGAGATTGGACAACACCGCGCTGACCGTGACCAGAAACATGGGGTGACCGGCCGTCTTCCTGCCGATCGCATCGAGCGTAGCCATGGCAAGCCCGGAACGCTCCACTCCTTCAACCACGATGAACAGGCCGACAAAAAGCACCAGCAGACGCCAGTCAACCGACGCGTAGACCTTGTCCGGCTTTACCCGGCGGGTGATGAGCAGATAGGAGGCAGCACCGATCGCAACCGTCGTCATGGGAACTCCGGCAAAAAAAAGCAGAAGCATGAGCCCTGAAACCGCCGAGGACTTGATCAGCAATGGGCGGTGGATGCGGTAATGCATCGCCGACGGCTGGAGCCGCGCGGAAGCGAACGCGCTTCGATACGCAACCCGGATCATGACGGCGCAGATTACAAGGCCGATCAGCGCCACCGGCAGCAGCTTTGCGGTGAAGCGTGCATAGCCGATGCCCGAAAAACTGCCGATCATGATGTTCTGCGGATTGCCGGTAATGGTCGCAACGCTGCCGATGTTTGCCGCCATGCAGAGCGCCAGCAGATACGGGACCGGATTCAGGCCAAGCCGCAGCGTTATGCCGAGTATGAGCAGCGTGAAGGCGATACAGATGGTGTCGTTGATGAAGAGCGCGGAGAGCATGCCGGAAAGGAATACGATCGCGTACAGCAGCACTGACGGGCTGCTGATGTGGCGGATGAAGAAGTTGGATGCGAGCGGAAAGAACCCCGAGAGCCGGAGGTTGGCGACCACGATCATCAGGCTGAAAAGCAGAACAATCGTCCGGTAGTCTATGGCCCGATAGGCAGCTTCAATGTCGAGCACATTCGTGACGATCATGAGCGATGCGCCGATGAGCGCGGCTCCCGCCCGGTCGATGCGAATCAACGGCGGCTGGCCGATTGCAATGACAATGTAGGTCAGAAGGAAGATAAAAAGGGCTTTGTCCATCAGCATGGCATCTGATTATAGCATCCGGACGAATTCCGCTTCGATCAGCACACGATGAAAAACGGCTGCCATCAACAGGCAGCCGAGAGCAGTTGGATATCCGGCAACTGGTCTCACCAGTATCGAAGGGAATTATCGATCCTGCGCCGTACTCCCTGCATGTTCACCTTCCAGAAACGTCAGCGCCTCGGCAGCTATGGCAGCGCCATGAAACGCGACCAGCTTCCCCCAGTCGTGCAGACGGGCAAGGAGATTTGCATTGAACGCGACGACCATCTTCTCGCGTGGCAGGGGCATCCCGTCTCCGGCTGAGTAGGCAGCAACGCGTTCTGTATAGACCTGCCAGAATGCGGTCGCGGAAAAACCGGAATCAGCGGCGGAAAGCTCCCTGGTCAGGGCTGACCGCACCGCGTTGATTGCCTCCTCAGCGAGGTCAGGACCATACAGCTCCCGGATCCGCCGGTCTGTGGAGAAAAAGAGCAGATAACAGAGCTCTTCCCGGACCGCAGGGAACCCATCGCTGTCATGGCTATGAATGTCGCGATAGAATTGCACCGCAAAGCGGTGGACCGCATGCATTACGTTCTTCGCAAATCCGGGGACTGCTGCGCGCACTTCACCCGGGTTCAGCGACGGTTGAAAAACGTCAAGCAAAGGCTGCTGTTTCCTGCGAAACAAATCGAAAATGCCCATATTGTTCTGCTCCTTGGTATTGACGGATATGCCTTATAAGGTGCTGCGTGCAGCCTCGATTGCGGCTATATCGCCGATGACGACAATGGTCTGCCCCTCGGCAAGCACCGATTCCCGAGACGGATTGAAACGGTAACTGTCGGCGCCGTTTTCGGTAATGGCGACCACCGAGAATGCCTGTTGATCGAGGAGTCCTGTTTCGCCGAGCGTCCTGCCCGCAAGCCGCGAGCCTGCGGTAACCGGAATCTCATCGACACGGATGGTCCGGTTCTGCAGACGGAGCATTTTATCGAGAAACCCGGTTACGGTCGGCCGGATAAGCTCTGATGCCATGCGCAACCCGCCGATCGACTTGGGCATGACAACACCGTCCGCGCCTGCAAGCCGGAGCTTCTGCTCGGATTCCTTTTCCGTCGCCTTCGAGACAATCCGGAGACCTTCCTTCAGCCGTTTTGCGGTGAAAACCACGAAAAGATTCTCCGCATCGGTCGACAGCGCCGAGACCAGTCCGGCGGCATGGTCGATGCCCGCCTGCCGGAGCGTGAGATCATGCGAGGCATCGCCTTCGACACAAAGAACGCCCTGCCCGATCAGCTCCCTGATTTTTGCGGCATCACGCTCGATCACCACAAACTGCCTCCTGGTTCGATGCAGCTCCTCGATACAATAACGGCCGGTAAGCCCCGCGCCGCAGATGATGTAGTGATTTCTCAGTGCAGCTATCTGTTTCTGCATTTTCTTCCTCCTGAGCACATCGGTGAGGTTGCCTTCAACAATAAATGCGGTGAATGACGAGACGGCATATACCAGAATACCGGTGCCGCCGAGAATTAGCACCATGGTGAAAATACGGCCGTTCGGGGTAAGGGGATTGACCTCGCCATAACCGACCGAGGCCAGCGTTATGACCACCATATAGATGGCATCGGCAAACGACCAGTGCTCGATGATCATATACCCGCCGATGCCTGCGGCGAATACCACAAGAATCCCGATAATAATGATTGCAAACTGTTTGTGCATGATATGCGTCCCGCTCCGTCCGGTATGCTACCGGATGATACCGCGCAAAATCAACGGCATCGGGCTTTCAGCCCTCGCTGCCGCACCGCTTCATAGAGGATCGCGGCGGCGGACACGGCAACATTCAGACTCTCGGCACGGCCGATGATCGGAATGCTGATCGCTCCATTTGCATGCCCGCATATCGTGCTGCAAACTCCGTGCGCCTCGCTTCCGAGAACAACGAGTACCGGTTGCCGGAGATCGGCGTCGTAACAGGTCTGCGGGGCACGGGCATCGGCGATCAGCAGGGACATTCCCTTCGTGCGGGCAAATGCAACGAGCATACCGGCTTCGGCAGAAACGACCGGCAGGTGGAAGATACTTCCGGCGCTGCTGCGCACCGCTTTGGGGCTGAACGGATTGGCGCTGCCGGGCAACATGACGACCGCATCGGCTCCGACGGCATCCGCCAGTCTCACGATCGTGCCGACATTGCCCGGGTCCTGAACACCGTCGCACGCCACCACGAGCGGAAAATCACCCAGGGCAACCCTATCGAGCGTCTGCGATGCCATGGACACAATCGCGGCAACACCCTGCGGAGCCCCGGTGTCAGAGAGCTTTGCCATCACCGCACCGGCAACAAGGAATATGCGCTTCGTGTCACCGATCCCCTGAACTACGGAATCAAAGAGCTTTCTTCCATCGGTCCGCGAAAGAAACTGTTCCGTAAAAAAAACCTGTTTCAGCCCGACACCACCGGCCAGAAGCGCGGTCTCGAGCAGATGCGGGCCTTCGATAAAAAATGCCTCATTCCTGAGTTGCTGGTGACGGTCCCGGATTTTTCTCGCCTCTTTGATAACCGGATTCGCCGTGCTGGTAATCGGGCTGACCTGCATCCATCACCTCACAGAAACTGGATCGGCGTCGGAATGAACGTAACGACAAAAATAACCAGGGAAAACACGCCGACCCTCCGGCGCGCCGGATCGAGCCGTTCTTCCGGCATGAGAACCGGCGGGTGATCGGTGCCGAGGATCAGCATGAGCACTGCCCATGCTCCCCAGCCGGGCCATCCGAAGTCCCAGAGAAACGCCGCAACGCCGAGCGCAGCAAGAACCCCTACCAGGGCCGATGAAATGTGATCATGCCATTTCCCGATCAAGGCGTACAGGACATGTCCTCCATCAAGTTGACCGATCGGAATGAGATTCAGTGCCGTGATGAAGAGACCGATCCACCCGGCAAACGCGACGGGGTGAAGGAGAATGTCGGTATTCGGCGCAAGCGGCCCAATAATGATCCAGGAAAGAAAGGTGAACAACAGGGAATCGCCGAGGGAAAATCCCCCTTCGACCTGATCCAGGGAGATGACCGGCGAGAGGATCAGTCCAACAACACACGCAACCACCGAAACCAGGAACCCCGCGATCGGCCCTGCCGCGCCGATATCGATCAGGGCGGATCGGGTCAGGATGGGTGATTTCATCTTGATGAATGCACCGAACGTTCCAATAACCAGCGGGGGAATCGGCGGGGCGGGAATGAAATAAGGAAGCGTTGCAAGGGTATGATGACGGCGCGCGGCAAAATAGTGTCCGAACTCATGGAAGAGCAGTATGGTCATCAAGGTGCCGGAAAACGGGAGGCCAGACACGATTGCGCCGGGATCTTCGATCAGATCCACACCGTTCTGGAGCGCTCCGGCCACAAGCGTCGAGAGAAAGGTGATGAAAAAAAGTACGATATGGAGAAGCGGAAAGCGCCGCATATCAAGTCAGCGGTTCAGCACCGCTGCGAGTTCGCCTTTCAGGTCGTAGTCGAATGCGCCGGTGATCAAGACCTCAATCACACTGCCCGCGCGAAGCTCGGTCGACGCAAGCTTGAGCAGTTTTCCGGAAGGCAGCGCCGGTTTCTGCACGCGCTTGCCGTCGGAACTCCCGTGCGCTTTCGCCTTCGGACGCTCAACGATCACCACACCGTCGATCTCGGGAGCCTGCGAATCGAGGCGCGCAATGATCACCTCGTCGTCCACCTCGTCGACAACAGCGCGCATCCGCTTCCCGACCAGTTCACGGTTTTTTTCGAGCGAAATGAGCGCCTGACGTTTCATGATCTCATCGAACCTGCGGTCTTTTGTCTTCTGCGTTACCTGGCCCGGCAGTTTTGCCGCAGGAGTTCCGTCCTCACGCGAGTACTTGAAAACGCCGAGACGGTCGAATCTGATCTCCTCGATAAAATCGACCATCCCCTGAAAGTCCTGCTCAGTCTCTCCCGGGAATCCGACTATAAAGCTGGTGCGCAGCGTCACGCCGGGAATCATTCTGCGGATGGTACGGATCAGCTTGGTGTATTCCTTGCGGGTTCCGCGGCGGCCCATCGCACGCAGGATGCGATCTTCAGAATGCTGAAGCGGAATATCAAGATACTTCAGAATCTTCTCTTCAGCCGCAACAAACGCCAGCAGCTCTTCAGAAATCTCGGTCGGATACAGATAGAGCAGACGGATGCGGAAATCACCCGGAATGGCCACCAGTTCCTTCAGTAACGACACCAGACCGTAATCCTTGAACTCGCGCCCATAGTTCGAAATATCCTGCGCAACGAGGATCAGTTCCTTTGTACCGCGTTCGACAAATGCCCTCGCCTCGTCGATAATCGGCCCGGACGGCAGACTGTGAAACTTGCCGCGGATTGCCGGAATGATGCAGAACGTACAGCGTTTGTTGCAGCCATCGGAAATCTTGAGATAGGTATACGAAGGCTGCCAGAGTTCAGAAAACCGAAGCTCCTCATAGAGCTGCGCTGCGCCGGCGCCGACAGCGGATGCCCCTGCCGGGATTGCATGTGCCCGGCAGTAGGCAACAATCGCGTCAGCCTCTCCGACGCCGAAGAGAGCGGCTATCTCGGGAATCTCTTTTTTCAGTTCCTTGCGATACCGCTGCGCCAGACAGCCAAAGACCACCAGCGTCTGTTCCGGCTTTTTGGCCTGCGAGAATTTCAGGATTTCTTCGATCGATTCTTCCTTGGCATCCTGAATAAAGCCGCAGGTGTTCACGAGCAGGATGTCCGCCTTTTCCTGGTCATCGATAACCGCAAGCCCCTCTGCTGCCAGTCTTTCGGCAAGATGGCGCGAATCGGTGATATTCTTGGGGCAACCAAGGGTATGGATAGCAAGCGTGGTCATATCCGATATTGTGGCATATCTGCAAATGAAAAAGTAAAAGATAATGAGTCAGCCACTCAAAAAACGACACGTAGGGAAATCCTTCCGTATTGTACCGCTGTAGTATCCTATTGGGCGAAATGCTCGTAGCCCCGGGCTACCAGCGGAGTGACCGAGCCGTCGATCCCGACAATCGAGCGCTCCTGCGCCGTTATCTCGCCGATGCAGGTGATGGGGAACCCGGCTGCACCGGCTAACAGCTCATCAGGCAATGCGGAAGCGGTAAAGAGCAGTTCATAATCTTCGCCGCCGGCAGCAGCAAAACTGAAGGGATCTGCTCCAAGGCAGGCAGCACCTGCGCACAATGCTTCGGAAAGCGGCAGATCACCAAGCTGAAGAACCGCACCGACAGCGCTTTCATCGCAGAGACGGGTAAGATCAATACAGAGGCCATCGCTCACATCGAGCATTGCGGAAGCATACGGAGCAATCTGTTCAGCCGTCCGCGCAATCGGCATAAGATGGCGGCAAAGCAACGGTTCAGCATCGGTCCACCTGAGGTCAACATTCCCAACCGCTATCGATTCAGACATCCGGGGACCGGCATGAACACCGATTGCCGAGCGAATCTGTGCATGCACGGCTGAATCCATCTGCTTCAGAAGAGCGAGGCCGCAGCCGGACTCTCCCGGTGTCCCGGTGACATAAATGCGGTCGCCCGGCTGTGCACCACGGCGGGCAACAAATCGTTCGCACTCGCCGATCACGGTGGCCGATACAAAGAGATCATTGCGGACGCCGGACATGTCGCCACCGGTCAGGAGAACGCCATATAACTCGCAGGCAGCCTGCACGCCGTCATAAAAGCTGCTGAAGAATATCTCGTCACTGTCAGCCTTCAGTCCCAGATTCAGGAAGAGATAACGGGGACGGGCTCCCATCGCCATGATGTCGCTCACATTGACCGAAACGAGTTTGAAGCCGAGTGCCGAAGGCGAAGTATAGGAAAGATTGAAATGCACCCCCTCGGCCATGAGGTCGGTCGTTACCGCGATACGGCTTGCTCCGGGGGCGATAACCGCGGCATCGTCGCCGATCGGCACCAGAACCGACCGGTCGGACGACGCAGCACTGAATCTATTTCTTACGTTTCTGAGGAGTGCGAGTTCCCCGACGCGATGCAGCTGCATCCGAACTCCTTTTCTTCGGACTGCTGGCAGGTGTTGCTTTCCGCACCGTTTTTTTTGCCTGAGCAGGCTTCGGTGCTGCAGATTTCTTTTTCGCACCGGTCAGCGGTTTGCCGAACGCGGTCTTGAGCACGTCGTCCATCGTCTCGGCGAGTACGAACTGCATGCCTTCCTTGACGTACTTCGGCAGTTCATCAACGTCTTTCTTGTTGCGCGCCGGTGCAATCACCGTATTAATGCCCATGCGCTTCGCTGCGAGCGTCTTCTCCTTGAGCCCGCCGATCGGCAGCACCCGACCGCGCAGGGTCACTTCGCCGGTCATGGCAACATCGCGCCGAACCGGCCGCCCCGTCAGCGCAGAGGCAATGGCCGTCGCCATGGTGATGCCGGCAGACGGACCATCCTTCGGAATCGCGCCGGCAGGCACATGAATATGCAGGTCCTGACTGGAAATGGCGTCTTCGCTGATGCCGAGTTCCTTGCCGCGCGACCGGACATAACTGAGCGCCGCGTGGGCAGACTCTTTCATGACATCGCCGAGCTGTCCGGTGAGCGTCAGTCCCCCCTTGCCCTTCATGACCGTCGCCTCGATGAAGATCACGTCTCCGCCGGATTCGGTCCAGGCGAGTCCGGTCGAAACACCGATCTCGTTCTTCTTGAGTTCCTCCTCAGGAAGATATTTCGGAGCGCCGAGGAAGGAATGCAGATTCGCCGCGCTGAGCGTAAACGTCTTTGCCTTGTTGTCCGCATAGCGTTTTGCGATCTTGCGGCAGAGGTTTGCAATTTCCCGCTCAAGATTACGGACGCCCGCTTCCCGCGTGTAATGCGAGATGACCTGCCGGATCGCGGAATCGTGAATCGTGAGAATCTTTCTGGAGATGCCGTGCTCATCCATCTGCTTCGGCACCAGGTACTTCTTCGCGATCTCAAGCTTCTCCAGATCGGTATATCCGGAGAGGTAGATGATCTCCATGCGGTCACGCAGCGGTCCCGGAATGGTGTCGGCCATATTGCCCGTAGTAATGAACATTACCTTCGAAAGATCGAACGGCACGGCAAGATAATGATCGACGAAGGTATTGTTCTGCTCCGGGTCAAGCACCTCAAGCAACGCAGACGACGGGTCGCCGCGGAAGTCGGAACCGATCTTGTCGACCTCGTCCAGCACGATAACCGGATTGTTCGTGCCGGCCTGCTTGATGCTCTGCATGATCCTGCCCGGCAACGCACCGACATAGGTCCGCCGATGGCCGCGTATCTCGGCCTCATCGCGCACCCCGCCGAGCGAAAGCCGGATGAACTCGCGGCCCATCGCTTTTGCGATGGATCGGCCGAGCGATGTCTTGCCGACGCCCGGAGGTCCGATGAAGCAGAGAATCGGTCCTTTCATCTTCTCTTTCAGCTTCCGGACCGCCAGGTATTCGAGAATGCGCTCCTTCACTTTTTCGAGATCATAGTGGTCCTCATTCAATATCTTCTCGGCAGCCTTGATGTCGATCTGGTCCTTCGTGCTCTTTGACCACGGAATTTCGGTAAGCCACTCGAGGTACGTGCGGATCGTACCGGATTCGGCGCTGTCAGGGTGCATCTTCTCGAGCCTGCGCAGCTGTTTTTCCGCCTCTTTCTGCACCTTCTCGGGCATCTTCGCTTCTTCGATCTTCTGCCGGAATTCGCGCGCCTCTTCCGCACGCTCATCGATGTCGCCCAGTTCACGCTGGATCGCCTTCAGCTGCTCGCGCAGGAAATACTCACGCTGGGTTTTGTCGATCTCGCCCCGGGCTTCATTCTGGATCTTGTGCTGAATCGTGAGCAGCTGGATCTCGCGCGTCAGGATCTCTCCGACCTTCCTGAGCCGCTCGATCGGATCGCCGAGTTCGAGGATTTCCTGGGCCTGATCGGTCTTGAGGGAAAGATTCGATGCCACAAGATCGGCGAGCCGCCCGGGGTCTTCAAGGTTCTCGATCACGACCATCACATCGGGAAGAATCGACTTCCCGAGCGACACGACCTTGTCGAGCTGCTCCTTCACGGTACGGATGAGGGCTTCATTCTCGATCGTCATTTCAGCTTTTTGTTCGTCAGGCAGTTTTTCGATGTGACCGACAAAGAACGACTCATCCTTCTCGATACGGGTCACACGGGCCTTGGTAAGCCCCTGCACCAGAATCTTGACACGGCCGTCCGGCAGCTTCAGCATGCGCATGATCATGCAGATCGTGCCGACCGAATACAGATCTTCCGGGTTCGGATTCTCGATCCCGAGGTCTTTCTGGCTCAGCAGCATGACCAGACGATTCGTGTTCAGCGCATGATCGATCGCCTTGATCGACAATTCACGCCCCACAAAAAGCGGGATGATCATGTACGGAAAGACAACAATATCGCGAACCGGCAGTACCGGCAGGGACGACGGTATCTCCGTCGCCTGGCCGTTTTCGGCTGAGTCGGTTACCGGTTTTTCAACATCACTCATACACTCTCCTCCAGACAGCTTCCGCTATTTCTGCTCGATCGGAATCGTAATCCGCTTCCCCTTCAGTTTGGGGAAACGGACCGTAACGACGCCGTTTCGGTATGTCGCACTTCCCTTGGTAATATCAACAGCGATCGGGATGTTCAGAATACGCCGAAACGTCCTGCCCTGCCGCTCCATGCACAAAAACGTTCCTGCCGCTCCGCTCGTCTCCCGCCGCGAAGGCGGGCATGTTCCTTCAACGATCAGAAAATGCTCCACCACCTGCAGCACAACCTCTTCCGGATCAACCCCCGGCAGTTCAGCCTCGAAAACAAGATGACTTTCGGTCTCGTACAGATCGATAAGCGGCGAGCAGCACTGGCTTGCGGGCTGCATCAGCGGATCGACCGGAAAGCGCTTCATCATGCCGGCGTACAAAAACGCTTGCGGAGATATTCCGCAAATGCCGGCCCGAGCTCCGGGCTGCGAAGCGAAAGCTCGACAGTCGCTTCGAGAAACCCGAGTTTCTCCCCCGCATCGAAGCGTTTCCCCTTGATCGGAATGCCGAAAATCGGCCGTTTTTTCGCCAGGGAACGGAGGGCGTCCGTCAGCTGAATCTCACCTCCGGCTCCGGGCTTCACCTTCGCGAGATGGTCAAATACGTCCTGCGTCAGAATATACCGCCCGATAATGGCAAGATTCGAAGGGGCCCGTCCGATCGGCGGCTTCTCGACCAGATCCCGGATTTCGAACACCCCGTCGGCAAGCTCGCCGTCTACAATACCATATCGGTTCACCCGGTCGTCCGGGACTTCCTCCAGCGCAATCACCGGAGAGGCGGTTTTCTTGTACAGCGAAATCATCTTTCTGAGCAATGGATAGTCAGGATCGATAACGTCGTCGCTCAGGATTACAGCAAATGCTTCATCACCCACAAAGGGCCTGGCGCAGAGGATTGCATGCCCGAGTCCGAGCGCCTGACGCTGTCTGATATACGCAAACGACGCATGGTTCAGCTTCGTGATCTCGGCGAGCATCTTGTCCTTGCCCGTGCTCTTGAGCCGCTCTTCAAGCATGAACGCGCTGTCGAAATGATCCTCGATCGCCCGCTTGTCCTTGCCCGTAATGACAACAAACTCTTCAATCCCGGCAAGAATCGACTCTTCCACAGCATACTGGATGAGCGGCTTGTCTACCAGCGGCAGCATCTCTTTGGGAGACGCCTTGGTAGCCGGAAGAAACCGGGTTCCGAGCCCTGCTGCGGGGAGTACTGTCTTGCGAATGACGCCCATGATCACCTCATCTGGTTCATATCCCGCCGGATTGTAAAGAATGCATATCCTTCGGCGATGAACCGGCATATCCCTGTACCAGGAGCATAGTTTACCGAGATTATACTGAAGAATCAAGGACACACCTGAATCTGCACAGGCTTATCCTCCCCCCGCTTCCGCTTTTGTCAGCATCCGGAGATGCCGTCCGGCTACCTTGCCGCGCGCGCCTGCCGGTTTCTTGACAAGCACCGATCCTCTGCGCGACACTTAATCAGCAGACATCACAAATTCGGCGCGGGACGGAATATGAAGGCAATCCCGATCAGACCATTGTATGCAGCACGGAGAAAAGGCAACCGACCATGGGAGTGCAGATTGCAGGAGACCGGGAGAGTCAGGAGATCAGCCACGCTACACTGAATCCCCGCTGTTCCCGCCGCCAGATGCTGAAACTCGGCGGCATCTCGATCATCGGGATGTCTGCCCTTGGAGCAACGCTCGCAGAGGGGGCAGCACCTCCCCTGCTGATCATGGAGAAAGCCACAGGACTCGTGACGGCAGATCCGCTCAGATGCGTCGGATGCGGCCGCTGCGAACTCGCCTGCACGGAATTCAATGACGGGAAGGCCGCCCCGACCCTGTCGAGGATCAAGATAGACCGGAACCTCAGCTTTGGGCCGCGGGGTGAACTAGCGCTGCGGGAGGGAAAAGGCAATTGGGGCAACGGAGTAATCGTACAGGACGTCTGCAAGCAGTGCCCCCACCCGGTGCCCTGCGCCGACATCTGTCCGGAAAATGCGATTGTGGTCTCGCCTGCTGGCAATGCCAGAATGGTCGATCTCCAGAAGTGTACCGGCTGCAAGGTCTGCCTGAGAGCCTGTCCGTGGGAAATGATCTCGTTTGATCCCGAAACGCGCAAGGCGACCAAATGCGACCTCTGCAAAGGAAAGCCAAAATGTGTTGAGGCATGTCCGGCCGAGGCCCTGAGCTATGTCGGCTGGCATGATCTGACCGGCTCGATTCCCTACCGGGTTATTCCCACGGCGCGCATGCTCGGCGAACGCGCCAAAGCCTGCCATGAGTGTCATATGCCGGGACAGCAGAATACGATCAGGCAGGGGCTCGCCGCAATCACAGGAAGTAGCCGCACGACTTCTCAGGGCATCGGTCTGAACTGGATCGATCTTGCGGGATCAGTTCTCGTTCCGGCGGGACTGGCGTTCGTCGCAATTCATGCCGTTCTGCGCAGGATGTCGAAAAAATGAAACGAATCCATCTCCATGCGCTGCCGCTGCGCCTCTGGCACTGGGCAAATGCGCTGATCGTCATTATCCTGCTGATAACGGGGTTCAGCGTCCGCATGACCGGATTGCCCGCGCTGCGGCCGCACGATCCGGTTCTGGTGATCCATACCTATGCTGGCTGGGCAATGACGGTACTCTATCTCATATGGTTTGCCTACAGCCTTGCCAGCCGCCATATAGTGCGAAACTATTCGCTCACCGGACTGACCGCCCGGAAAATCGTGCATCAGACACGGTTTTATCTGTATGGCATTTTTACAGGGGAGGAAAATCCGTTCAGGGCCTCAGCGCAGGACACGTTCAATCCGCTCCAGAGAATTACCTACACGGTTCTCATGTTTCTGTTCGTTCCGGTCATTATCCTCACCGGCTTGACGTTTGCCGATATTGCCATACTGCGCCATTATGTACTTCTCTGGAAAATCGCCGGCATCGCAAATGCCCTGCATGTCCTGGGTTCCTATATATTTGCGCTCTTCCTCATTGTCCATGTCTACATGGCAACCCTCGGACCGACGCCCTTTTCCCATATTCGTGCCATGATCACCGGCTATGAGGAAGTGCCGGACAATCACGGAGAGCCTCCGGCGGGTTCGCCGCTGAAGACAGATAATACTCTGCAGGGAAATGCCTGAGGCCGGCCGATGAGAAAGGAAACAACATGAACAGGTACGGAGGATGGTCCGGAAAGGTTCTCCACATTGACTTGTCCAACCGGCGTATCTGGACAGAAGATACCGTGGAACGGTATAAGGAGTATCTGGGCGGAACCGGCATCGGATACAAGGTAATATGGGATGAAGTCCCGACCGGAACAAAGCCGTTCGACCCCGAAAACCGGATTGTCTATGCCGTCGGCCCGTTGGCCGGAACCGGCGCTCCGTGCAACGGCCGCACCGCGATCACCACGCTCTGGCCCACCTGCTCTCCGAGGCCGTTGGTCGCCAGCGGGCATATGGGAGGTCAGTTCGCGGCAAAACTGAAATATGCGGGATACGATGCCATCGTCGTCAAAGGAAAGGCGGAGTATCCGGTCTGGATATCCATCGTCGATCAGAACGTCGAAATTCAGGATGGCCGGAGGCTCTGGGGCAAAGGCATCCGCGATGCCACCATGGCGATTACCCAGATCATGGGAACCGAATCCTGCGTTGCCGCGATCGGTCAGGCAGGAGAAAATCTTGTGCCCATGTCCGTGGTCATGAATTCCGTTTCGCACTCCGCAGGCGGCATCGGCTCGGTCATGGGCTCCAAAAATCTCAAAGCGATCGGCGTGATCGGCACCGGCAGCGTCCGGATTGCAGGGAAAAAGGACGAGTGGGAAAAGCTGATCAAATACCACCTCTCTCTCCTCGGCGCGAACAACCAGCATGTTGTTCCCAATGCCCCCCAGCCGTGGGCTGAATTTTATAACCCCGCCACCCGCTGGGTCGGCTCAAAGGGCCGATTTTGGGGCGCCAACGCCCGTCCGGTTGAAACCGGAACCTGCGAGCCGCAGAACCTGAACCGCATTGCCTACCGTACGAACAGCGCCGCATTCTTCATGGGAGATATTGCATGGCGGTACACAGTGAGAGGCAATGGATGCACCAGCTGCCCGGTCCGATGCCACACCATGATCAAGGTGCCTTCAGTCACCGCAAAATACGGCATCCCCTCCGTCGGCCAGAACACCTGCGCGGGACTCATGTTCGGCAGCCTGTTTTTCAGGAAATTTCCGGACGGGCCGAAAGGGAATTCCAACCTTGAGGCATGCATGGTCGGCATGCATCTCGCCGACGATCTCGGCGTCTGGTGCAACTACCTCCAGATGCAACGCGACTTCCAGAAACTCTACTATGACGGCATCATCGAAAAGAAGCTCGGATCAAAGGAGTTCAACAGCTATTCCTGGAAAAAATACGAGCAGGGAGATCCTTCTTTTCTCTTCGAACTGTTCCCGCGAATCGCGGCAAAAGACGGAGAACTCGGAACGGCTCTGGGGCTCGGCACCGGATATCTCCTGGAGCGCTGGTCCATTGCTGAAAAAGAGTGGGGCCAGGAAAAGGAGGTCTGCTACTGGAAGATGGGGCATCCCAAACATCATTCCACCGAAGAGGCTGGCCAGTGCGGGCTCCTTATCAACCTGCAGTACAACCGCGATGCCCAGTGCCACTCCCACACCAATTTCATCCGCAACGGACTGCCGCTGGACATCCAGAAGCAGCTGGCGTCCGAGATCTGGGGCGCTCCGGAAGCAGTTGACGCGATCGGCGCATACACCCCGATGCATCCGTCGAAGGCCAGAATGGCCAAGTGGTCCGTTCTCCGGAAAGAACTGCATGACTCGCTTTCCCTCTGCAACTGGATGGGGCCATGGGTCGCGTCTCCTCTCAAAAAACGCGGCTATCGGGGAGATGACTCCATCGAGTCGATGCTGTACAGCATCGCAACCGGCGACAAGAAAGACCGGCAGGAGCTGGATGCCGCAGCGGAACGGATCTTCCTGCTGCATCGCGCCCTGACCATCAGGGACATGGGCACCCGGGAGATGCGCACAAGACATGACACCGTGCCGGATTGGGTCTTCAAGGATGCCTCCGGAAGACCGCCGTTCACCAAAGGCTCCGTGCATATGGACCGCAAAGACGCCTCGCTTGCCATAGACCTGTTTTATGACCAGATGGGCTGGGACCGGGCAACAGGAGCCCCGACGGCGGCAACCTACCGAAAATTCGGCCTGAGCAGCATTGCCGCCGAGCTTGGCCGGCGAAACCTCCTGCCATCGCCCAAGGCAAAACGGGAATGAATATGAAACCGTCTGACAGGCATGAAGATACCGATGAGAAGATTGTCGCACGTATTCGGCAGTGCAGTGAAGAAGGCCTTCTCGTTGCAGAACAGGAATTGCGGGAGTCTGCAGCAGATCAGCCGGAATCATTCGAATTCCTGCTCGAAAACCTGCTTGAACGTCATGACGACCTGCAGGCGCTCACGGCGCGGGACGGCACGCGCAGGTATTACTCCTCGCGCTGTATGAGCGGGGCATATGCCCTGATCCTCCTGCACAAGGAAGAAGACCCTCTGCAGCTGATTGCGGCAGTCGTCCGCCAGAATTCACGGGACTATCCGCGCCCTGTGCCGCTCGATATCTTTGGCGTGGAGCCCTTCGGCATGGCAGCGGATGAAGTTTCGGACTGCATACAGAAACTGGCAGCGGATAAAGCGCATGCAGATATTCTGGTGATTGAGACAGCAACGTCCCGGAAGTTCCTCTATTCCGCGCAATACCTTGAGCCGGCGCATGCCGCCCTGCTGGCAGAATGGTACGATGTGGGGCAGGCGAACAATCCATGAGTCTGCCTGCCCTGCCGGGCTAATGACAATTGGTACCGGAGACGGGGGTCGAA
>JAAYUK010000187.1 GCA_012517735.1 Nitrospiraceae bacterium
GCCGTCAGCGTCGTCTTGCCATGGTCTACGTGGCCGATCGTTCCCACGTTTACATGCGGCTTCGTGCGCTCAAATTTTGCCTTCGCCATGTCTCCTCCTTGATGCCTGCGCCGGCTCCTGCCGTACGCTCTGTTGCATTTTTTCTGGATAACGGAACCAGCCGGCTCCGGAGTTTATGGAGCCCATGACCGGAATCGAACCGGTGACCTCTTCCTTACCAAGGAAGTGCTCTGCCGACTGAGCTACATGGGCAACTACTATAACGGGCATGCGGATGACGGATAGGATGAAAGGGGACACTGCACGTTCGCCGTGACGAACTCCCTCTCTATCTCGCACACGCTATCGCGCGTTACGTTTTTCCTGGAGCGGGAAACGGGATTCGAACCCGCGACCCTCTGCTTGGAAGGCAGATGCTCTACCAACTGAGCTACTCCCGCATTTTCCGCCGCCAGCCTCCGGTGCGCTGAAATCATCACCCGGAACCTGTGTGGCACGGAATTATGGTGGAGAGGGGAGGATTCGAACCTCCGAAGGCGGAGCCAACGGGTTTACAGCCCGTCCCCTTTGGCCACTCGGGTACCTCTCCATTCAGGCAGCAAGCGCGAGGTACTCGCTTCTGCCGCATATGCTTCAATGATCACGCGTACTGATGGAGCCACCGAAGGGATTTGAACCCCCGACCCACTGATTACAAATCAGTAGCTCTACCAGCTGAGCTACGGTGGCTTTAGCTTAATAATATAAAAGGGTTCGCATGCTCTTGTCAACTAAAAAAATCAACAGGTTTTCAACAGCCCCGGGAGCCGGTATAACCAAATGATAAAAAAGCGTATTTTATACGCGCTTCGGCAGCCACCGGCTTCATGCAGCCGTTGAGAAGGTTATGAAATAACCTTGTTCAGCGGATACTCGACAATCCCGGAAGCCCCCGCAGCCTTGAGTTTGGGGATCAGGTCCCGGACGAGTTTTTCATCAGTAATGATTTCGACCGCATGCCACCCGGTATCAGAGAGCGGAGCGACCGTCGGGGAATGCATGGCGCTCAACAGGCTCAGCACCTGCCTGAAGGACTTCTCCGGCACATTCATCTTGAGTCCGACCTTGTCTTCGGCTGCAAGCGCTCCCTGAAGCAGGATAGCCATATTTTCAATCTTTTTACGCTTCCATTTGTCTTCCCATGCCTTCCTGTTTGCGATAAGGCGGGTGGAGGATTCGAGAATGACCTCGAGAATACGAAGATTGTTCGCGCGCAGCGACGAGCCGGTTTCCGTAAGATCGACAATCGCGTCGCACAATACCGGCGGCTTCACCTCGGTTGCACCCCATGAAAAATCGACCGTAACATTGATCTTCCGTTTCCTGAAATACCGCTTGGTATAGCCGACCAGTTCGGTAGCAATACGCTTTCCTTCAAGATCTTCAAGTTTTTTGAACTTTGAGTCATTCGGCACGGCAACAACCCAGCGGACCGGACGGAACCCTTCCTTGCCGTATTGCAGTTCCGCAACCTCCACCACATCCGCATTCTGATCCATCATCCAGTCATAACCGGTCAGGCCGCAGTCGAGGTGACCGTCAGCAACATAACGACCCATCTCCTGGGCCCGGATCAGCATCGAGGAGATCTCTTCATCATCGACCACCGGATAATAGGAGCGGGACGAAACAGAAATATGATAACCGGCCTTCTTGAAAAGCCGGAGGGTGGCTTCCTGCAGGCTTCCCTTGGGAAGACCGAGCTTCAACAGATTCTTCTTTGCATTCATGGCATTCATGGCGCGATCCTTTCGAAAAAGTGTTAAGAATGAATAGGATACAACGTCAGATCGGCATGTGTCAACGGTTTGAAGAAGGTTGGCCCGGCGGGGGACAGCAGGATATGCGCAGGGGAGCCGCCACCGGCAGGCTCCCTTCAGCGCTTACCCCTGCTTCGTCAGCCTCTCGTGAATCGATTCCATAAGCGGCTTGATTTCATCAATACTGTCATTGATGCTGAACAGCAGGCGATTCGTGGAATCGATCGCCTGGATCCATCCGAGTATCTGTGTCTGCGTTTTCATCATGGACATGCGGAAACATTTTTCTTCGTCACCGCACGCATAGCATTCAGCTGGCGACACCGGGAACGTACCGAAACATTCCTTGGGATTCCCAATTTCGGACCCCATGCAAACCTCCTTTCTCTGTAACGCTCAGACGTTGGGCAGCGCCCTTCCTGAGCGTTCATTCATAATCATCATTCGACACCCAAGACACAAACAAACGAGGCAGATCAGACCGCTATGGAGAAAATTTCCTGATCGGCCCAAACATGCCGACAACACGATTGCGACCCAGGTTTTTCGCGCTGTAGAGCGCCTCATCGGCCTTTGCAACGAGTTCCTCCCGGCTCTTCACCGCCGGTTCATAGGACGCCACCCCAAGGCTGATGGTCAGCGCCTGCCCCCGGTAACGCTTCAGCAGAAGCTTTCCGAGCTTTTCGATCTCCTTCCGCAGCCGTTCGGCGTATTGCATTGCCTGCTCAAATGCCGTATCAGGCAGGATCACCAGAAACTCCTCGCCTCCAAAACGGCCGACGTGATCTCCCGGCCGCGAAAAACGGTGCAGCGCAGACGCCAGAAGCCGGAGAATACTGTCTCCCGCCAGATGCCCGAAAGAATCGTTAAAACGCTTGAAATGATCGATATCAACCATCACCACCGACAGGTCTCCCTTGCCTGATGAAGTCCGCTCGAAAACCCCGGCAAGCAGTTCGTTGATTGAACCCTTGTTATGAAGGGAGGTAAGGTCGTCATATGCCGCCTTGACCCGATATTTTTCAAAAAGCCGCGCCCGCTCAAGCGCCATGCCGAGTTCGTTCGCGACAATTGCAACGGAAGACAGCTCCGCCACATCAACCGCACGGCCGGACTGGATAAAATCAACCCCGATCAACCCCATCAGCTGATCATTGCCGGTGACCGGAATAATCCCCATCTCGGCGATGCCGAACTTCCTGAGCAGTTCACGGTCAGCCTCGGTGGTCCCGCTGACGATGACCGGGCTCTTCTGACGCAGGCAGGAGAGTATTCCCTCATGCTGAGGGGTGACGTCAAGCTCCGTTCCGACAAGACTTTCCGCTGATGCGGTCATATCAACACAATCGGTCAGCACCAGCTTCCGTTTCTTGTCCTCGATCTGGAAAACATAGAGCCGGTCATAGAGGAATTCCCGCTGGACAGCCTCGAGTGTGCTCTGGATAATTTCGCGCGGATCAAGGCTTCTGTGCGGAGCAGCAACACTTCTTTTGAGCGTTGCAAGCGATTCGACTTTCCTGCGGAGCTCAGCCTCAAGATAGTGATATTCAGTATTCCGCCTGCTCAGATCGATCGTCGCCTTCAGGAGATTCTCCCGGAACGTCTCCGCCGAAGGGAACTTGAAATTGTAGAAATCCGCAATGCCCTTTACTTCGCTGTCCATGCGCGCAAGCAGGCTTCGCAAGCTGATCTGGTCCATATCGATCAGCGCCGCCACCTCGGGCTGGAGGATCGGATGGCGCAATACATTGACCGACCCGATTCCCTGCGTCCACGCTATAAGATTCGCCAGGGAAACAATGGCTATGAGCAGTGCCTGTTCCGGCTGCAGTCCAAGATGAGCGAACCGTTCATGATGCAGGCGGATCGCCAGCACAAAATTCTCCGGCAACTCCCACTCTGCACAGAAATACGCTCCGAGCGCATCATGGCCCATGCCGATAATCTGCGTCTCCTCATCAACCAGCAGGCCGTTGGTCGGCGCCAGATTTCCCAGAAACTCACTGTAGGGAATCCGGCCGTAGACGTCAAGGATGACCTTGCCGATATCATGGAGAAGTCCGGCGACATATACTTCATCGGGATCATGGTGACCGATCTCCTGGGCAATCGCCTTGCTCAAGCATGCCACGGAAAGACAATGCTGCCAGAAATGGATACGATCGAAATGATACAGTCGTGACGGCACCACCAGTTGCTCGAACAACGTCACTTCAAGGGCAAGTGTTCTGATTGCCCGGAAACCCACGCGCTGGATCGCCTCGCGGACATTCGATACCCGGTGGGAAAGACCGAATGCCGCGGAGTTGACGATGCGCAGCATCTTTGCCAGTATCGTCGGTTCGGTCTCGACCAGTAACGCGAGGTCATCAAGCGACGCATGCTCGTCACTGGTAATGTGCAACAGCTTCAGAACAACCAGCGGAAGAATCGGCAGATCGATCTCGCTCTGGGAAAGCACTGCCTGGACGTCCTCTGCGAGAGGAAGATATGCCTTCCCGGCAAACATCGATTCAGGATTCATGCACGCCTCCTCATGCACCTTTTGCTCAAAGCGTACTATACTCTCGCTCGGCATGCAAGTGGCTATTCACCGTCGCAATCAATAGAAGCGCCCGCGCCTGGGAAACCGGGCAGATAGAGATACCGCGATACATTCATGCAGCAAGCCGTGCGGGCATACTGCAAAACCGTCCGATTACCCGCCCTGCGGGCGTGAAGATACACACAAAAGAGTTGGGACTCCGGCCGCTTGCTTCATGAGGCCGGAGTCCCAAACGGGAGGGGGGTTACTTCATGACGTGCGCTGTCCGCAGCACCAAACAGCTATCCCCACTTTTCGGTAGCACCCTTGACGGCAACGCCACCTTCCTTGGGATCGTTGATAAGACAGACTGCCTCACCCGGCAGCGGCATGATAACGCGTTCGCCCCAGATATCGGTGACGCGCTCCTTGATCTGCAAAAGCTCCGCCCAGCGTTTGAAACAGGCAACCACCACAATGACGATCATCGCGAGAACCATACAGGCAAGTGTCGCGAGGAGATAATTCTCCTTCCCCGGAGCCAGATACACTCTGGTGATCTGCAGATAGCCGGCATACATGGTAATACAGGCGAGTGCAATTCCGGGAACCGCCGTCACCCACATGTACTTTGCCTTGTCCATTCTGATGAGCACCGTCGTGCAGATGATCAGTGCGGTTGCAGCCAGCAGCTGGTTGCTCATGCCGAACAGCGGCCAGATGTTTCTGATATCGCCGGTATAGACAAGGTATCCCCACGAACCGGTAAACAATGCGCCGGTGATAATGACGCCGGGAGCCCATTTGCGCTCGGCAAACTTCGGAACCACCTTCCCGAACATTTCCTGCAGCAGGAAGCGGCCGACGCGGGTACCCGCATCGACAGCGGTAAGAATAAAGACCGCCTCAAACATGATCGCGAAGTGATACCAATAGGACATGAGACCTTTCATGCCCGGCAGGGTATCAAAGATATAAGCCATGCCGACAGCAAGAGAAACTGCTCCGCCTGGACGTCCCTGAATGTTCTCTCCAACCTCTGCAGCAAGTCTCGGCAGCTCGACGACCTGCATGCCGGTCTTCGCAAAAATCGCCGGTGCAGAATTGATCGCAAAATAGTCGGCCGGAACCAGTACGCATGCGGCGATCAGCGCCATGATTGCGACAAAACCCTCGGTCAGCATGGCGCCATACCCAACGAAAAGAACATCGCGTTCATTGTCGACCATCTTCGGCGTCGTGCCGGTTGCAATAATCGCATGAAATCCTGAAATTGCGCCGCAGGCGATGGTGATGAAAACAAACGGGAACATCGGTCCGGGAATGACCGGGCCACCGCCGGCGGTGTACTGCGTGAACGCAGGCATCTTGAGATCAGGATGCACCACAAATATGCCGATGGCAAGCATTGCGATCGTTGCAATCTTCAGGTAGGTCGAAAGGTAGTCTCTCGGAGCAAGCAGCATCCAGACCGGCAGAACCGATGCGACAAACGCATAGATCGGGATTGCCAGTGCAAGCTGATTCTTGCTCATCTTGAGAATCGACGCAAGCCAGGGGGTCTGTTCCACAACCGGGCCGGCGACAACCGCTGCAATGAGGAGAATGACGCCGAAGATGCTGGCGCCCTTCACGTCGCCCGGACGGATTTTGTACATCCAGAACCCCATGAGTATCGCAATCGGAATGGTCGAGCCGACAACAAAGACGCCCCAGACACTTTCAAAGAGGGCATTGAGACAGGCGATCGAAAGACCGGCAAGCGTCAGAATAAGAATGAACAGGAATGCGAATGACGCAACAAAGCCAACCGTCTTGCCGACTTCCGCCTCTGCAATCTTTGCAAGGCTGTTTCCCTTGTGACGCATGGACGCAAAAAGCACGACCATGTCATGCACGGCACCGGCAAATACGCAGCCGACCAGAATCCAGAGCGCCCCCGGAGCAAAGCCGAACTGAGAGGCCAGCACCGGCCCGAGCAGCGGCCCAGCAGCGGCGATCGCCGCAAAATGATGCCCGTACAAAACAAACTTGTTGGTTCGCACGTAGTCGTGGCCATCGGCACACGTTTCTGCCGGTGTCGGGCGGTCAGCCCGCAGCCCCAGCACTTTGTTTGCAATAAAC
>JAAYUK010000188.1 GCA_012517735.1 Nitrospiraceae bacterium
GAAATAAGCCAAGCGCAGCGACAACGACAACGAACATCAGTATACGTCCATGTTTCATGCAGTAAATCCTCCTCTTCGTTCTGGATAGCAAATTCAATACACAATCAACGCGGCTTTGCAAGTTTCATATCCCAATTATTCGTAGTCGCCATGATCTGGGGATTCTGTTCCGCTCCCTTTTCAGAGCGAACCCGGTCAGAGACCCTGGGCTGCGCATAATAAAATGCGTTCCGCACCGAACCGTTGTTCTTCCTGAGTCCGTCAACAAAATAATAGGTAAAAATGCTCTGACGGAGCTGATCCGACTCCCAGGACTGCTGGCCACCGGTACTGGCCCCAACCATAACCTTCCCCCAGCCGTCATCCATGGTCAGATTCTTCGCCTGCGTTTTCGAAGCGGCCCTCGGAGAATCTTCCAGCACAAGGTCTTTTGCCCCAAGCACCCTGCGGCCCTGTCCCTGGGATATGCCATATCCTTCACGATCATCAGAGCCGAGCGACTTGCCACCCGGTGGAAGGAAACCGGGCACCCGACGATATGCCCCGTTACTGTAGCACGTATCGAGGATCATGACCAGACGTTTTGCACGCACCCCTTCAGTAAAATCACGAAGCATCTGTTCATTCAGCGAAGTGTGCCAGACGCGTTCACGGGGACGCAGTTCGGTATCGTAGGTTACCAGATTGACCGCCCCGTTTTTGTCAGGAGGAGCACCATGACTACTCATGTAAAAGACCACCAGATCGTCTTCCTGGGCCAGTGACTTGATACGGTTGAACGCATTTTGTATGTTCGATCTGGTTGCCTGCTGATTGGTGAGATAGATAATATTCTCACGAGGGAAACTGGTTCTACCGGCATCTGCAAGAAAGCGGTAGAAACTCTCCGCATCCCGCACTGCAAACTGCAGTGGATTGATGCCCTGTTCCATAAACTGTCCGACCCCGACAACAATAGCATAGCGGTTTCTGACAGGACCCGGGGGCGTGTCAAGCGAGCCTGACTGTTGAATAACGCGAGACCGCGAGAAAAGACTGCCGATCCGGCGTTCCCATTCCTTGACTTTGATGTTTTCAGGCGTAACCGGTGATACCCATCGCACCCCCACAACGGTCTGCGCCAGGGAAAATGCGCGGTCAACCTCCTGCTCATCCGCATACTCGCCCTTCAGAATGACCCGATTGTACTGGTCGAACACCACATGCCCCAGCGGCACATTATTCTGTTTGAACAGGGCATTGATCTGCTGAAGATGAGCCTCGGTGACCGGCGACTGCTCCTGAGCAGCCGCCGGCATCGCGCAGAAAAGCATCAGAACACCGATCAGCAGTGCCACAAGACTCCGGCATGATGCGCCACGATTCATGACAATGCCTCCCTGATACACAAATACCTGCAGTTACCGCGATGCGATGACCGTGATGACCGGAACGCCCGCAATCCCTTTCTTCACGAGCAGCTCCTTCGTCTTCTGATCCTCGACACCGTTGGCGGCAACCTTCATGGTCACACGGTAGCGACCTTCCGCCATATCCGCAGGAAGATCAAAGCTGCCATCAGCACGGCGCGTACCAAGACCAGCCGTAACATCCTGCGGAATGGAACCGAGCTCTTTCCATTCATTCCCGTCGAGATACGATACGGTTCTGGTTTCCGTCACCTTCACCTCTTTCGCGCCCGAAGGAGCCATAACATAATAGGATCCGGTCGTTTTCACACCCTTGCCCGGTGACGTCTGCGTCGGATTCACATCAAACGACTCAATTTTGGTCACGTTCCCCTGTGCCGCCGTATAACCGATACGCTGCGCTGTTTCATTGGCACCAGCGACCGGGAAGCTCCTGAGATCAGAATAGTACTCCATGCATTTGCCCCATGCAATCGCAAACGCAATGGCTCCACCTGCTGCCGCGCCCACCGCCGCGCCGGTGCCCCAGCTGTGGCGACCGCCGATAAGGGCGCCTGCTATACCTCCGAGAATGGCTCCCCCAGCGGTATATTGTGCGATACAGGACCTTTGTGCGCTGGCGCGTTCTTCGGGCGTGAGCGCTGTACCTGCGGGCGGAAGACCGCAGGAAACGACAAAGAACGAAGCGATGACAAGAACAGCTATCAGTTTCATGCCCGCAGTGTTCATGTACTCTCCCCGTCTACCGGTGTTTGAGATTGACCTGGAGGGTCAGAATACCGCCGCCGGCAACCGCTGAAACCGGCACAACGCCGTAATTCGTGCCGCCCTGCGACTCGAGAACCATGTCCTTGCCGCCGGAACGTTTCGCCTTATATCCATCACGAGGATTGATGACTGCATAGGAAGAGTCCATGCTGTCGACCATGATATCCTTTGAGCCCTTCGACTTCACGCTTTTGCCGCCTTCCAGATTGGATGCTACCATTGCCGGAGGCGGAGGCGGCGGCATATCCGCAGATGCAACCGACGAAGCCGGCGGAGGCGGTGTAGAAGCTGCCGGAGATGCCGGAGATGATGGAGCAGATGCCGTGGTCGCCGGTGCAGGGCCGCCCATCGGGTTCGGATTGTCGGACAGCATGACCAGCAGCTTTTCGGTACCTGCCGGACCGGCGAATTTCATGGTCGTACCCTTCGGAATCTCGGTGAATGTGGCTGCCTCGATATACTCATTGAAGAGCACATTGGTATTGCCTGTCGGGCCGATATTGAGGATCGTCAGATAGCCCGGACGGTTGGTGCGAACCAGCATTTTGACCCGTTCACCCGATCTGAACGTTCTCGCCTTCGTCACGGCCTGGATTGACCCATCGTCCTTGACCAGCATC
>JAAYUK010000189.1 GCA_012517735.1 Nitrospiraceae bacterium
GAACAACAGAAGACCTCATAAAGAAGGGATTGCGACCGAAAGGAGTGTTCTTATGCGAAGAATTTATGAGGTTACGATTCAGAATTTTGTCGTCTATGCCAGAAAAGGCCCAGAGCAAGAATGGCAGCACAAACCGACCTATTATCCGCAACTAATTTATGAGAATGAACTGGAAGAACGACTTGATGCAATTATGAAACCATATCACTGTTCTTTTGGCAGATGGATAACACTAGCCGAAAATGATATACGAAACGGCAAGCGTGAATTTTCATGGGCATATATATTCTTTGAGCGAGACTATCAGCTTGCGGGGCATTTTGTTTCCGCACGGGGAGATATTCCTATGCTTTTCTCTTCTCATTGGCTGTGCGCCGGTAATGTCCCGCTCGATGGAGTTCCTCCGCTAGGGCAGATATTTGTCCAAGAAAAGAGCGATTTGGAAAAAGTTGTTGCCAAGACCGCTCTGTTACAAAGCGCATGGGAAGACCTGAAGGATTTATCTGAAACCCGACATTGGATATATATTGCCCCACCGCTTTCCGAGCAGTGGGTTGCGGAGCATGAAGCCGGAGACAGGGAACTTTTTTTGCAGATGTACTATCAATAACTCACAGAGGTATGTTATTGAGCGGCTCAAGGCATATTGCGCGGAGCAAAAAGAATCTGTACTTTACTCGGCTCATTCAGGATGGCTCTGCCTGCCCAAACGCCCTGATGGTCCGCACCCGCTCGACCACCGGCGGGTGCGAATAATGCAGCGCCACATAAAGCGGATGCGGATGGAGATTGGAGAGATTCTCTTTCGAGAGTTTGATGAGCGAGGTTGCCATGCTCTCGCGGTCGCCGGTCAGCTCGAAAGAAAAGCGGTCGGCTTCCCGCTCATTGCGGCGGCTCCAGGCGAGCATCAGCGGCCTGAGCGGAAACATCACGATGCCGGCAAGAAAACTGAGCAGGATGAACTTGCCCATGATCGTCTGCAGGTCAATCCCGAACAAGGCACCGAGCAGATTGCCATGCACCAGGTAATATGCCGCATACAATCCGGCAAAGGAACAGACATGTATCAGCACGATGCTTTTGAGGACATGCCGCTTTTTCCAGTGGCCGATTTCATGTGCCAGCACTGCAAGAATCTCCGCCGGGGTCATCTGCGCAATGAGAGTATCATAAAGCACGATGCGCTTGACCCTGCCGATCCCGGTGAAATAGGCGTTGGAATGGCGGGAGCGTTTTGAGGCATCCATCTGCTGCACCTTTTCCGCCCGGATACCCGCCCGCGCGCAAAGTTCGATAATCCTTGCTGCCAGGAGTTCATCACTGATCGGCTCGAATTTGTTGAAGAGCGGTTCAATTACATAAGGCGCAATATACATGACAAACAGACTGAAACCGAGCAGGAAAAGCCATATCCAGAACCACCACAGTGCAGGGCTCGCCTGCACCAGCCAGAGCGCGACCGCTGTCATGAGCAACAGGATAACAAGAGAGATTACGAAGGATTTCACCCAATCGAGCATCCAGGTCTGCAACGTCATGGTATTGAACCCATGCCGCGCCTCAATGCGAAATGCCCTATACAGGGAGAACGGAATCTCGACTATTTCTCCGGCACCATACAGCAGGATCACGAACAGCAGACCCTCGGCAACAAAGGGCAGCTCCAACCCGCGGATCCAGCCGTCGTACCACGCCAAAAGTCCGAAGAGGAAGATGATCGTGACCGCCGCATCAAACAGCGCTGCTCCGATGCCGAACCACGCCTTGTCCGCTTCATATGCCTGGGTGCGGCGCACAGTTTCCGGATCGATCATCCCGGCGAGTTCGGCGGGTATCATGGAGCCGTTCAGCCGCATATGACGCAGGTTCAGCAGCGTCACGACGTGCGTGGCCAGCTGGATGAAGACATAGACGCCAAGCAGGACAAAGGCCGGGGCAGACGTCATTCCGTCGGGCGCCTTTTCATGCCTCGATCGACGATGGCGCGATACTGCTCACCGGTCACCGGCATGACCGAAAGCCGGCTGCCGCGCCTCAGAAGCGGCATTTCGCTCAACTCCCGCATGCCCTTCATCTCCGTCAGGGTCACCGCTCTCGCAAAGGCCTGCTTCCATCGCACATCCACCATAAACCAGCGCGGGGCGTCGGGGGTCGAAGCCGCATCGAAATGCACCGATTTCGGGTCCCATGCGGTAAAGTCGGGATACGCCTCCCGCACCACTTCGGCGATGCCCACCACCGCAGGCTGTTCGCAGTTGGAATGATAAAAGAGCACCTGATCTCCTCTCCGCATCTGCCGCATGAAATTCCGGGCCTGATAATTGCGCACGCCGTCCCAGTGATCGGTTCTCCCCGGTCGGGCGTGGAGGTCGTCAAAGGAAAAGGCCGCGGGTTCCGATTTCATGAGCCAGTGCTGCATGATGCCCCCTGACAGTGTTTTTTACGAGTAATTATAGCGCATGCAGACTCGCCAAGGCTCCTTTTTGTTGCGCTCCGGCGATGCTTTTTCGTATGATAATAAAGAAGAATTGCGTTCTGAAAACACTTTTTCAGGTGGTATGCACAACACGCATCTCTTCGCTTTTTCCGACAACACTACAACGAGAAAACACATCCGTTTTTGACAGAGCAGGTTTACAGTGATCGCTAGAGAGAGGAGTGATTCCTTGTGGTCGAAATGATTGTCTTTGCTACCCTTATTGCAGCCATTTTTGCTGCCGTGGTATTTTTTCGCCGGAAACCGAAAAGCCCCCAGCCTTCACTTGCGACCCAGGAAAACGACATGGGCAACCTCACCAGAGTGCTTCCGGTCGGCATGCTGATCGCGAAAACCGGCGTCCACCGCGGTCTGGTTTTCCCCATCGATCCCGCTGGACTGAAAATTGGCAGAGACAAAGGCAAGAATACGGTCGTGATCGACAGCGATGTCATCTCCCGTGAACATGTCTGGATCGGGCTCGAAAATGGCAAGGTTGTCATCAAGGATCTTGCGTCACGGAACGGCACCTATATCAACTCGCTGGAGGATGCCCGCGTGCAGACTGCCGTGCTGAAAGACGGCGACATGATTTATCTCGGGAAAAACGGCGCAGAATCCTTCAAATTCAAAGCCAGTTAGCATGACAGAACTCGAGGTCGGCAAGGAAATCGGGCCTTATCGCATCCTGCAGAAGATTGCGCAGGGTGGAATGAACCCGGTGTATAAGGGATTGCATACCGGCCTCGAACAGGAAGTTGCCATAAAAGTCCTTGACCGGGCGGCATTGGAAGATCCTGCGGTCAGAACCCGGTTTATCAACGAAGCAAAGATTCAGGCCAGCCTCTCTCACCCCAATGTTATCAAGGTTCTGAATTATCTCGAGCAGGACGAGACTGTTTTCCTCATCATGGAGTATATAAACGGGGAGACCCTTGACGTTCTCATCAAAAAAGCCGGAGCCCTTCCCGTGGATCGAGCGACCACGATTTTCTCGAGTGTTCTGGAAGCAGTTGCGTTCATGCATGCTAAAGGAATCGTTCACCGGGATATCAAACCCGCAAACATCATGATTTCCTATGACGGATTTGTGAAGGTCATGGATTTCGGCATCGCCCGGACAATGGGTGAAAGCGGCAAGACACAAGCCGGCATCCGCATGGGAACCTTGTGGTACATGTCGCCTGAGCAGATACGGGGCGAGGATGCCACCGTCTCGTCCGACATCTATGCGCTTGGGGCCACACTTTACCAGATGGTAACTGGTCAGGTCCCGTTCAGCGGCTCGCTTGAATTCGACATTATGAAGGGGCATCTCGAAAAACCACCTCAGCCGCCATGGCAAATCAATAACGGGATCACAAAAGAGTTGGGCGAAATCATACTTACCGCCCTCGCAAAACGCCGCGAAGAACGCTACCAGAACGCCGGCGAGTTCCTGGCCGCTCTCCGGGGCATATCACCTGCGCAGGACGCAACACGGGCAATCGGGGAGCGACCGCAGCAGGGCATGCGCTGGAATGTGCGCAGGATTTCCGGAAACAGAAACCGTATCCTCCTGCTGGCGGCAGTATGCATTGCGCTTGCACTTCTTGCTGTGGTTGTCTTTTTCCGCACGCCAGGGAAAAGCGATCCCGGAACTTCTCCCGAAATCGGAGCGCAGGGGGTGCAAAAAAACGACTCCGCCGCGGTATCACCTCATGGTGAGTCGTCGCCACCCGTTTCCCCGAAAAAAACCGGTTCGTCTAAAAAACGGCTGCGTAAAGAACAGGCCGATCCCGGTCAGTCTGCAGAGCAGAAAACAGACGCTGTTTCCCCGGCAGAGACGGTTCAGCGCCCGGAAGGCGCCTCGGAATGGAGGATCAGAAAGTGAATCCTGGATTCATGCGCCGCGCGGTCTTCATTCTTCTCGCTGCCCTGTTCTGCGCGGGATGTGCCACAGTTCGTGACGTGCAGCAGACTATTGCAAAGTCATTCCGTTCTCCGGGAGAGACCATGGAGAACAGCCCTCTTGAAACCGCACAATATCCGTACTGCCTGAACCAGAAGCAGGATATGCCGGTTATTCTCGAAACCGAGGTCATTCCGGGCAGGGTGAGCCCGGGAGAAGAAATCAATCACCGGCTGCGCTATGTCCAATGCCTTGCCGTCTCTCCTGCTGAACAGCAGGGGAGCATCGTCAGGTCGGTCTCGTTCGGTAAAAAGATTGTTTTCGAGGACAAAACCGCTTACGAGTTCAAACAGGGAGGCTGGGTGCTCGACGCGTTCATCATGACGCCCGCCGAGGCAAAACCGGGGGTCTATACGGTCAATACCACCGTCATCTACAAAGGGATATCCGTCAACCGGAGCAATTCCTTTCAGATCAGATAAAAGACGCGGGGCCGAAACCCTGAAAGCGCACCGGATGCGTTCATTCCGAAAGGAGGGTACGGCGCCGCACGGATTCCCGGGCTACACGCCCTCTCCGACAAGCATAACGCTGTCACCCAGCTTTTTTACCCGGATCGACCGGAAGCCAGTTGCTTTCAGCCACTGCTTCATCTCCGGGATCGCGTAACAGCGCCCTCCTTCGGTATTGACCAGCATGTTCACCGAGAAGAGGGCATTGGAGTGCGGCCTGGCAAGATTCGGTTCGATGAAAAATTCCTGGACCGCTATCCTGCCGCCCGGGTTCAAAATACCCCGCGCCTTGCGGATCAACGCGAGATTCTCTTCCGGCGGGTAGGCGTGCAGCACCTGGCTGATCAGCGCCAGATCGAAGGTGCCTTTGACCGGATCGTGCAGAAAGTCTCCCTTCTGGAAAAGAACGCCGCCCGCACCGCTTTTGCGGGCCACTTTGCGGGCAATGCGTATGGTCTCGGGAGCATCATACACCGTGGCGGACACGCCCCGCCGCGCCATCTCGATTGCATAGGTTCCGGGGCCGCCCCCGATATCGATTGCGGTTTTTATCCCCCTGAGGCCGATAGCATCGACCACCCGCTTCGCCTTCAAAACCGCGATATTGTGCATGCCGAGGATGAATGCTTCGTGATCATGGGCGCAACGAAAAGGCTTGCCCGTTCTGAGCACTTCGTTCAGCCCCGACCAGTTATCCCAGAGATTGGCGGCATGGCTGATAATATCTCCCTGATAAAAGGGCTTCCCCCGCACCAGCAGGGTGTCGGCCAGAGGCGTATTGCCATAGATCCTGCCCCGTTTGCTGACCAGCCCAAGCCCCGTCAATGCATCGAGCAGAATGGTTGTGGCACGCACATCCGTTTTGAGGCGTTTTGCCACGACGGAAGCGGTCGCCGGGACAACGAGATGGTCGAAAACCCTGAACTCGTTAGCCGTCATCACTACCCGCGGGGCACGGAAAGCCCCCCAGATCTTTCTGAGTTCGTCAGCCTGCTGGTGTATCCTCACCGGAACCTCCCTGAAAACGCCATTTTTCTGATTATAGCGCAGGTCCGGCCATCGGAAGGAAAATGGTTGTCAGGTATAATAGAACCCTCAAAGAGACGCATATCCGGAATACGAGAGGACAGGCATGGTTTCAGTGACGTTTTACGCAAAGGAAGGCTGCTGGTTCTGCGACATGGCGGAAGAGATGCTGAACGGCTATCAGGAAAAGTACGGACTGGCAATCAACAAGGTGGACATAGCCTCTGACGAGGAACTCTATCGCCTCTACCGGTTCGATATCCCGGTGCTCGAATTTGAGGACGGCACCACCCTGCACGGACGGATCAAAAAACAGGAGCTGCTTGCCGCAATCGAGCGCAACCGGAAGGGCTGATGCAGGCGCTCCGCATCAGCCACCTCCATGAACGCAACCGGTCAGGCCGCAATCAAACATCTGCTCTGGATGCCTCCCTGCACCCCGACCACAATCTCTTCGACCGGAGTATGCACACCGGCCATTTCGCGCGCCTTCATGATGATCATCGGCAGCTTCGAACAGCACGGCACCTCCATGCGCACGACCGTCACGCGCTTGAGCCCGGCATTCCTGAAAATCTCCGCAAACTTGCAGACATATTCCTCGGCGTTGTCGAGCTTCGGGCAGCCGATCATCATGACCTTGCCCGCCAGCATATCGTTATGGAAATTACCATAGGCAAAAGCGGTGCAGTCGGCAGCGACCAGCAGATCGGCCCCCTTCAGAAAGGGTGCCGCCGGGGGAACCAGTTTGATCTGGATCGGCCAGTGCGTGAGAGCGGATGCCCCGCCGCCATAGGTCTTGGGCTGGTTCGCGGTCTGGCAGGGTGATGCAGCTGGTGCGCCGAAGCTCCTCAGGCTGGTGCCGGGGCATCCGCAGCCGAGCGCCTTGGGCGCCGCCGCTTTCTTTTCCTCTTCCTGCTTTTTCAGCAGTTCATGGACCGCCTCTTCGCTGAAGTCCTCCGCCTCGCGCTCGACCACCTTGAGCGCGCCGGTCGGGCAGCCCTTCAGGCACGCCCCGAGCCCATCGCAGTAAATCTCTCCAACCAGCTTTGCCTTGCCGTTCTCGATCTTCAAAGCCCCCTCGGCGCAGTCGAGAATGCACTGTCCACATCCGTTGCACAAATCCTCATTGATCTCGATAATGTTTCTTTTTACTTTCATCGCGGGTTCCTCCTGGCCAGCCTCTTGTATTTTTTGCGCCCCGTCCGGGGCATTTCTGCATCGTGTTGAATTGAGTTTATCCCATCCCGGAAAAGAAGTCCTTGATTTGAGTCAAGATTTTTTGCAGAATAGAAATCCTGCCCGACAAGCCATATGAGGTTGACAGGGCGGCCTAAATTCTTTATAACTTAAAGCATGGATGTTTTTTGAAAAACGTCAGAATATCAATATGTATATTTACATGAAAGCAGGTATATCGATATGACAACCGAAAAAACCGGCGTACCGGCGGATCAGGACGAATCACCGCTCGCTGCAGCATTCAAGAAAGCCCAGGCAAGCAAGGAAGCCCACAAGGAAGAAGGGTCTGAGGAATTTCCGTATATTGAGGCCTCGGTCATTCTCCGGGTCAACCCGATCGCTGCTCAGGACCTTGCCAAATATGTGACCGTCTACCTTCAGGACGCGATCAAGAAGAACCCCTATCTGAAGATCAACAGCATCGAAGTCGACGAAATATAGTCGCGAATTATCCGCCTGCCCGGATGACGGCTCATCCCCGGCTCCGGGCAGGCCTTTCAGGAACCGCTCGCTTCCGGGGCCGCGCTTGAGTTCTCCGATAAAAAAGGCGAACCAGTTACGGTCCGCCTTTTCCTGCTTCGAGATAGCCCGCTTCAATACGTCTCGGCAAACACCTCGAAAAATGCCTGCGGATGATCGCACGCCGGGCATCTATCAGGAGCGCCGGCCCCTTCATGAATATATCCGCAGTTGCCGCACTTCCATGAAATTTCCTGCTCTTTCCGGAATACCTGCCCTTTCTCGATATTTGCGGCAAGCTTTCGATAACGAGTCTCGTGGCGCACTTCCACCGCAGCGATCTTGCGGAAGACTTCCCCGATCTCCGGGAATCCCTCCTCATCCGCGACTTTCCCGAATCCTGGATAAAGGTCGTGCCACTCCTCGTGCTCCCCGGCTGCGGCAGCCTTCAGGTTATCGAGCGTCGCTCCCTGCGCAACCGGATATGCGGCATTGATCTCAATCATCGCCGGCAACTCGCCCTGCAGTCCGGCCAGGAGGAACTTGTAAAACCGCTTTGCATGCTCCTTCTCGTTATCGGCGGTCTCGATGAAAATGTTTCTGATCTGCTTGTACCCCTCCTTGTCTGCAATCGACGCATAGTAGGTGTACCGGTTCCGCGCCTGCGACTCGCCTGCAAATGCCTTCAGCAGATTTTCGGCTGTCCTGGTTCCCTTCAGTGGCTTCATGATACTAACCTCCGTTCAATCATTGCTCTTCAGTCCCGTATGGAAGGCCATACATGCAGTCAGGTTATCCTATTCTCTCCCTGGCATGCAACCCTCGGGTGCAGTCCCGGCGGGAACGATTTCCGGGATCCCTCTGCATATGGGCGGTTTTATGATAAAGTTGAAGAATATACAGCAAATGGTACCGCAGCCTTTTCCTGCGCTCTCTGTGATAACAGCCCCAGATGAAAGGATCCGTCATGGAAACAAAAACATCCGCAGTACCGCAGGGAGTAAATCGCCGCAGCTTTTTGAAAACCGCAGGACTCGGCCTTGCCGCAGCCGCGCTGGCATCGGGAGGGCTCTTCAGTAAAAACGCCTCAGCCCAGACCTCCGGAATCATTACCAAAAAAATCCCGAAAACAGGAGAGATCGTGCCTGCCATCGGTCTTGGCACCTACCTCACCTTTGATGTCATCCCCGGACAACCCCGCGAATTCATCCGCGAGGTCATGCGCCGGTTCTGGGAGGGCGGAGGTAGGGTATTCGACACCTCGCCGCTCTATGGAACCGGAGAGATCAGCGTCGGAGACTATGCTACGGCGCTCGGCATTACCGACAAGATGTTCATTGCCAATAAGATCTGGTCAACTGGTGAGTATCTGGCGGATGAAAGCCACGCCCGCAAGAGCCTGGAACAGACCATGCAACGGCTCTGGCGCGATCAAATCGACGTCATGCAGGTCCACAGCCTTGTCAATGTCGATGTTATTGTTCCAATTCTGCGCGGATGGAAAAAAGAAGGCCGTATCCGCTATCTCGGCGTAACCCACCACGAACTGCCCTATTTCCCTGCGCTGGCAGGATGGGTTGAAAAGGGCGATCTCGATTTCGTCCAGGTGCACTACTCGATCCATACGCGCCTCGCGGAAGAACGTATCCTTCCGGCGGCACTGGACAAGGGCACTGCGGTGCTCGTCAATATGCCGTTTGAGAAGGCCCGGCTGTTCAAAGTGGTAGAGGGCAGAAAACTCCCTGATTTTGCAAGAGAAATCGGCGTGCAAACCTGGGCGCAGTTTTTTCTGAAATGGGTCATCTCGCACCCGGCGATAACCTGTGCAATTCCCGCGACGGCCAATCCGGATCACCAGTCAGAAAATATCGGGGCACTCCGCGGCCCGTTGCCGGACAAGGAAATGCGCGCCCGCATGCTAAAGCATATGGAAACCATTCCCGGCTTTGCAAAGCTGGGAGAGATGGCACCCTATCCCGGGAAAAACTACAACGGGATTATCCGCCGCGCCCAGACTCTCCGGCGGGAAGCGAATAAGTAGATACGCACCTCTTTACACCAAAGCGGCCGGAGATGCGTTATCTCCGGCCGCTCCATTTCGATCCTTACTGGCGCAAGCCTTCTACAGCATATCTGCGATCCCTTCGCGGATCACATGGTACTGGCCGGTCTTCACATCGAGATCATAAATGTTATACAACGTATTCTTGTCGAATCCGGCATGGCGGACAACAAAGTTGAACGATGCAGAGCCTTTTTCATCGCTCATGATGCGGTGAAACACCCCTGCGCTCCATGAAAGTACCGCCCCGCCCCGGAAAACCACCTGATTGTTGTGCGCAATCTCGTGCGGTGTGACGATAAAGGTCTCGACCTTACCTGCCGAGGGATGGTACAGATCCACCTTCCGCGCACCCTGCAGAACCACGATATGGTCCTCCTGAGCCGGATGCATGAACCACGGACGGACAACATCGCCGACACGGGCGGGAGACGTTGCATTGCTCTCATAAATAACCCGTTCGATTGCATCAATCTTCGGGAACATCTCGACCGGAACGATGTCGAAAGTCACCCCTGCGGTTCTTCTGAAGAGCTTGAGCGCAACGATACGATAAAATCCGGGAACCTCTCTGATAACTTCCATGACATACCCCCTGTGGGAAAATGGGTGCGGGGTTTACACCATCGACGACTGCACGAGGAGCCGCGTATCCTGCCTTGTTATGCAGATTATAGCAGCACTTGCCGGGCGTCTCAACAAAAACTTCCCGGAACGGTGTTCGTTTGGCACAGACGCACGGAAAGCGGTACAATATCCGTCTATGGCACCAGAAAAGAAAACAACGGTCGAAATTTTTGCCGATGGCGCATGCAGCGGCAATCCCGGGATCGGGGGGTTCGGAGCAATCCTCCGATCGGGCGCCAAAGAGCTGGAATTGGGCGGTTTCGAGGCAATGACGACCAACAACCGCATGGAACTGCTCGGCGTCATTACTGCACTTGAAGCACTCAGGAAACCCTGCGCTGTTACCGTGACGACCGACTCGAAATATGTGGTGCAGGGCATGACCGAGTGGATTTCCGGCTGGCTCCGCAACGGCTGGCGCAATTCCCAGAAAAAGGAAGTCATGAACCGCGACCTCTGGGAACGGCTGCTTGCGGCAGCACAACCGCATACGATCCAGTGGCGCTGGATCAAGGGGCACAACGGCCACAAGGAAAATGAACGCTGCGACTGCCTCGCTCAGGAACAGATCAGCATCTGCCGCAAAAGGATGCTGAAATGAAGCGGCCCGAATTGCTCGCCCCTGCCGGCGATTTTGAAAAACTCCGGACCGCGATTCATTATGGAGCCGACGCGGTCTATCTCGGCGACTCGCGTTTCAGCCTCCGTGGCAAGGCGGGAAACTTCAATGACGATGAACTGAAGGCCGCGGTGGCATATGCACACAGGCACGGCGTCAAGGCATATGTGACGGCCAACATTTTTGCCCACAACCGCGATCTCGGTCCTGCACGCGAGCATTGCGCGGTGTTGCGCGATATCAGGCCCGATGCAGTCATTGTCTCCGATCCAGGCCTCATGGAGCTCTTCAGTACGGAACTGCCGGATATCGGCCTGCACATCAGCACGCAGGCAAACATCACGAATGTCGCGGCAGCGCGCTTCTGGCAGCGCTTCGGCGCAAAACGGCTGATCCTCTCGCGTGAACTCTCGATCCCCGAAATCCGCGAGATTCGGCAGGGTGTGGATATTGAACTCGAAACCTTCGTGCATGGCGCCATTTGCATCTCCTATTCGGGCAGATGTTACATCAGCAGCTTTCTCACCGGGCGCGGTGCCAATCGGGGCGAATGCACCAACTCCTGCCGCTGGAACTACACGCTCATGGAAGAAAAGCGTCCGGGCGAGCATTTCCCGGTCTATGAGGACGACCGGGGCACCTATATCATGAGTTCAAAGGATCTCTGCATGATCGAGCACCTGCCGCTGCTCGCAGAAGCAGGAATAGACAGCTTCAAAATCGAAGGACGCATGAAAGGCATCAACTATGTTGCGGGGGTAACCAAGGTGTATCGGGAAGCGACCGACGCCATCGGGATCAATGCCGGGCCCGCACTGCAACGGTGGCTGCGTGAGCTCGCCATGTTCAGCAGCCGGGGCTATACCACCGGCATGTTCTTCGGCAGGCAGGCGGATGCTGACTACAACTTCGACGGCGAGGCGTACCGGATGAGCCATGAGCTTGTCGGCATTGTTCTGGAGGTGCAGGGAACCACGGCAAAGGTTGCCATGCGAAACCGGATGCGCTCCGGCGATACCGTTGAATATCTTACCCCCGGGATTGAGGAACAGGGATTCGCCGTCGGCGCCATGCAGACTATCGACCGGCTGCCGGTCGATTCCGCGCGGAATGAAGATATCGTCTATTTTGAGGTGCCCCGGCAGGTTCGCCCAGGCGACCTCATCCGGCGTCCCAAACAGTTCCGGGCGGCTGAAGCTCCCGAGGGCTTCATAACCGTCTGATCACTATGGATATCAAACACTATCAGGAGGAACTCGCCCGCTTTGCCGGGGAGCGCGACTGGGATCAGTTCCACACGCCGAAAAACCTCTCCATGGCACTTGCACGGGAGGCTTCCGAACTGCTTGAAATCTTCCAGTGGCTTACCGGCGAACAGTCATGCGCGATTGCAGAAAACAGCGGGGAGGCAGCGCGTGCGGCAGAGGAAATTGCCGACGTCCTGATCTATCTTCTGCGGCTGGCGGACAAACTGAATATCGATATTGAAGCAGCCGTGGTCCGGAAGATGGCACTCAATGCGCAAAAGTATCCGGTTGCCCTTGCAAAAGGCAATGCGGAGAAATACAATCGCCGGAAACCGCGCACCTGAGGATACGACCGACATTTTCCGTTTCGCATCCATCGCATTCCATGCTATAGTTAAACATGACAGATACGGTACCTCTCCAGAGGACTCGTCTGGCTCACTCCGGGGCATCCGCCCCTCTTTCCTGTAGTTGTTTCCCTAACTGTTTTTGTTTGCCGCTGTGTCTCATGCCGCATTTATTGAGGCGGTCTTTCCTGAAGGCTGCCGGTCAATGGCTTTGCGCTCATGCCGCACTATGCTCACTCCCGGGAGGCTCGTCATGCGCAAGATTTTTGTACTCGACACCAACGTACTGATTCACGATCCGGAAAGCATCTTCAAGTTCCAGGACAATCATATCGTCCTGCCGTTCGTCGTTATCACCGAACTCGACCGTCTCAAGCGGGGGCATGGAGAGATCGCCTACTCGGCGCGTCATGCGCTGAAACTGATCGATGAACTGCGTGAACGGGGCAAACTCGCAGCAGGGGTGCAGCTCGACAGCGGCGGCACCTTCTGTGTGGAATGCTCGGCAGCAGTATCCGACATCAGCACCAACGACAACAGAATCATTCATACGGCTGTCTCGATAAAACACCGCGGCAGTTCGCACGCTCACGGGGAAGAACTGGAATGCATCTGGAGCAGCGACAGCGCAACCGCGCCGGTCATCCTCGTCTCAAAAGACACCGCCGTGAGGATCAAGGCGGAAGCGCTGGGTCTCCTCACTGAAGATTATACCCATGACAAGACGACCATCTTTCAGCGCTATGGGCATGTTCTCCAGGGAGATGATTATACGAACGGCATTTGCTCAACGCGCTATTACCGGTCAGGAGAGGAGACCTACCGGTTGCAGGGTACCGACAAACAGATCCGGATCAAGAGCGGCAAGACGCTCGAAGGGATCGCCCCGCGCAATATCGAACAGGAGTGTTCGGTCGATGCGCTGACGAGCCCGGACATTGAGGTCGTTGTCCTGACGGGTTCCGCGGGTACCGGCAAGACGCTCTTCGCCCTCGCCGCTGGACTGCACCAGACGACAAAACGATCGCCGCTCTACGAGCAGGTGCTCGTCGCGCGCCCGATCATGCCGATGGGCAAAGACCTCGGGTACCTGCCGGGAGATATCCAGGAAAAGCTGAACCCTTGGATGCAGCCGATTTTCGACAATCTTGAAGTCATCATGGGGACGCCGAAAAATATGGACAAGGATGGACAGTCAGGCAGATATCCGAGCTTTCAGTATCTGATCGACACCGGCATCGTCCAGATAGAACCGCTCACCTATATCCGGGGGCGCAGCCTGCCGAAACGGTATTTTATCATCGACGAAGCACAGAACCTCCGCCCGCTCGATGTCAAGACGATCATCACCCGCTGCGGCGAAGGCACCAAGATCGTTTTCACGGGCGATCTCCAGCAGATTGATACGCCGTATCTCGACAGTATGAGCAATGGTCTTTCCTATCTGATCAGCCGGTTCATCAATGAGGAGAATTTCTGCTATCTCAATCTCAAAAGCAGCGTACGTTCGCGTCTGGCGGAGCAGGGAGCCCGCCTGTTATAAAACGGCGGGCATTGATGGAGAACCGTGGGACACCTGCACCCGCTCAGTGTACATTGCCGAGCATCTCGACAAACTCTGTCAGGATGTCACAGTCGTAATCCTTCTTTTCCTTGACCATGATCGAGAGCGAATAGTACGGGGTAAACGCATGCTTGTACGGCCGCTCGGTTGTGAGCGCATCATAACAATCCACGATTGACGTTATTCTCCCGAAGAGACTGACGACCTCGCCCGAAAGCCCGAGCGGATAGCCTCTGCCGGTGAGCCGCTCATGATGCTGCAGGACAGCCGGCATCGATTCCTCAGGAAAGTCCTTCTGATCGCGCAAAAGCCTGACTCCCTCAAGGACATGTTTCTTGATCTGCAGGTATTCGGTGTTGTTCAGCCCTCCCTGCTTGCAGACGATATCGTGATCAATGACGCTCTTGCCGATATCGTGCAGCATGGCTCCCATGCCGAGTTTTTCAAGCTTGTCCCGGTCCATGTTCATTGCTCTCCCGAGCGCGACCGACATTACCGCAACATCGACCGAATGCGTATAGGTGAAATAGTCATACTTCTGCAGCTCCAGCATGTCGAACAGCACCGTGTTCTTCCTGAAGATGAGATCCACAATCTGCTCGATCTCATTGCCCACCTGCTTGACCATCTCGCCGCTTCTCGGATCATCGAGAATTTCCTTGATGACCAGCTTCGAGCTTTCCTTTACCAGCAGCGCTTCAACCTTGGTGCTCTCCTCTTGAGGCAGATGCCGCATCGTCCTGATCGACTGCAGATATTCGTTATAGAGACGAACATCGTCCTGCCTGATAAGGATCTCCCCCGGAACCGACAACACAGCAGTATCGATTCGCGCCGGTTCCTTTTCACTTGCCTCAAGGAGCAACCGATACTGAAGATCGGCCAGAAGATACAGACAGAACCCGACATCCGAGCCTTCGATGAGCAGCGTCCTTTCGACCTGAAAATACCGCTCGCGCTCGGAGGCATAAGCGCGGAACACTGCCGGATCAATGTTGATCTTTTCTTCCTGCCGTTCTCCGGCGACGTACTGCTCGACAACGGTTTTCTTCCGTTCCTGATAATAGATTTCCCTGACCGATTTCTGGGTGAGAATCTTTTCGGCATAGGGACAATAAATCATGCCCCGGTTGAAAAGCCGCTTCATGATGCCGTTTTCGCGAACAAACACGTCGCACGGAAGGCGCGTACCGAAGACCAGGTCGCGCACAAGGAGCGGCTTGTATACATCGACGGGAAGATCGGCAAAGTGTTTTTTCAGCGCCATCTGCACGGTACTCCGGACCCCGGATTCTCTGGACTCAGCTGTTCCAGGCACGACAAAAACTACCGGCACACTGGTGGCAGACATTGCCGGCGCAAAAAAAAGGGACGCATTGGTTATCGGCAATTTCTCCCAATTATTGAATGCCCCCTGGTTCTATTGTAGCATCGTGACAGCCACCGAAAAATCCGGACACCGCTCCAGCCTGTGCCATGCAATCGGCGGCAAATGTCTTGCCGATACGACGCTCGGCCAGACTACTGCTACCAGATTCACCAAGAGCATGCCGGCGGACAGCCGATGAGGGCGCTTCCCCGCGCTTTATTGCGGCACCCTGCCGTACTTCACGATAAGTCCTGCCGACAAAGCCAGAGACACCCCGCAATAGAGGCCGATTGCATACGGCATATACTCGAGCGCGCTGATTCTCCCCAGACTCACCCGGAACGCCTGGTGAAACGTAAAGAGGAGCAGAAGCAGGGTCAGCGACCCGAACACCTGCATAAAAGAACCAAGATTTTCAATCGTATGGTTTTTCCGCTCCGGGGCAAGCCAGTAGTGACGATTGGGCAGATTGATCAACGATAGCGGAAGGCGGTGCAGGAAAGCCCCGATGCTGCCGAATACAACTCCGCACAGGGATACTGCAAGCACATAGCCCCCGACCAGGCTGCCCTTGCTGGCCCATGCGTCTGCCTTCCCCGAGAGTCCGAAATGCGAAGGCACTATGTCAGGCAAGCGCACATAATAATACCATGCGTGACCGAAACAGACGAACAGCACAACAACCAATAACCAGCGCGACACCCGATATCCTGTCATGGCTGAACGTCTTCCGGTTCCTAGCAGTGCCTATTTATAAACCAGTTCAGGCTTCTTGATGAACACCTTGGTATCGGGCGGAACCGAGTTCGTGAGCCAGACGTTGCCACCGATCACCGAGCGCGCGCCGATTACCGTTTCGCCCCCCAGAATGGTTGCGCCGGAGTAGACAACAACATCATCTTCAATGGTGGGGTGACGCTTTTTGCTTCTGAGCTTCTCGACTTCATCCTTGGAAAGCGACAGAGCCCCCAGTGTAACGCCCTGGTAAATGCGAACGCGGTTTCCGATAGTCGTCGTCTCGCCGACAACCACGCCGGTTCCATGATCGATAAAAAAGCTCTCGCCGATCGTGGCGCCGGGATGGATGTCGATACCGGTCGCGCCATGGGCATACTCGGACATGATGCGCGGAATGAACGGCACCTTCTGGAGATAGAGCTGATGGGCCATCCGGTTGACCGTAATCGCAAAAAGCCCCGGATAACTGAAGATCACCTCATCGAAACTCTTGGCAGCCGGATCGCCGTCAAACGCCGCCTGCACATCCTTGACCAAAAGCGCACGTATCTTCGGAAGCTCCTTCAGGAAGGTCACGGCAATCGCCTTGCCCTGCTCCTCGCACGACACACACGCCATATTGCTGCGGCGGCACTCATGGCGGAGCGCAAGCATGACCTGCTCCGAAAATGCCTCGAAAAACGTCGTGACCGCCTGCCCGTAGTAATAGCCGAGATTCACCCGGTCAAGTCGTGCCTCGGTAAGATACCCGGGGAAAAGCATCTGGCATGCCATTCGCGTGATTTCAATAATCGCATTTCTCGACGGCAGGGGTTCGGAATCCACATGCGCCAGCGCATTCGGCCCCGCGCACGACTGAACCAGCTGGTCGACAATCGCAGGCAGTTCATCGCGGTATCCGCGCACCTTTTTGATCTGATTTCCGCACTGTTCTGCATTTATCATATCCATGACACTGTTCACCTTTCGCACGACAAAATAGGCAGAGGACTCTGTTCCCTATTGTAAATGGTTTGCCGGTTCGGCACAAGAACAGCTGTTCCGGCTGATCTCCTTTCGGTCATGCAGCAACGATCGGATTGGCAAGCGTGCCGATGCCAGCAATCGAGGTTTCCAGAAGCTGGCCTGCCTGCAGGTAAACAGGCGGCTTGCGCGAAAAGCCGACACCCTCCGGCGTTCCGGTCAGAATCACCGTGCCGGGCAGAAGCGTCATGAAGCGCGAAATGTACGCAACAATCTGACAACAGGAAAAGATCATGTCCGACGTGTTCGAGGACTGCCTGACCTCGCCGCCGACACGGCACTCGATGGCGAGATTGTCGCCGTCGACGTCAGTCACAATCGCGGGACCCAGCGGACAGAACGTGTCATAACTCTTCGCCCGCATCCATTGCCCGTCGGAAAACTGCACGGCACGATTCGACACATCATTCGCAACCGTATACCCGAGAATGGCAGCGTCTGCCTCGTCCTCCGACAGATTCGCCGCCTTTTTGCCGATCACGATCGCCAGTTCGGCCTCATGGTCAATGCTGTCGGGACTGTGAGCAGGGAGGACAATGGGGTCGTATGGGCCGCAGACCGACGTGGATGCCTTCATGAACAAAAGCGGCTCCGGAGGATAGGGCAGGCCGATTTCATCGGCATGTCTCCGGTAGTTGAGTCCGAGACAGATGACGTTCGGCGGGCAGACCGGAGCAAGCAGCGTCACCGACTGCATGTCGATCGCATCCGCCTCGGGCAGCAGATTGTCAAAAGGCGTCCCATCGCACGGATACAGGCGGTCATGCTCCACCAGACCATACTGTATCTGATCATTCTGTTGAAAGCGTACAATTTTCATGCGACGACCTCCGGCATATTCATGTGAAAAAGGGAGCGGCTCCATCCTGCCGCTCCCCTGTATACAGACATCACAAGCGCATCAGCGTATCTTCTGCTTCTTTTTACCCGTACCATATCCTTTTGGGCTCTCGCATAAGCGCAGTTGAGGCTCAACATGTCCTTTCCTGCGTGCAACTCCATAGTAGGTATTTTCCTCGACATCCTCGTTCCCCCACTGACTCCAGCCCGGTCGGCGAAAACGGGCAAAGACTTCAAGATAGGGGCCTGGCGAGCATGATTCGATCAAATCATATACTTCGTCCGGCTTGCGGGAGTGTTCGCGTTTTCGTGTCGAAAGAATGTTGACCTGAGTTCTTCCCGGCGCAAGAGTACGCATGCTCCCGCGCACACCAAACAGGAGCAATTCAGTAACGTTTCTGAAGTAGAAGCCGACCCCGCGGCCATCCGGTCCACCGTCTTTCCGGATTTTGTACCAGACGAGATTCGACTTATAGGTGAATCCCCATGCTTCCATAACCTTCAACCCCTCCTGCAGCAGCGCGTTCGGCACCCAAAGATACAGATGGGACCGGGCAGCGGCAAGGCGGGAAACCGGCAACTCCATGATCTCTTTCAGTTCCATGGTCGGATATCTCAACAATCGCCGATGCTCGGGAGCAACCTTGCCGGTACGGTTCTGAAACTGCCACGGAGGATCCGCCAGTATGGTGGAATACTGCCCTGACACCTTTGCCAGAAGATCTTCGGACGGATTCGGCTCCGTAATATTGTATACCTGTGCGGTCATGGGCAACTCCTTTCCGCTCTCACAGGACCACTGCTTCTCTGGGAATGCCGATCAAAAGCAGCGGGCAGGGATTCCCCACTCCCCGATGAACCCGCTCTGCAAGCTTTCTCCAGTGCGTTGTGACTTCGCCGAATTTATCAGAAACAAAGACATGCGCCCAGCCATCTTCGAAAGACCCTTTGGACTTGGAAGCGCCCTGGATCAGTTTGATCTGGCGGCCTGTCGGTGAATAATATTGTCTCAGATCCTCCATTGCCTTGACGGCATATTTTTTTGCAAATCCGGCAATGATCTCACGAAGCGCGTCCTGCAACGTTGAACCTCTGGTTATTATGGCACCGATTGAAATTACGCCGTCAGCATGCAGACGCTTGAAGTTCTCCAAGTCCCGGTCAAAAAACGGATCCTTGTTGTTCCATTCGATTTCAAGAGCAAACGTACCGGCTGGAAAGCGTTTCACATGATCGATTTCATGGGAAATGGACTCCTTCTCTTCTCCATCAACAATCTTCTTGATTTCAAAATTATGCTTCTTCCACCCATAGGTATCTGCCAGTTCACGCCGCACCCTCTGTGTCAATTCACCCTCGCCGCCACCGCCACGCACAAGCTCCTCGGCGGGAATGCTGACATTGAGGAGCACATTTTCCAGCTAAACAACCGCATCAGGCATGTCATGCTTCAGAATAGCTTCTGCATGATGCAATGCCAAAACCTGGAAACCCTTATTTTTCAATCGCTCAAACATCACATTCCCTTTCGCGAAAAACGACAGGAAGAAACACCAATATGGAGTTATGGAAGACTATACCATACCTTTCATGCCCATTCAAAACGAGGACTTTGTGACAAAAAGAAACGCGTCCGGAATGCAGACGGCCATCATTCCGAACGCGCTGGAACCATTTCTCAATACTTCGAGTCAGCGAACTCGACCCAGCCGCCGGCTTTCACCAACGCCTTGTCGAACTCCGCTATCCGGTAATTGATCGTCTTCGTACCTTTTGCGGACGAGATGGTCAGCATGTCCTTGTCGAAATCGATGGCAATCGTTGCATCATCCGCCTTCAGGGCGAACAGTTCGTCAATCGTTGCTTCCGGCAGTTCGATGGCAAGCATGCCGCAGTTGAACATGTTCTGGCGGAAGATGCGTGCAAAGCTGGATGCGATGACCACATTGATGTCGTTTACCTCAAACACCCACGGTGCATGCTCACGCGATGATCCGCAGCCGAAATTGGCGCGGGTGACCAGCACCTTTGAGGCAAGAACCGCCGGGTCCTGCGGATTGAAGCCCTCGAGCTTCAGGTCTTCGAGCATATGCGGCTTGAGCGCTTCCTTCGAAATCTCGGTCAGGTACTTCGCCGGAATGATCTCGTCGGTATTGATGTCGGAACGGTCGAGAAAAAGGACTTTGCCTCCGAATGTCTTCATTTATATGGTCTCCTTTGCAAATGTTCTCGGATCGGCAATCTTGCCTGCAAGCGCACTGACCGCAGCCACTGCCGGGCTCATGAGATGCACCATGCCGCCCTTGCCCATACGGCCGTTGAAGTTGCGGTTGGTGGTCGAGGCGCAGACCTCTCCCGGCGCAAGCACGCCGTTGGACATGCCGAGACAGGCGCCGCAGGTCGGATTGGTCACGCAGAAGCCCGCCTCCATGAATATCCTGATAATGCCCTCCTCATCGGCCTGGCGGAAAATCTTCGGCGTCGCAGGAGAGACAATCCCGCGAACGAGCGGCGAGATTTCCTTGCCCTTCAGATACGCTGCAGCGACACGGAGGTCTTCAATGCGACCGTTCGTGCAGGAGCCGATGTAGACCTGGTCAACCGGCGTGCCGACGACTTCGGAGACATTCTTCACTTCGTCCGGCTTGAAGCCGACCGTCACCTGCGGCTCCATATTGGTCACATCAATATCCAGAACCTTCTTGTAGGTACACCCCTCGTCGGACCACCATTTCCGGTAGTCAGCTGCTGCCGCTGCCTTGTCGGCATACTCCTCCGAGATGAACGGCCAGAGGTACTCGACGGTCACCTCATCCGGCATGCAGACGCCGGAAGTTCCGCCCGCTTCGATCGCCATGTTGCAGAGCGTCATGCGCGATTCCATGGACATGGCCTTCACCACCTCGCCCTGGAACTCGATGACGCAGTCAGTCGCCCCCTTCACCGTCAGGTGTTTGATCACCTTGAGGATGACATCCTTTGCATAAACCCCTTCAGGGAGTTTGCCGTTGACGTTCACCCGGATTGTTTCGGGAGTGCGAAAGCTGCAGACCCCCTTGAGAATGCCGACCTCCAGATCGGTCGTTCCGACACCGGCGGCAAATGCGCCGAAGGCTCCGTGCGTGCAGGTGTGGGAGTCTCCCATGATAACGGTATACCCCGGACGGATGAAGCCCTTCTCCGGAAAGATCGCATGACAGACACCGTTGCGGCCGATATCGAAAAAGTCCCTGATGTTCTGCCGCCGCGCCCAATCGCGGAGGATTTTTGCCTGGGTCGCGGTCTTGGTGTCCTTGGACGGGGTAACATGGTCGATCACGACCTTCACCTTCGACGGATCGAAGACCCGGTCCTTGCCGCGCGCAACGAGATCATTGATCGCGATCGGCGTGGTTATCTCGTGGCACAGCACCACGTCGATATTCAGCACCTTGGTTCCGGGAAACGGCTCGTCCCGGAGGTGCGACCTGAAGATTTTTTCTGCCAGTGTCATCGCCATGTCGTTCACCTTCCTGCCTTGGAAATAAAGAGCCTTTACTCTTTTCGTGCCTCTAGCATATCATAGAACAAATCTGTTATAAAAATTCATTCATCTCATAGAAACGATAACTAAAAGTATGGATTTTTACCAACTTGCCTATTTCCGGAAAGTCGCCGAAACGAGCAGTCTGAGCCGCGCGGCCGCGGAGCTCCACATCACCCAGCCGGCGGTCAGCAAACAGATCCGGTCGCTCGAAGACGAACTTGGCGAACGGCTCTTCGACCGCATCGGCAAAAAGGTTTTCCTGACCCGCGCCGGTGAAGTGCTCCTCACGCATGTGGACAGGATCTTGCGGTCGGTTGATGAAGCCAAAACTGCGGTCAGAGATCTCTCCGCCGAGTGCTCCGGGGAACTGGTCATCGGCACGAGCGACCACATCAGCATCCACCGCCTGCCGGATGTGCTGAAGGCCTGTATCACTGCATTCCCGAAGATCGATCTCAAGCTCCGCTGCCACCGCTCCGAAACCATTCTTGAACTGGTTGCAAAAAATCAGGTCGACCTCGGTGTCATCACGCTCCAGAAGACGCCGCCCAATATCACCAGCCGGGTCATCTGGAAAGACCCCATGTCGCTCGTGGTTCCGGTCGGCCACCCGCTCACCTCCGCAAAGCGGGTGCGTCTGAAGGACATCGTGCAGCACGGGATGATTCTTACCGAACACGCAACCGAAACACGCAAGATGGTTGACGACGTTTTTGCGGCACAAGGGCTTACGCCGAATGTCGCGATGGAGGTCGCCTATATTGAAACAATCAAAAGCCTGGTCAGAACCGGTCTCGGCATTGCGATTCTCCCGGACAGGGCGGTGGATGCCGAAGTGAAGAGCGGCGCCCTCATGCGCCTGCGAATAACCGATGCCGCATTCGCCCGCAATCTTGGCGTGGTCTATCTGAAGGACAAGTTTCTCTCCCGGCCGGCGGTCGAATTTCTGGCCCTTCTGGAGAAGGCCGGCGTCGGAGTACAATAAGATATTACTCAATGGAGGAACAGTCCATGAACTTCACCTATCACCTTCCCACAAAAATATTTTTCGGCAGCACCTGTATCGCCGACAACATCGTGGAGTTCTCGTTCTGGGGGATGCGGCCGCTCATCGTAACCGGCCGCTCGTCGGCAAAAACGAGCGGTGCGCTGGCGGATGTCGAAACGGTTCTGAAACAGCTCGGCATGGAATGGTCGCTGTTTGACCGGATTGAGGAAAACCCCTCTTTCGCAACTGTCGAAGACGGCGGCGCGGCTGCACGAGCGCATGACGCCGACATGATCATCGGCATCGGAGGGGGATCGGCGCTCGACGCAGCCAAAGCCATTGCCGTTCTCGCGGTCAACGAGATCCCTGCCCGGAAACTTTTTGACGGAAACTTTCCGGCACAACCGCTCCCGGTCATCGCCATTCCCCTGACCGCCGGTACCGGCAGCGAAGTAACCCAGTATTCGATCCTGACGGACACGGAGCGTCAGACCAAACGGAGTTTTGCCAGCCGCGCCCTCTTTCCGAAAGCGGCCTTTCTGGATGCCCGCTACACCCAATCGCTTTCGCGAACCATCACCATCAACACAGCCATCGATGCCCTGTCCCATGCGGTCGAAGGATATCTCTCCAGGCGGAGCACTGCCATGAGCGACCACCTCGCGATCGATGCGATACGCCACTTCAGCGGCATGTTCAATGCGCTTGGACGTGACTCGCTCACCCTTGCGGAGCGGGAAGAGCTGCTGTATGTTTCCCTGCTGGGCGGTATGGTGATTGCTCAGACAGGCACCACCATGATCCATTCGCTCGGATACTCGCTTACGTACTTCCGGCATATTCCGCACGGCCGGGCCAATGGGCTTCTGCTTGCGGAAGCACTCCGCTTCATGCAGCCCGCAGCGCCCGGGAAGATTGCGTCAGTCCTTGCTGCCCTCGAAATCCCGGACATCGACACGCTCAAGAAGACCCTGAGCAGCCTTCTTGGGCCTGAACAGCCATGGACACGGGAAGAGCTTCATACCTTCCCGGAGATCGCGTTGCAGGCGGCCAATATTGCGAACACACCGCGCATTCCCGATCAGAACGATCTCAAAACAATCCTTGCAGCATCGTGCTGAACGCACCTGCGCAGTGCAACTGATCGGCTCATTGGGCACATACGCGACCGGTGCTATAATGAAGCCATGAGAGCGATTATCGCCCCCCTGACAATCGTGACATGCGTCTTTTCCGTATTCATGACAGGCATCAGCGGCTGTGCCCGGCAGCCGGAGCAGGCTGCAGCCCCGCCTGCAGCTGTCGCTGCTGACACCGGTCGGACCGACAACCCATGGAGGAGCTTCGTGAAACCATCCAAGGAAGAACTCAAAAAAAACCTGACACCGCTCCAGTTTTACGTGACGCAGGAGGAAGGCACCGAGCCGCCCTTCAAAAATGAGTACCATGACAATAAAAAAGAGGGCATCTATGTTGATATCGTTTCGGGTGAGCCTCTCTTCAGCTCTATGGACAAATACGACTCCGGCACCGGCTGGCCGAGTTTTGTCCGCCCCCTGGAGCCGGGCAATATTGTGGAGAAGGAGGATCGACGCCTGTTCATGAAACGGATCGAGGTCCGGAGCCGCCATGCCGATTCACACCTCGGCCACGTGTTCGATGACGGCCCGAAACCGACTGGACGCCGGTACTGCATGAACTCGGCGGCACTCCGCTTCATTCCGAAAGAAGAACTCGAAAAGGCAGGCTATGGACAGTATCTGAAGCTCTTCAAATAGGGCCGGCCCGGAGGTTCTTCGGTTTTTCCGCGCGTGTGAAAACCCCTTCCTCTTTTTTCTGCATCTGTGCTATAGTAAAAAGCTTACTTGATACGGGGCGTAGCGCAGTTTGGTAGCGCGCACGGTTCGGGACCGTGAAGTCGGAGGTTCAAATCCTCTCGCCCCGACCATTTTCCTTCCAGAGTTGATACAATATCAGCATGAACACGTCGCACTCCTCCAGCCATCGTTCCGCCATTTCCGGGCGGAGGATTCCCTGCGAACGGGTTGTTCGCAGGCTGTTCGAACAGAACCGTGAACTGATCCGCCGCGAAGCATCCGAAGTGAAAGGCCTCATGGCGTTGCTCATGAAGCATCGCAACTCCGGCATTCTGTGGACTCCTGAAGAAAAAGCGGAGCTCCGCTTTCACCTGCGCGAGATCGCCCGGGTCGTCCCGGTGCTGCTCATCTTTCTGCTCCCCTTTGGCAGTGTTTTTCTGCCGGTGCTTGCCGTTGTCGTCGACCGTCGCGCAAAGACCAGATCCCTCCAGAGCAGCCCGCAGGAGATTTCCGGTGCCTGACCGGATCGTGATTGCCGTTGTGGGAGCCGGTTCCGCCGAAGCGGACACGATCAATACCGCAGAAGCCGTCGGACGTGCGATCGCCGAACGAGGTGCAATGCTGGTCTGCGGTGGTCTCGGCGGCGTCATGGAAGCTGCCGCAAAGGGTGCCAAGTCAGCCGGCGGGACAACCATCGGCATTCTTCCACAGCCTTACCGCCACGATGCCAACCCGTATATTGATGTGCCGATCGCAACCGGATTCGGCGAAGGCCGCAACGTATTCATCATCCGGACAGCGGATGTGGTCATCGC
>JAAYUK010000022.1 GCA_012517735.1 Nitrospiraceae bacterium
ATCGCTTTCGCCGGAAGTGATGACGCCTTTCCCGTTCTTCAGGGAATCAAAGGCATCCAGCGCGGGCTCGACTTCAGCTGGTTTGTGAGCATGGGCTACCGGCATGCGCTCATCGTGCTGCTGCCGCTGGCTGATGAGGAGGCGGTCAAGGGCTATCTCTACCGGATTGAGCAGTGGCTGAAGGAACAGCATGGCGTCAGCCTAGAGCAGGCCGGGGTTGCCGTCCGGTTTGCCTTGCTGGGAGAGTCGGCGCCGGAGACGTATCTGAGCTATCTGTTCCGCCAGGGCGGGCTGACATGATGCTTCTCACGCAGTTCTCCGGACCGGTCAATTATTATGTTGCCGTCGGCACCGCAGTCCTTGCCCTGCTGGCTCATGGCACGCTTTCCCTTGCAACGGCGATTGTTGTCGGTCACAGGATCCAGCAGGACTTGACCGGAAGGCGCCGGTTTGTCCTGCTGCTTTTTCTGCTGGTTTTCTGTATCCCGTTACTGGGGTATCTCATCGTTCCGGCGCTCTATTACTGGATGAGGAAATATCCGCCGGTCGTGGAACATGCGTTTCAGGACGTTTCAGCGGTCATGCCGTCGATGTTCGAGCAGCGCTCTCACACCGGCAGGATTGCCTATGCGGGGGCCGGGATACGGTATCAGTTGAGCGCCAAGAAGGTTGCTTCCGATGAAAAGCTCAAGGTGCTGAACAGTGTCGTTGCCATGCCTGGTCACTTCGCCGTGCCGATTCTGAAGCAGAGCATGCAGGATTCGGCCGAGGACGTGCGTCTGGTCTCCCACGGAATGATCGACCAGCGGGAAAAGGAGATCAATGAGGATATCGCCCGGTCCCAGGAGCTTCTTGCCGGCACCGGCGACCGGGAGATACGGCATGAAGCTTTGCGCCACTTGGCGATGCGGTATTGGGATCTCGTCTATTTCGGGCTTGCCGAGGGAGAGATGCTCCGCTTTGTATACGACCGGATCGAGCACTATGCGCAACAGGCGCTGGAAAGCGACCCTGACGACGGCGAGGTGCTGATGGTCCTCGGCAAACTCCGTTTGCACCAGCGGCAGCCGGACGCTGCGGAGGATTGCTTCCGCAGGGCGGAGGAGCTTGGGGTTCCCCTCAGCCGGGTTCTGCTCTACCGGGCCGAAGCAGCATTTTACCGGAAGGATTTTGCCCTGGTCCGCGATCTTCTTTCCGGTCGCCGGGCTTTCCCGAATCCCGGCCACCTCCTGCCGGTTCTCGCCTACTGGCGCTCGGGGAGGCGTTCATGACGGTTCTCCGGCATGCTGATCAGGCGGACATCTGCCTGGTGCTCGAAGGAACGTTTCCCTATGTGCGGGGAGGGGTGTCCGCGTGGGTGAACACCATGCTGCATGAGCTCACCGAGTACCGCTTTGCCATAGTCTACATTGGCAGCACGAAGGCGGACTGCGCGGTGCAGCAGTATGACATTCCGGCGAATGTGGTCTACTTTGAACAGATATTCCTGCACGAAGGACTGGGGCTGTCCGAGCCCGAGGCGATGCCGGGGTCCGACCAGCTGTTTGATACGGTGTCGCGCATCCATGGTCAGGAGCGTGATCGTGGACGAGGGCTTCTTCCTGAGTCGCTGCCGACTCGGGGATCGACAGAACTGTTTGCGTCGATCAACGATTTCCATGGTGACCAGAGGAGCGACGGGACCAGCCTCCATGCCCAGCAGATGCTTGAGGGCGTAGTTCAGCTTTACCGCCGGTGGGGAGATGTCATCGAAACGGAATTTCACCGGAGCGAGCTTGCATGGCGGTACATCTGCACCCAATACTCCCGGTTTTGCACCGACCCCTCCTTCATCAACTATTTCTGGACGGTGAAGAACATGCATGCTCCCCTGTGGCAGGTCATGCGTGCGGCGGTTTCTCCGCTGAAGGTCAGGCTGTACCACGCCATTTCAACCGGCTATGCCGGGTTTTTCGGCGCGTTTGCTTCGGTCTTTCACGAAACGCCTTTTGTGGTGACGGAGCATGGCATCTATTCCAAGGAGCGCAAGATCGATCTCGCGAAGACTGACTGGATCGCCGACAGCAGAAATGTTTTTCAGCGCGATTCTCTCGAACTCGCCTATTTCCGGAGCCTCTGGATACGGTTTTTCTATCGGCTCGGCAGCATGGCGTACAGTCAGGCGTCGGCGGTATCGTCACTGTATGGAGCGAGCAGGCAGCAGCAGATCGAGGATGGAGCGCTCCCGGAGAAGACACTGGTCATTCCGAATGGTGTTGACGTGAAGATGCTGTCCGCATTGCGGGAGCAGAGGCGGGAGGATAACCCGCCGGTCGCGGTGCTGATCGGCAGGGTTGTGCCGATCAAGGATATCAAGACGTTCATCCGCTCCATGCGGATCGTCCGCGACCGGATTCCCGCTGCGGAAGCATGGATTGTCGGCCCGGAGGAAGAATCCCCCGAATATGCGGCTGAATGCAGAAATCTGGTCGCCAGCTACGGACTGCAGGAGTGCGTCCGGTTTCTCGGCTTTCAAAATGTCCATGATATTTTCCCGAAGGCGCGTATCAATGTCCTCAGCTCGATCAGCGAAGCATTGCCTCTCGTGGTGCTTGAGGGGTATGCCGCCGGCGTTCCGGCGGTCTGTACCGATGTCGGTTCCTGCAGGGAACTGATCCAGGGCAGAACCGATGATGATCGTGCGCTTGGAGAATCAGGTGCACTGGTTCCGATATCGAGTCCGCAGGCATTGGCCGACGCCATGACACGTCTTCTTGCGGACGACGCTGCGTGGCTCGATGCGCAGCGTGCCGCGATCGCCCGGGTCGAGCGCTACTATACCCAGGAGCAGATGTTTTCGGCCTATCGGGGGCTCTATGAAAGGGTGCTCGCATAATGGCAGGCATCGGCTTTGAGCTGAGAAAGATTCTTTCCCGCCGGGGATACACGCATCTCCTTGAGGCATATATCTATGCGGGGGTGATCAGTTCCGGGCCGTGGCTCATCTCGATCGTCGGCATCGCATTAATCGGCATGCTGTCCCTCAATCTTGTCGTGCCGAAGGTCTTCCTGCAGCAGTTTCAGGTATCGGTTACCTATCTTTTTGTCTTCAGTCTGATTTTTTCGGGAGCGTTCCAGTTTTCCTATGTCAGATATATCGCCGACCGGTTGTTTGAGCGGCGAACGGATCTGGTACTCCCGACATTCATGGCGACGCTTCTGGTCCTGACGCTGATCAGTCTTGTCGTCGCTGCAGTGGTCTTCTTCGGTTTTTTCGCCGAGATGAGCCTGGTGTACCGTGTCGTGATGACCTCCTCGTTCGTGCTGCTCTGCAACATCTGGATAGCGGTCATCTTCCTGACCGGCATGAAAAAGCATCGTGAGATCGCCGGGCTGTTCCTGCTCAGTTATGTCATCCTTACCATCCTGGCGATCGCCCTCAGCGATTACGGTGCCGATGGACTGCTCATCGGATTCTGGTTCGGGCAGGTACTGCTCTTTACCGGTGTTTTGCGCCTGATCCTGATCTGTTATCCTTCGCACGACGTTTTTTCGACCGACTTTTTCCGGAGGCTTCGGGAATACCGCACGCTCGTCGGGGTCGGCATATTCTTCAACCTTGGCATCTGGGTCGACAAGATCATGTTCTGGTATTACCCGCCGACGAGCGACCCCCTTGTCGGCCTCTTCCGCTTTTCGCCGATCTATGATTTCCCGATCGCAGTCGCCTATCTTTCGATCTTTCCCGGCATGGCAGCATTTCTGCTTCGCATCGAAACCGATTTTGTGGAGTATTACCAGCAATTTTACGATGCGGTACGCGAGGGCGGCACTCTTGACCATATCCAGGAAATGCGGAATGAAATGGTCTGGTCGATCCAGCAGGGGGTTCTGGAAATCATCAAGATCCAGCTGCTCGCCATGCTCTGTTTTTTTGCCGCGGGAGGATATGTGCTCGATCAGATGGGCATACCCAGGCTGCATCATCCGCTGCTGTACATCGATCTCGTGTCGGTCGCGCTGCATGTCGTCATGGTCAGCCTGCTGAGCATTTTCTTTTATCTCGATGCCCAGCGGACGGTGCTCAAGCTTTCTCTCATGCTGCTGGTGCTGAATGCGCTGCTGACGGCGATCTCAATGCATCTCGGGCCGTTTTATTACGGATACGGCTTTGCGCTTGCGCTCCTGGTCGTATCGACGGTTGGCATGATGGACCTGAACAAGCGGCTCGACCGGCTCGAATACATCACCTTCATGCTGCGGTAGTTTTTCCTGCTCGGTCGGATTGGTCTCCCCTACTGTATCTTGCGATTTTCCCGATGCGCCTGCTACTATATATGCTGTATTTTCAGGGGGGAACCCCGCTTTTACCGTGTCATAACAGTGATCGTTCAATAAAGGCTGGAGGTGTGCGATGCAGTTTTTTTCGTATCTGGTAGGTGAAGCGTATGCAATGGGGCCGGCGCCGCAGGGCGGGGCGCAGCCGGGTGGTGTGGAGCAGATGCTGACCAGTTTTGCCCCGCTGATCATCATTTTCGCGATTTTTTATTTTCTGATGATCAGACCCCAGAAAAAGAAGGCGCAGGAATACAAGAAAATGCTCGATGCCCTGAAGCCGGGTGACAAGATCATGACCGCTGGCGGCATTTACGGGGTGATCGAGAAGGTCGGCAACAATACCGTGACCGTCAAGATTGCTGCAAACACGTCGATCAAGCTGAGCAAGAATTCCGTATCGATGCTGCGCGGCGAGACCGAAGAAGAATAGGAGAGAAGGAAGGATTCCGATCATGAACAAGGGCGTAACGCTTCGTATTCTCCTTATCGCCGCAACGGTCGTGCTTGCAGCGGTCTTTTTCCTGCCGAACACGCCGGTCTATCAGTCCATGCCGGACTGGTGGAAGAAGACCATGCCGGACAAGGGCATTATTCTGGGCCTCGACCTGCAGGGCGGATTGCATCTGGTCTTTGAAGTCCAGGGCGACAAGGCGGTAGAGATCCAGACCGACCGCATTGTGGCTGCCTTGCCTTCGGAGTTCGAGAAGAAGAAGGTTCAGGCAACGGTGACCCGGGACGGCATGTCGTTTTCGGTTTCGCCAAATACTCCCGAAGTCCGCAAGGTTGTTGAGGATGCCTATCCGATCCTGACGCTGACGGAAGAGAAAGGTATGCTGAAGTATCGAATTGCTCCCAAGGAGGCTCAGCGCATCAAGGATACCGCGACCGATCAGGTCCTTGAGGTCATCAGAAACCGGATTGACCAGTTCGGCGTTGCCGAGCCGATCATTCACCGGCAGGCTGACAATGAGATTGTCGTCCAGCTTCCCGGGGTAAAGGATCCGAAGCGTGCGGTTGATATCATCGGGAAGACCGCCATTCTGGAATTCAAGATCGTCAATGATGAATCGCCGCTCGCTGCCGAGCTCCCGGCGGTTGTGCTCCCGAACGAAGAACAGCTGGTGCTTGATAAAGTACAAGGGAAGCTTCCCGCTGACAGTGAAATCCGTTTTCAGCGGATTGTGAACAAGGAAACCGGGGTGGTGACGAAACGTCCCTACCTGCTCAGGAAAGAGACGCTGATGACCGGTGATTTGCTCACCGAGGCACGCCTCGCCATTGATCAGCGGTTCAATGAGCCGTATGTCTCGATCGTTTTCAATGCTATCGGCGCAAAGCAGTTTGAGGATATCACGGGCCGGAACGTGAAAAAGCGTCTGGCGATTGTGCTGGACGGCAATGTTTATTCTGCGCCGGTCATCCAGGAGAAGATCGGCGGCGGCAATGCCCAGATCACCGGCAGCTTTACCATGGATGAAGCAAAAGACCTGGCCATTGTATTGCGCGCAGGCTCGCTTCCCGCTCCGGTCAAGACGCTCCAGAACGTGACGGTGGGACCGTCGCTCGGACGCGATTCGATCGAGGCAGGCAAGGTTGCCGGCATGGTCGGTACCCTGCTGGTCGTTGTCTTCATGATTGTCTATTACCGGATTTCAGGGGTGATCGCGGATTTTGCGCTGGTGCTCAATATTGTGCTCCTGATCGGGGCGATGGCTGCGCTGAACGCAACCCTGACGATGCCGGGCATCGCCGGTATCATTCTGGCGATCGGCATGGCGGTCGACTCCAACGTGCTGATGTTTGAACGTATGCGCGAAGAACTTCGCGCCGGCAAGACGCCGCGTTCGGCTGTCGAGGGAGGGTACCAGAAGGCGTTCTGGACGATTTTCGATTCTCATGTTACCACACTGTTGACGGCTGCGGTGCTGTTTCAGTTCGGCACCGGTCCGATCAAGGGATTTGCGGTCACCCTGAGTCTCGGCGTTGCGATCAACCTCTTCACCGCCCTCATCGGCACGAAGACGGTGTTTGATATCATGCATGCAAACAAGGATGTGAAGAGGTTGAGCATATGATTGAACTCATTAAAAACCCGAATATCGATTTCATGGGCAAGCGGATGTACGCTTTTATTATTTCAGGCGTCATTGTGCTGGTAGGTTTTTTCGCCCTTTTCCAGATCGCCAACGGCAGGGCGAATCTCGGCGTTGACTTCGCCGGCGGTACGGCGGTGCAGATCAAGTTTACCCAGAGCGTACAGCTGCACGATGTCCGTGTGGCCTTGGAGCAGGGCGGACTGAAGGACTTCGACCTGCAGGACCTGCCGAGTGAGAACAAGGTGCTGATCCGCGTAAAGAAGCAGGAAGAAAATCTCGGCGGATTCACCGAGTCGATTATCCGGACACTCATGCAGAAGTTCGGGGACAAGAAGCCGGTTGTCGATTCGACGACCGAGATCGGGCCGAAGGTCGGTTCCCGCCTGAAGCAGGATGCCCTCTGGGCGATTCTCTATGCGATTATCGGCATTCTGGCGTATATTGCGTTCCGGTTCAAATTCCGCTTCGGTATCGGCGCAACGATTGCGACATTTCACGATGTTCTGGCAGTGCTGGCGATTTTTTTCATCATGGGCAAGGAGATCAACCTGATTCTTCTTTCGGCCCTGTTGACCATTGCAGGCTATTCGCTGACCGATACGGTCGTTATCTATGACCGGGTGCGGGAAAACCTCAAGAAGTATCTCCGTGATCCGGTTGATGTGGTGATCAACCGGAGCATCAACGAAGTGCTTTCCCGTACGATCGTGGTTTCCCTTACGGTTTTTCTGAGTGCCCTGGCACTTTTCCTGTTCGGCGGTGAGGTGCTGCACGACTTTTCCTTTGCAATGCTCATCGGCGTCGTGATCGGAACCTATTCATCGATTTTTGTTGCGAGTCCGATCGTGATTCTGCTCGGGAAAAAAGACATCCGGGCGAAGAAGTAACGGGCATGCAGGCAGCTTCGACATGTCGGTGGCTGGTCAACAGGACCAATGCTGATTATGTCGAATATGTCGCTCGCTCTGCATCGGTTTCACTGCCGCTGGCGCAGGTCATGATCAATCGTGGCCTGAAGACAGCCGATCACATTCATGCCTTTCTGAATCCGTCCATTGAGAAACTGAGCGATCCGTTCGACCTGCCCGACATGCAGAAGGCGGTCGGACGGATCCGTCAGGCCAGACAGCGCCATGAGCGCATCCTTGTCTGCGGTGACTATGATGCCGACGGAGTTTCTGCAACCGCCATTCTCATGGAGGCCTTTCGCATGCTCGGAATTGATGCGGATTTCTTCATTCCCCATCGGATTGAGCACGGCTACGGTTTCGGCCCGGCCGGGATCGAACGCGCAAAGGCAGTTGGTGCCTCGCTCATTGTCACGGTTGACTGCGGAATCTCGGCGTTTGATACGGTCGATGCCGCCCGCAGCGCCGGGATCGACGTTGTCATTACTGATCATCATGAGGCAGTACCGGCCGCTACGGACCACGGTTCTTGGTACCGGCTGCCCGCAGCCGCCGCTGTGGTGAATCCGAAGCTGTTGCCGGACGATCTGCAGTTGAAGGGTCTCTGCGGAGCCGGCGTCGCGTTCAAGATTGCGCAGGCCCTCTTTGATAACCGGATCGGCGATGTCGCTCATCTCTTCGATCTGGCCGCTATCGGCACGTCTGCTGATGTTGTGCCGCTGGTCGGCGACAACCGGATTTTTGTCCGCGAAGGACTCAATCTGATCCGGTCCAATCAGCGTCCAGGCATTCAGGCTCTTCGCGAGGCGGCGGGGCTGAAGCCGGACTATTTCAAACCGTCCTTTCTGCCCTACATCCTCATTCCCCGGATCAATGCAGCGGGACGCGTCGACGACGCCTCCTGCGTCGTGCAGCTCCTGATGACGACAGACCGCTCAGAAGCCGCGGAATTGGCACAGCGTCTCCAGGCGCTGAACCAGAAGCGGCAGGAGATCGAGGAAAGCGTCATGGCGCAGGCGCTGGAACAACTCGCCATCAGGGAGGACGACTGCGGCCCGATCGTCCTTGCGGGTGACGGCTGGCATCCCGGCGTGCTCGGGATCGTCGCCTCGCGTCTGGCGGATCAATACTACCGGCCGGTTCTGGTTTTTTCGGTTGAAGACGGAATGGCGAAGGGATCCGCGCGCAGTATCCCTGCGTTCAATATTCATCATGCCCTCGGGGAGTGCGCCGATCTGCTGGCGCGATTCGGCGGGCACCGGCAGGCCGCCGGTCTCGGACTTGCCGCGGACCGGCTCGGAGCCCTGCAGGCCCGGCTTGCGGGGATTATGGCAGAGACGCTTACGCAGGATGATTTCGTGCGCGTGATCGAGATAGACGCGGCAGTCCGCATTTCCGATATTACGTTTCCGCTCATCGATGAGCTTTCCCGTATGGAGCCGTTCGGCTTCGGCAACGCCGAGCCCTTGTTCGGATGCCGGAATCTTGAACCGAGCAAGGCGAGAATCGTGGGCAACAAGCACCTCAAAATGTATCTTCGCCAGAACGGCAGAGGCATTGACAGTATCGGCTTTGATTTTGGCCCGTATCTCGAAATGGTCGAAAGCGCCTCGCTCATTGACGCGGCGTTTCTCCCGGTGCTGAATGAATGGGAGGGGGGGAGGTCCGTTCAGCTGAACCTCCGGGCGATCCGCCCTTCCTCAATAACATAATCCCCATATTGTCATTGGCTTCGACCGAAAACGCTCAGAGCCTGCTCTGACGGGCTAATGACAATTCTGGGATAAA
>JAAYUK010000190.1 GCA_012517735.1 Nitrospiraceae bacterium
CGGACTGCTTCTGGCAAAAGGCAGTAGAGACCTGTTCCTTCTTCCCCAGATGGCCAATCGTCACGGCCTGATTACCGGAGCGACCGGCACCGGCAAAACCGTATCATTGCGCGTGCTGGCAGAACAGTTCAGCGCCATCGGCGTACCGGTTTTCATGGCAGACGTGAAAGGCGATCTTTCGGGGCTTGCCAAACCGGGCGGGGATCATCCGAAAGTAGTGGAGCGGGTACAGCAGCTCGAACTGGCCGATTTCAGCCCGCGGGCATTTCCGGTCGTCTTTTGGGACCTGTTTGGCGAGCGGGGGCATCCGGTGCGGGCAACCGTTTCGGAGATGGGGCCGCTTCTGTTCAGCCGCATCCTGAACCTCAACGATACCCAGAGCGGTGTGTTGAACATTGCCTTCAGGATAGCGGACGACCATGGATTGCTCCTGCTCGACCTGAAAGACCTCAGGGCGCTGGTGCAACATGTTGGCGACAACGCGGCTGATTATAAAACTGCCTATGGCAATATTTCGACCGCGAGTATCGGCGCCATCCAGCGGAATCTGCTTGCGCTGGAGGAGCAGGGAGCGGAGCGGTTTTTCGGCGAACCGGCTCTTGATCTGGCGGATATCATGCAGACTGCCGAAGACGGGCGGGGGATCATCAACATCCTCAATGCGGCAAGGCTCATGCAGTCCCCCAAAGTATACGCCACCTTTCTGCTCTGGATGCTCTCAGAGCTGTTCGAGAATCTGCCGGAGACTGGCGATCCGAAGAAACCGAAACTGGTCTTTTTCTTTGATGAGGCGCATCTGCTGTTCGATGACATCCCCGAGGTGCTCCAGGAGAAGATCGAACAGGTCGTGCGTCTTATCAGATCAAAAGGGGTCGGCGTGTATTTCGTCACCCAGAATCCGCTCGACATTCCCGATGTCATTCTGGGACAGCTTGGAAACCGCATTCAGCATGCACTGCGCGCCTTTACCCCGCGGGATCAGAAAGCGGTCAAGGCGGCTGCGACGACCTTCCGTCAGAACCCGCTGATCGACACCGAAACGGTCATTTCCGAACTGGAGGTCGGCGAGGCCCTTGTTTCGGTGCTGGATGCCAAAGGGGCGCCGGCGGTCGTGGAGCGGGCATTCATCTGTCCGCCGCAAAGCCGGCTTGCGCCGCTCAATGATGCGGAATGGTCCGCAGTTGCCGCCGGCTCACCCGTTGCGGGACACTATGAGCGTCCGATCGATCGGGAGTCCGCCTATGAACAGCTCAGAACGCGCGCTGAATCGGCCGGCGTTTCTTCAGCGGGAAAAAAAGAGGTGCCGTCGGAGGCTGGCAAACTGCTGGGGGCTCTTGCCAAAAGCGCGGCCCATGCGATCGGGAGCCAGCTTGGCCGTCAGATCATCCGCGGCGTGCTCGGTTCGCTCTTCGGCGGCAAAAAATAGCAGGAAATCATCAACTCACGATTGTGTAATAATACTACAGCGTTTCCGGGTTTCCGCCGCCGAATCCGGCAGCAGGTATAAACGGTCGTCAGCCAGGATCGAGAGAGCCAAGGCATGAAGCCATACCGTTTTGCGGATCTTGTCGATGTAGCCAGTCTCCAGAAAATTGCGGAAGCCAATTATCGCGCCTCAGGCATGCCGATCGGCATTATCGATGCTGGTGACGGGTCGATCGTTGTGGGAGCCGGATGGCAGGATATCTGCACCCGTTTCCATCGGGCTGATCCCGCGGCGGAGAAGCGCTGCCGGGAAAGCGACGCATACATTACGGAGCATCTTCAAAACGACACTCCCTGTGCGTACAAATGCGCCAACGGGCTCTGGGATATCGGCATCCCCATTCTTGTAGACGGGCAGCATCTTGCCACCCTGTTTCTCGGGCAGTTCTTTTATGAGGGAGAGGCCCCTGATCGCGAGTTCTTCATTCAGCAGGCCGACGCCTTCGGCTTCGACCGCCGGGAGTATCTTGCAGCGCTCGACCGGGTCCCGGTTTTC
>JAAYUK010000023.1 GCA_012517735.1 Nitrospiraceae bacterium
CTCGCCAGCACTGCTGCCGTCCGCAGACAGTCCTGACGGGATCGGTACCCGCGCCGCGATCATCGAACGACTCATGTACGGCGAGCCAGGGCATATTGTCGCAGCTCATGCAGCCTGTGCGACCGGCTTCCGGGAGGAAGACGCCCCCTTCGGCGTGGAACTGGCTCGCGGCAGCGGCATGGAACGCCCTCGCCTGATCAACGAATTGGTGCGGCTCGGCTACCGGAAAGCCGAGATCGTCGTCGAGCCCGGTGAGTTTGCGGAGCGGAACTGGGTGATTGACCTGTATCCGGTCTGCGAGCCGGAGCCGGTGCGTATCGAGTTCTTCGGAGATGAGATCGACCTGATGCGGCGCTTCGAGATCGAAACACAGCGCTCCGCCGAACCGCTGGAACACCTCATCGTGCGGCCGGCGGCCGAGCCGGAGGCAGGGGGAACCATCTTTCCCCTCGTTGCCAAATCGGCCTCGATGCCGGTCTTTTCTGCGACCGGTCTGGAGCTGCCCGATGACATACAGGCAGTTCGGTTCACCCGCTTGCTGGTTGACGACGGTTCTTTGCCGTCCGGCCAGCTGCCGGTCAGCGGACTCGGACTGCTGCCTCAGGAACGCAGGAGCTTCAGCGATATCGGCCCCTGTCTTCGCAAAATCGGCAAACGGATTCTCGTTGTCATCCCCTCGCGAGGACAGGCGGAGCGCCTGCGCGATCTTCTTGCTGAAAGCGGTCTGACCGCGCCGATCCTTGATCTTGCCCAGACGGCCGGGTATGATGGAACCGCCTGCATCACGATCGGCGATCTTTCGGGAGGGATTCACCTCCCGGATTTCCTCGTCCTCACCGGCAGCGAGCTTTTCGGCGAAAAGCCGGGGTATCGGCCGATCAGGAAGTCGCGGGCATCGCGCCTGCTCCTCACGATCGACGACCTCAAGCCGGGCGATCTGATCGTGCACAAGGATCACGGAATCGGCCGGTTTGTCTCGCTGGAACATCGCCGTACCGGAGAGTACGAGGAAGAACTGCTCATTCTGGAATACGCGCACGGAGACCGGGTCTATCTGCCGCTTTCCGGCATCGGCCGCATCCAGAAATACCGTGCTGCCGAAGATGCGCACCCGTCGCTCGACCGGCTGGGAGGCAAACGCTGGGCGACTGCGCAAAAACGCATCAAACAGTCGCTCATGGACATCGCTGACAAACTGATCAGGCTCTATGCCGAGCGGACGGTGGCCCGCGGCTTTGTCTTCAGCGCCGATACCCCCTTGCATCAGGAGTTCGACGACTTCTTTCCCTATGACGAAACCGAGGATCAGATTCGCGCGTTCGAGACGATCAAACAGCAGATGCAGTCCGACCGGCCGATGGACCTGCTCCTGTGCGGCGATGTGGGATACGGAAAAACCGAAGTCGCGATCAAGGCGGCGTTCCGGGCGGTCTATGATCATAAACAGGTAGCGGTCCTGGTACCGACGACCCTTCTGGCGGAGCAGCATTACCGGACATTCGTGCAGCGTTTTTCGGGCTTTCCGGTCACGATCGACTACCTCTGCCGATTCCGTTCAAAAACCGATGTGCAGAACTGTCTGGCCGGTCTTGCTGAGGGCAGGATCGATATTGTCATCGGCACGCACATGCTTCTCGGCAAGAAGGTTGCATTCCGCGATCTCGGCCTGTTCATTATCGACGAAGAGCACCGGTTCGGCGTCGGGCAGAAAGAACGGCTGAAAGAACTGCGCAAGTCGGTCGACGTGCTGAGCATGACCGCCACGCCGATACCGAGAACGCTCCATATGGCCATTGCAGGCGTGCGCGAGCTCGCCACGATCCAGACGCCGCCGGAAGAACGGCTTGCGGTGCGCAGCATCGTCACGACCTGGAAAGACAGCACCATTCAGGAAGCGATCCGGAGAGAACTGCGACGCGACGGACAGGTCTTCTTCCTGCATAACCGCATTGCCGACATGGAACAGATCGTCTCCCGCATCCGCCAGCTGGTGCCGGAAGCCCGAATCGCTGCTGGTCACGGGCAGATGTCCGAGCATATGCTGGAACGCATCATGGTCGATTTTCTCGACCGGAAGACCGACATCCTCGTCTGCACCGCGATCATCGGCGCGGGCATCGACATTCCGACCGCCAACACGATCATCATCGACCGGGCGGATACCTTCGGACTGGCGGATCTGTATCAGGTGCGCGGCCGTGTCGGGCGCGGACCGGTGCAGGCATACGCCTATTTCCTGATTCCGGGGGAAGATATTCTCCAGCCGGACGCAAAACTCCGCCTTCAGGCGATTCAGGAGATGAGTTATCTCGGCGCGGGCTTCCGCCTTGCCATGAAAGATCTCGAAATCCGGGGGGCGGGGAATCTTCTCGGTGCCGAGCAGTCGGGACATGTCGGAAGGGTCGGCTTTGACCTTTACACCGAACTGCTCGAAAAAGCGGTGCAGGAACTGAGGGGAGAATATGTCCCACCCGAGATCGAACCGCAGATCCAGCTCCGCATCTCGGCGTTTGTCTCCGACAGCTACATAGCCGATACCCTCGTGCGGCTGAGTCTCTACCGTCGTATTGCGGGTGTTCAGTCGCTGGACGAGGCGTCGCTCCTGGCTGAAGAGATGCGCGACCGCTTCGGCCCGTTGCCGGAAGAAGCACAACACCTGCTCGCCATCGCGCGCATCAAGGTGCTCGCGCGCCGTCTCCGTCTGGGGCGGGTAGCGCTCAATGCGGACTTCTGCAGATGCACCTGCAATCCCCCGGAGGATACAACGGCCACTGCCGAAGATCGTTTTTTCGACAGGCTCCTGCAGGTGCTCTTCAGCATGCAGGCGGACAGGAGCATTCCCCGCATACGTCTGCTGCCGGAAGGATTCGAGTTTGCCGTCAAGGGGGAAGAAGATGCTGAGAAGCTTTCGCGGATCGAAAAATTCCTGCTTCAGCTCGACAGCACTGTCGCCCGGAAAGAAAACGATGACCCTGGGCCACGAACATAGCACATCCTGACAACGCCTCAAAACGAAACGGGGAGCATCCCGCTCCCCGTTTCGTTGCTTTTACTTCTTGATTCTTGCTTCCTGCTGCTCACCTCTCACTTTTTGTCTGCTATTACTCGGTTCCCATCTCCCAGCTTGCCAGATACTTCTTCTGCTCGGGGGTAAGGGTATCGATCCTGATGCCCATCGCCTTCAGTTTCAGGCGGGCAATCTCGGCATCGATCTTCGCGGGAACGCTGTAGACCGTCTTCTGGAGTTTCTTCGCATTCTTGACCATAAATTCGGCGGAAAGCGCCTGGTTCGCAAAGCTCATATCCATGACCGCCGACGGATGTCCTTCAGCGGCAGCAAGATTGATGAGCCGTCCTTCGCCGAGCACATAGATGCGGCGGCCGTTCTTCAGGGTGTACTCCTCGACAAAATCGCGGATCTCCCGGCGTCCCTTCGAAAGTTTTTTGAGCGCGTTCAGATCGATCTCGACATTGAAGTGGCCGGTATTCGAGACGATCGCGCCGTCCTTCATCACCCTGAAGCACTTCTCGGAGATAACGTTGATGTTTCCCGTCGCGGTAATGAAGATATCGCCGATCTTCGCCGCCTCGGCCATCGGCATCAGCTCGAACCCGTCCATGGTCGCTTCGAGCGCCTTGAGCGGATCGATCTCGGTGACGATTACGCGGGCTCCGTGGCCCTTGGCGCGCATGGCAACACCGCGTGAGCACCAGCCGTAGCCGGCAACGACAACGATCGATCCCGCAATCAGGCGGTTTGTCGCGCGAATGACGCCGTCAAGCGTTGACTGGCCGGTACCGTAACGGTTGTCGAACAGGTGCTTGGTGAGTGCGTCGTTGACCGCAATGATCGGGTACTGCAGGGCGCCGGTAGCCGCCATCGCCTTGAGGCGGATAACGCCGGTCGTCGTCTCCTCCGTGCCGCCGATCACATCCTTGAGCAGGTCTTTCGATTCCGTGTGGAGCATCGAGACGACATCGGCGCCGTCGTCCATGGTGATGTGCGGCTTTACGAGCAGCGCATCCTTCATGTGACGGTAGTAGGTCTTGGTGTCCTCGCCCTTGATCGCAAAGACAGCGATACCGGAATTCTTGACGAGCGATGCAGCCACGTCGTCCTGCGTGCTGAGCGGATTCGACGCGCAGAGCGCAATCTGCGCACCACCCGCCTTCAGCGTCTCCATCAGCATTGCCGTCTCGGTCGTCACGTGGAGGCAGGCAACAACATTTACGCCTTTCAGCGGCTTTTCCTTGCTGAAACGATCCTTGATGCTCTTGAGCACCGGCATTTCCTGCGCAGCCCATTCGATGCGGAGTGCGCCTTTTTTTGCCAGTGCAATATCCTTTACGTCAAATTTTGCCATCAATCCTCCAGATTCCTTCTCTGTTTCATATTTTTTCTGATCACTGATTACTGATCACTACTTACCGTCTCTAGATACCGGCTTCTTTCTTGAGCGTCTCAGCCATATCGGTAACTTCCCAGGTGAAGCCTGGTTCGTGTCTGCCGAAATGACCATACGCAGCGGTCTGCTTGTAGACCGGCTTGCGGAGATCCAGCTTCTTGATGATGCCGGCCGGGGTCATATCAAATACCTTCTGGACGATCTTCGCAATCTCCTTGTCGGCAATCTTGCCGGTGCCGAAACTGTCGACAAAGACCGAAACCGGCTCCGGAACGCCGATAGCGTATGCAAGCTGCAGTTCGCAACGGGTTGCGAGTCCGGCGGCAACGATATTCTTCGCGACATAGCGGGCCATGTAGCATGCTGAGCGGTCGACCTTCGACGGGTCCTTGCCGGAAAATGCGCCGCCGCCATGCCTGCCGACGCCGCCGTAACTGTCGACAATGATCTTGCGGCCGGTCAGTCCGGTATCTCCTTGCGGGCCGCCGACCACAAAACGCCCCGTCGGATTGATGTGATAGACAATCGTCTCCTCGTCGAGCAGTTCAACCGGAATGACCGGCTTGACGACCTTCTCGATGATATCCTCGCGGATCTCCTTGAGGGTAATGTCCGGGCTGTGCTGGGTCGAAATGACAACGGTCCGCACCTTGTACGGCTTGCCGTCCTTGTACTCGATCGAGACTTGCGACTTGCCGTCCGGACGGAGGTAGCCGAGCACATCCGACTTTCTCACTTCCGTCAGCTTGCGGGCCAGCCGGTGCGCCAGCATGATCGGCATCGGCATGAGCTCCGGTGTTTCGTCGCACGCAAACCCGAACATCAGACCCTGGTCGCCTGCGCCGCCGACATCAACACCCATCGCGATGTCCGCAGACTGGCGGTCGAGCGAGGTGATGACCGCGCAGGTCTCATAATCGAATCCGTACTTCGCACGGGTATAGCCGATATCGCGAATCGTCTCGCGGACGATATCCGGAATCGGGATATAGCAATCGGTCGTAATTTCACCGGCGATGAATGCCATGCCGGTCGTTACCAGTGTTTCGCACGCAACGCGTGCAACCGGATCCTGCGCGAGAATCGCATCAAGAATCGCATCCGAAACCTGGTCTGCGATTTTGTCGGGATGCCCTTCGGTTACCGACTCGGATGAAAAAAGAAAATCCCTGCCATTCGACATGGCTACCTCCTGAAAACAAATGATGTTATTTGATTAACACTTCAGCAATCTGAACTGCATTCAGTGCCGCGCCCTTGCGAAGGTTATCCGCAACAATCCACAGGTTGATGCCGTTTTCGACCGACTCGTCCTCGCGGATGCGGCCTACATATACGTCGTCCTTGCCGTCGCAGTCAATCGGCATCGGATACACTCCTTTTTCCGGAGCATCAAAGACCGTCACGCCCGGCGCCTGTGCAAGCAGTTCGCGCACCTGATTCGCGGTCAGCTTCTTCCCGGTCTCGATATTGACCGACTCGGAGTGGCCGCGGAAGACCGGCACCCGCACGGTCGTTGCGGTAACGCGGATCGAATCGTCGCCCATGATCTTCTTGGTCTCGTTGACCATCTTCATCTCTTCCTTGGTATATCCGGAATCGAGAAACTTGTCGATCTGCGGCAGCACGTTAAATGCGATCTGGTGCGGATATACCGCAATGGTCGGCTGCCGGAAGTTGAGCAGCTCAGTCGTCTGCTGCATCAGTTCGTCCATCGCCTTTTTGCCGGTGCCGGACACCGCCTGATAGGTCGAAACCACCACGCGCTTGATCTTCGCCGCATCGTGGAGCGGTTTCAGGGCGACCACCATCTGGATGGTCGAGCAGTTCGGATTGGCGATAATGCCTTTATGCCAACTCAGGTCCTGCGGATTCACTTCAGGCACCACGAGTGGAACCGTCGGGTCCATACGCCATTCGCTCGAATTATCAACGACAACGCAGCCTGACTTCGCGGCAACCGGCGCCCAGATTTTTGAGCGTTCGGCGCCTGCGGAAAAAAGCGCAATATCAATGCCCTGAAAGCAGGTTTCACTCAATGCCTCGACCTTGATATCCTGTCCTTTATACTGGAGCGTTTTGCCGGTGGAGCGGTCTGACGCAAACAGGCGCAGCTTTTCGATCGGGAAATTGCGCTGCTCAAGCGTTGCGATCATCTCGGTACCGACGGCTCCTGTAGCCCCTACAACTGCAACAACATACTTTTCCTTCTTTTTCAGCATGGCGTCTACTCCTTCATATCGGCTACGAGTTGTGCAACCATATCGCCGACTTCGGTTGTCGAATACCCCATCTTTCCGGCAGCAAGGCTCTTCAGCTTCGTACCGGTGACGTCCATGACCGCCTTTTCGACCAGCTTTGCCGCGGCGGTCTCACCGAGATGATCAAGCATCATGCCGCCGGCACAGATGGCGGCAAGCGGGTTGATGATATTCTGGCCCTTGTATTTTGGCGCTGAACCTCCCATCGGCTCGAACATCGAAACGCCTTCGGGATTGATATTGCCGCCCGCTGCAATGCCGAGGCCTCCTTGGATCATCGCGCCAAGGTCGGTAATGATGTCACCGAAGAGGTTGTCGGTCACGATCACGTCGAACCATTCCGGATTCTTCACAAACCACATGGTGATCGCATCCACATGCGCATAATCGGTCTTGATGCCCGGATACTCCCGCGCCACCTCATGAAACGTCCGCTCCCAGAGATCGAACGCGTAGGTCAGGACATTCGTCTTGCCGCAGAGCGTCAGTTTATTATCTTTGTTGCGCTTCTTCGTACATTCGAATGCATAGCGGATGCAGCGCTCGACTCCCTTGCGGGTATTGACCGAAAGCTGCGTGGCGATCTCATCCGGAGTGCCCTTCTTCAGAAACCCGCCGGCTCCGGCATAGAGTCCTTCCGTATTTTCGCGGATAACCATGAAATCGATATGTTCGGGGCCTTTGTCTTTCAATGGACAATCCACGCCCGGAAATAGTTTGACCGGACGGAGATTGATATACTGATCGAGCTCAAAACGGAGACGGAGCAGGATGCCCTTCTCCAGCACGCCCGGCTTCACCTCAGGATGACCGATCGCGCCGAGATAGATGGCGTCAAACTTCCGGAGCTCATCCACGGCGCTGTCCGGCAGCACTTCGCCGGTCTTCAGATACCGTTCACCGCCGAAATCAAACGGGGTCAGCTCCAGCGTGAATCCGAAACGGCGCGATGCAGCATCAAGAACCTTCAGCCCTTCCGCTATGACTTCCGGTCCGGTGCCGTCGCCGCCGACTACCGCTATCTTGTACGTCTTGCCCATACGCTGCTCCTCCTGCTCAGTTTCTTCTTTGCCCTGAAAACGAATGAATGTGTATTATACCTCTAGAAAACAAGGAATTTCCATGAAAAAAACGCTCATTCTGCTCGGCCCGACCGGGGTCGGAAAAACAGCCGCCTCACTGTTGCTCGCGCAGCATCTGCAGACCGAGATCATCAGCTCGGACTCGATGCAGATCTACCGCGGCATGGACATCGGCACCGCAAAACCGACCCGCGCGGAGCAGTCGCTCGTCCATCATCACATGATCGATGTGGCGGACCCGTGGGAGCATTACAGCACCGGCACTTACATAGCAACCGTCGCTCCCCTTATGGAGCGGCTGCATGCCGAAGGGAAAACCCCGCTCGTTGTCGGCGGCACCGGCCTCTACCTGAAGGCCATGACCCGCGGTATCTTCAAGGGTCCCGGGGCCAATGCCATTCTCAGGGCTGACCTTCAGGAATCGGAGCGGAAGTCCCCAGGCATCCTTTACAGGCGCCTTCAGGAACTCGACCCCCCCGCTGCGTCCCGGATCATGCCGAACGACCACCGGCGGATTATCCGCGCCCTTGAAGTCTGCCTTTCCGGCGATGCCACGATGTCGGACATGCAGCACAACGCGACCGAACCGCTCCCCTACGCGTTTGTGCGCGTCGGTCTTGCCCGGGAGCGGGCGGAACTCTACCGGATGATCGACCGGCGGGTGGACCTCATGATGCAGCAGGGGCTGCTTGACGAAGCAAAGAATGTTCTGGAAGCGATTCGCAGCAATACGGGTCAGGGCATGTCAGGAGCAGACGTGCAGAGCGCCGGCCACCGCTCACTGCCTTCGCTGCAGGCGATCGGTTACAAAGAGCTGATCAGCCATTTTCAAGGGGAGCTTCCCCTGCGGGCCGCCATCGAACTGATCAAGCAGCGCTCGCGCAACTACGCAAAGCGGCAGCTCACCTGGTTCCGGCGGCAGGAGCCCGATGCAACCTGGGTAGACATCACGGGCATGATGGATCCGGAACCCATATTCCGGAAAGTCCTCTCGGCCCTCCGGGGCGCTATCGGATAGCGCATGGCTTATTTTGCCGTTTCGCCCGGTTTCGGTTCACTCTCGGCGCTTTTGATCAAAAAATCCTTCGCAAACTCGGGGCACCGCTGTCCTGCCTTCATCGAATACTGTTTCTGGCAGGTCGCCCGATACGCACAGACGACGCACAGCTCTTTTTCACCGCTCATTCCGTCCTCCGCATGGTCTTTGCACTACAATAGGCCAACCGGCCGGAAAGAATCAATGCCCGGACATGCCGAAAACCGCAACAGCATGGTATCATGAGGGAATACCTGTCCGTCGTGGAGAGAACCGCATGCGTCGAGCGACCATGAAGAAAGCTGTTCTCGTCGTCCTGTTTGCCGTCACTGTTGTCATCGTCAAGGCATACCAACTTGAAGACTATCTGACACTCGAATATGTAAAAGCCTCGCAGGCAAAATTTGCCAGTCTCTACGCAGAGCATCCGGTTGCGGTAATTGCGGCATATATGGGCGTTTATATCGCTGTTGTCTCACTCTCCATTCCGGGAGCAGTGCCGATGACGCTCGCCGGCGGCGCCCTGTTCGGCTTTCTCTTCGGCACAATCGCTGTCTCATTCGCCAGCACCGCCGGTGCGACGATCGCCTGCGCCGCTTCCCGCTTTCTGCTGCGTGACTGGGTTCAGAAGAAATTCGGCGACAAGCTGGGAGCGCTCAATGAGGGCATTCGACGGGACGGGGCCTTGTATCTGGTCTCGATGCGGCTGAATCCGCTCTTCCCGTTTTCGGTCATCAATCTCGGCATGGGACTCACAACAATGCCGCTGAGAACCTTCTATCTTGCATCGCAGATCGGCATGCTGCCCGGAACCATGGTCTATGTGAATGCCGGCAGCGAACTCGCGAGAATCGAATCCCTCAAGGACATCGCGTCACCCACGCTGGTACTCTCCTTTGTGCTGCTCAGTATCTTCCCCGTCCTGATCAAAAAGGTTCTTGCCTCACTCAACCGAAAGCGCCATCAGGGAGGCACGCATGGCACCGTTTGATTTTGATATCGGCATCATCGGCGCCGGCTCCGCCGGGCTGACCGCAGCATCCGGCGCGGCCAAATTCGGCGCAAAGGTGCTCCTCGTGGAGCGGGAAAAAATGGGCGGCGACTGCCTCCACTATGGCTGCGTGCCAAGCAAAACCCTGATCCGGACCGCCAAAGCACGTCACGACATGCTGCATGCCGAACGGTACGGCCTGCCGAAAACAGAACTTCCCCCGGTAGACTTCCATGCCGTCAAGGAGCGCATTCTTTCGGTCGTCACAACCATTCAGCAGCATGACTCCCCCGAACGGTTCTGCAACCTCGGCGTACACGTCGAGTTCGGCGAACCGCGTTTTACCGACGAACACACGATCCGTATCGGCAGTGCCTCACACACCGCCCGCAGCTGGCTGATCGCCACCGGGTCCTCTCCCGCTGTTCCTGACATTCCGGGACTTGCCGACGCTCCCTACATTACCAACCGGGAACTCTTTTATCTCGACAGGCTCCCCGCGTCGCTCGCCATTCTGGGCGGCGGCCCCATTGCCGCAGAAATGGCTCAGGCATTTGCGCGTCTGGGAACGAAAGTAACCGTCATTCAACGAAGCAGCCAGATACTGACCCGTGAGGACAGGGATATGGCCGCCGTTATCCAGACGGCACTCGAAGCCGACGGCGTGATCTTCCATCTGAGTGCCCAGGTCGCTGAAGTGAAGAAAACGATTGCAGGATGCTCCATTGTAATTCACAAGCCCGATTTCTCCACCGCTGACATTGAAGCGGAAGCATTGCTTGTTGCGCTTGGAAGAATCCCCAATCTCGAGGGGCTCGGGCTGCAGGAAATCGGCATCAAGCGGAACAGCGGCGGGTTAATCCTCGACAACCGCCTCAGGACCAGCCATTCGCACATCTATGGAGCGGGCGACGTAACCGGCGCGTATCAGTTTACGCATGCAGCCGGATATGAAGGCGGTGTGGCGGTCACCAACGCAATCCTTCACCTGCCGAGAAAGGTGGACTATGCCCTGATGCCGTGGTGCACGTACACTGATCCGGAACTGGCAAGCATCGGCATGAATGAATCGCGGGCCCGTGAGGCAGGCATCGAATATTCGGTCTGGCAGGAGCCGTTTTCCGCCAATGACCGAGCCATGGCGGACGGAGCAGTGACGGGTCTGATAAAGCTTCTGCTCGACAAAAGCGGAAAACCGATTGGGATCCAGATCGCTGGTCCCCATGCCGGCGAGCTCATTGCCCCCTGGATCGGCCTGATGAACACGGGAGGAAAGCTCTCCGGACTCGCCGGTGCGGTGCATCCCTATCCGACACTTGCGGAAATCAACCGGAAAATCGCCGGAAATGTTTTCGCGGAAAAAATCTTTTCGGATCGGGTCAAGAGCGCCCTCCGTTTTTTCTTCAATCTTCGCGGCCGCGCCTGCGGATAACCCTTCTTACTTCCTACTTCCTACTTCTTGCTTGCCACTTCTGATAATCCTCGATCGTGTCGATGTCTGCCAGTTCCGGCAGCAATGCATACGACAATCCCAGCATTGCGATCTTCCCGAGCGTTGCCGGAAGCACCTCCGGGGTGCTCCACGGAATCCCGTCAAACAAACCGGTGTGCGCTTGCTTCATGCCGATCAGATAATAGCCGCCGTCCTCGGCCGGACCGATAATCACATCATGCGACATCAACGCTTCAAAGGCCTGCATAATAACTGCCGTACTGATATCAGGCACATCGGAACCGATCAGCACTGCGCAATCGCCCTGCGCCAACAACTGTCCGATTGCATCAGCCATTCGCATGCCGAGATCGTCTCCCCGCTGCGGCAGAAAGGTCTCATCCGGCAGCCACCGGACAAAGTCCTGAATCCGTTCCTGCGGTGTGATAAACAGAATACGGCGATACGCCTCCCCGGCAGCCGTCCGCACCAGCACCAATTCTGCCATCTCCCGGTATCCGGCTGCCGCTGCGTCGTTGCCGATCACCCCGGCGAGGCGGGTTTTCACCTGCCCCGGCACAGGATATTTCAGAAAAACCCCGAGCAGCCAGCGACCGGAAAGAGTGGACATCTTCGCTACCGGACAGGTTTCCGGAACGGCATGAGCAACAGTTGCCACAGAGAGAGCTTTTCCGGTGCCCGGTAGGCGCCCATGCCGATCACGATGCGCTCCTGCGGCACATCGTACCGGAAGGTGCCGAACAGCTTGTCCCACCACGAAACGATGGTTCCGTAATTTGCGTTCCGCTCCGCTATCACGACCGAGTGATGAATCCGGTGCATGGAGGGAGGCACGCCGATCCAGAGGAATGCCCGCTCAAACGCCGGTGATATGCGCAGACTGCTGTGGTGAAACTGCGCACACGCCAGCAGAAGCGTCTCAAACACCGCAAGACTGACCAGGTCAATCCCGAGCACTACAATGAGACTGAGTTTGATGAGCGACGACATGGCGAGCTCGCCGATGTGAAAACGGCTCGCGGTCGAGACATCCATGTTCAGGTCGCTGTGATGCACGCGGTGAAATCGCCAGAAAAACGGAATGACATGGTTGAGCCAATGCCAGTAATATGTAACAAGGTCCATAATCATGACGACTGCGAGCAGCCGCGCCCATCCCGGCAGCTCGATCATGTTCAGCAATCCTCCACCGCCATAGGTGACCTGATATGCCGTTGCAACCGTCACTGCGGAAAAGATCAGGCGCAGCAGATATCCATTCAGCACGGCAAGCGAGAGGTTCGTCACCCATCGCTTGCCGCGCGGGACCGTTGGCACCCGGTAGGCATGGACTGTCTCGATAACAAAGAACAGAACCAGCCCCGCCCAGAAGGTGAGGGTTCTGATCAGCGCGATGAGCGTGGATTCCGGAAGCATGGGTACCGTTATTCTAGCATGGAGCGTGCGCGCTTCAGTGATATAATAGGACGTCGATGCAATTTGAAACGCAGGAGGAATCATGTCCGATTACTACAACGCCCAAGACCTCGCCCGGTTTGGTGAAGTGGGAGACTCATGTCCCGACCTCTTCCGGAAATTCATGACATGGTATCAGGCATCGCTTGAGCCCGGAGTATTGACCAAGCGGGAAAAAGTGCTCATCGGCCTCGCCGTTGCCCATGCAACCCAGTGCCCGTACTGCATCGACGCCTACACGAAATCATGCCTCGAAGAGGGCATGGGCATGGAGCACATTACGGAAGCCGTGCATGTTGCGTCCGCCATCAAGGGCGGCGCAACATTGATCCACGCGATCCAGGCGAAAAACGCCGCGGACAAGGTGTCGCTCTGATGCAGGCGGCTCCCTCTTTTTCGGCAACCGGCGCGGAGATCGTTGCAACCGGTCTTGATATTCTCCAGGTCAACCTCGGGTATCGCTGCAACATGTCGTGCAAGCATTGCCATGTAAGCGCGGGCCCTGACCGCACCGAGATGATGGACGGCCGGACCGTCGACCATGTGCTTGCAGCCCTGGCGTCAAGCCCGATCCCTACGCTCGACATCACCGGCGGCGCCCCTGAACTGCATCCTGAATTTACGAGACTGGTAACCGGCGCGCGCCGTCTCGGCAAGCATGTCATGGTGCGCTGCAACCTTACCGTCTTTTTTGAGCCTGGGATGGAGTGGCTGTTCGACTTTTACGGCTCTGAGCAGTTTGAAGTAATCGCCTCGCTCCCGGCATATCTCGGTTCTGACGTCGATCGCATGCGCGGCGCAGGAACCTTCGACAAAAGCATCGCAGCGCTCCAGACACTCAACGGGCTTGGGTACGGCGCCGGACAGGCCGAAAGACAGCTGCACCTCGTCTATAATCCGCGCGGCGCATACCTGCCGCCCGCGCAGTGCTCAATCGAGGCAGACTACCGGCGTATGCTCCATGAGCGGCATGGCATCAGCTTTGACCGTTTGCTCACGCTTGCCAACATGCCGATCGGGAGGTTCGGAGACTTCCTCCGCACCACGAACAATTTCGCTTCGTATGTGCAGAAACTTGCCGATGCGTTCAATCCGGCAACGCTGGAAGGCGTCATGTGCAAGCGCTTGATCAGTGTGAAGTGGGACGGCACCCTGTACGATTGCGACTTCAATCAGGTGCTCTGTCTGCCGCTGGAAGGCGATTGTCCGCAGCACATTGCAGAGTTCGATTACGACTGCCTGAAAACCCGGATGATCGCGGTCGGCGACCACTGTTTCGGCTGCACGGCAGGGCAGGGCTCAAGCTGCGGCGGGGCGATAGAGCGCTGAAAGCAAAGGAGGGCAACCATGGATCATTCTCTGCTCAATATTGCACGCTCCTTGCAGCATGTGCCTCCCGAGGCTGCTGCAGAGTATGAGCGCCAAAAAGGCGTACTCCTGGAAGAAGTTAACCGCGCATTCAATGAGCATCCCGACAAGACGCACCTTCTTGGCCCCAACCCGAGTGCCCTCATTGAAAACAATCACCTCAACCATGTCATGTTCATGTCTTCGATCTTTCGTTTGAACCAGTTCGAACTTCTCGCCAAAGTGATACCGTGGGTCTACCGTGCCTATCACACCAAGGGGGTTTCCTACGATTATTTTCCGTTTGAACTCGAAGCATGGATCGAAAGCATCAGAAAACATATCACCGTGCCCGGCGTGGATGCTATTCTCGCCGTATATGCATGGATGATCTCGAACCATGACCGCTTTGTACATCTTGCGAAGTCGCATGAACTGGTTGAGCCGGCATTGCCGGAAAATGCCTTCATCGAGTTGAAAGAACGGTTCCTGGTTGCTATTCTCACGGCAAAGACTTCCCATGCACTGGAAATCGCAAAAAAAACGGTTCCCTCTCATGATCACCTGGAGTCGTTTTTCATGAACATTGTCCAGCCTGCCATGTACGATATCGGCAGAAAATGGGAGCTCGGAGAA
>JAAYUK010000191.1 GCA_012517735.1 Nitrospiraceae bacterium
CCGTGGGTATGCAGGTCGATAATTTCCATGGGGATATAATATCATCATTAAACGGCGGGAAAGAAGGAGGACGTGGAGCGGCGTTTGTTCATGCCATCCATCGCCATGCATGATTGATCTCGGGAAATGGACGGAATCTGAACTGGACGCGCTGCTGAGCACGGCACAGAAGATGCCGGCGCCGGGGGGGCGTCTCGGTTTTCTGACAAAACAGTTCATGGGAGTTTCGTACCGGGCTGCAACGCTGATCGGCAGCGATACCGAGCCGGAACAGTTTGTGATCAATCTTTCTGCGGTCGACTGTTTTACCCTTCTGGATTATCTTGAAGCGATGCGCCGTTCAGGGTCATATGCACGATTTGTCGAGACCCTGAAATGCGTTCGCTACCGGAACTGCGCGGTTGAATATCGCATGAGAAACCATTTTTTCTCCGACTGGCCTGCATATCAGCCCGAGTTCATTACGGATGTGACCGGGCAGATCGCCAACGGCGCATGCGAGACGGTCGACAAAGTGCTCAATGCCAAGGCAGACGGCGGATTCTGGCTTCCCGGCATTGATACCCGCCGCCGCCGGATTACGTTTATCCCGGCTGATCGTGTTGATGCCCCAGTACTCGCTGGCCTGCGCACGGGGGACTATGCCGGAATCTATTCGGCCAGTGAGGGGCTTGATGTCAGTCATGTAGGTATTGTTATAAAGGGCCCGTTTGTCACCTATTTCCGCCACGCATCATCCGCAGCGGACAGAATGAGAGTCATTGATGATGATCTGGCCGAGTATCTTGCAGGAAAGCCCGGATTGATCGTTTATCGGCCAAAATAAAAGGTCCGGTTGCGGTTGATGTCCGCAAAGGTATCCGCAGGAAGCTCTTTGAAGGTTTCTTCCCTGCGGGAACTTTTTCCCCGCGGCGACTGTCTTATAAAGCAAACGGGCAGAACAGTGCTCCCGAAAAGTGGTCGGCTGAAACCGATGGGAAGAGAGGATTTTATGGCACGACATTGCATGGTTGCCCTTCTGATGGTTCTGATTACATGGGCACCCCTTTCGGCATTAACGATGGAACCGCCGAAAAAAGAGGTGTCACCGGCATCGGTGTCGATTGAACGCAGGTGTTTTGCGCGGCCCGACCCCGGCCCGTGCTATGACCGTATCGAAAAATACTATTATGACGGCCAGCACGATACCTGCAAGCCCTTTTTCTGGAGCGGATGCCAGGGGATCATTCCGTTTGAGAGTATGAAGGCATGTGCCTCTGCCTGTATGGACAAGTCGCTTCACCTTGCCGGGGTGAAACCGATGACGTTCCCGGTCTACGCCGAAGTTACCGTTACCATGCCTGCGGCGTTCAGAAAGTCGCCCGTTTCGCTGTCTGTTAATGGGGAGACGGTGAATTATCAGAATCATCCTGTTTACAGTCTTGTCGGTGCAGACGATTATCCGTCGAGCACGCTGCGGTTTTTCCCGGGGAGCCGAGGCGAAAAGCAGGTTACGGTCAGTGCAGTCTCGGACAAGAGAACCATTCAGTCATCAGTCAGTTTTTTCTGGGAAGGTTTGCCGTTTATTGCAGTGGTCAATCATTTCGGCGAGGAAGAGCTTGTTACGGCCAGAAAGGAACTGAGCGTTGTTGCGGTGAATACTGATGCGGTAAGGATACTGTTCAATGGGGTGGAAGTGACGAGTGATTCTCTTGGGCGGGAAGCAAGAATCTTCACATTTCAGCCGGAATGGAAGGCCGGGAAGAACGAATTGACTATTGACGGCAGATCTTCTGACGGCAAGCCGGTGCGTCAGCACTATTCATTCATTTTTGCGGAAAACGGGATAGTGAGACCGGGTGACAAAATGTTCATCCGGTATGAAGATGAGGGCGTGAAAGGGAAGAGCGGTCCCTGGTTTGATGTTCAGGTCGACGGAGAGGCTGTACGGGCAGCGGAGCGGGACCGCACCGTGAAAACCTGTGTTCTGTCGGATGATGGGTGGCTGTCCGAGCGCGGCAGCCGGATTCTCGGGTTGACGGCAGTTGCCCCGGGGACGGCTACGGTGCGTATTGTCAGGAATGCGCGCTTTCTGGAATCTCCCGGGGTTGAACGGGAGATCATACTGCGCATTGTTTCTCCGTGAGGGAGATTTAGTCGGTAAACCAATACCTGTTTCGGGAGGAGATCATGAAACGAACTGTCGGGAAGTACTGTGTCTGGGTTATCGCTGTTGCCTGTTTTTTTGCTGTTCCGAATGTTGGTGCTGCAGACGCGCAGAAAAAGGAAAAGGGGCAGGCCCTTCAGCAGCTTGAAGGTGCTGCCGGCAAGAAGATCGAAGATGTGAAGGTCCCTGATGTCCCCAAACCAACCCCGGCCGGCAACAATCAGGCCGGAACATCGTCGCCGTCTCCGCAGAAAAAAAAGTAGGGTCCGGATCATGAAGAAGAACATTCCAATCGCTTGTTGCATGTCCGCCCTCATTGCGTGCGGGGCATCTGCCCTGTTCGCATCGCCTGCAGCGGCAGTTCAGCCTGAAGAGCTGCTCGGGGTTTCATTGAATGCAGAAAGAAAGGAGATCACCATCGATGTTGTGAGCTCCGGCTGTACCCAGAGGTCGGACTTCAGGTTCGAGATGAAAGAAGACGTGCTTACTGTTCTGCGGGCAGGGCGCGACGCCTGCAAGGCCATGCCCCAAAAAACGAGTTTTACCTATACACTGAAGGAGGCCGGCGTTGATCCGGACAAACCATTCCGGTTCGGCAACGGATTTATCGCCAACGAATACGCCGCCAATGTGCAGAAGAAAAGAGACGGGAAATAGGCGGCACGCCGGTTGCGGAAGGTAACAAGGAAACGTGCTGTTTCCGGGGGATCACGGAAACAGCACGTGAGTATTTGGCGAAATATGGTTGCTTTGACTACCGTTTGGCGCTGACGGTTACTGCAACCGTTTTTTCCCGCTCATAGCTGCCGCGAAAATGTTTCTTGACCGAGAACTCCAGTACTCCCGAACCGGGTTCGATTCCGGTAATTTCCCAGACGTGCGTGCCGACCGGCGCGAGCCATCCATCCTTGTCGAGCACGAATATTTTCATCATGAGCGGATTCTTCTCCTGCACGCGCAGGGCCGCACCTGAAGACGTAACGGTATAAAAGGGGCCGCTTCTGCTTCCCGGTGCACCGTACTGCATGGTGAAGCGTTCTGTTACCGCAAGCTGCAATGGAACTTCGGGTGCGTGAACCGCCTGCTGGTGCGGTCCGGATGCCTTTGCGGGAGCAAACACCTCGGGGAAATAGACAAAACGATACTCTTTTTTGATTGGTTTCCCGGTTTTTCCTGTCCCTTCAAGGATTACCCCATTGAGGCCGGATTTCCATTGCGGGATGATGCTGACGACCGTACCCCGCTCAGTTACTTCACTGCGAAGGAGAGCAGCGACGTCGTTAACGAGAACGCGCGGACCGGTTACTTGGTGAAGGAAAAAGCGGATCGGATCATTGCTGAATACGGCTTCATGATCTCCGGTCAGATCAAGCAGGACTGCCATTTCAGGCGCTGCCACGTAGTGTTTTTTTGTGACCCGATGTTCGGTTCCGTTGATCATGGTGCGAACCACGATTGTCTTGACGCCGGATTGTCCGCTGAACACGGCAAATGTCTCCACGGCTGCCGCTCCGGAATACCCGCCGCCCAGCCGCCGGACTGAAACGGGCGTTCCGTCGACGCTGACCGAAAACTCCGGCTTCTCCCATTTTTTTGGATACTCGACTGTAACAACGAAGTACGGCGGCTCCTTCTCTGGCGCAATGCCGGTCAGCCTCAAGCGGTCGCCGGTTTCGCAGACGCGCTTGCATTCCTCCTCGGTTTGAAACGGGACAACACCCCCGCAGCCGCCATAGTTGGATTCCTCGCAGACATTGGTTTCGGGATTGAACGAATAGACTTCGAACAGGGCTTTGCAGACACCGGTGGCCGGAGCCTCCATGCGGCATCGCTCGGGAAGCTGGTCGGCGCTGCCTTTTTCAGCTGCCATGGCAGCAACGGAAGCCCCTAAGACGCAGAAAAGGATGAGTGCAACGGAGCAGAGAAACTGGAATGGTTTGTGGACAATGTGTGTCATGATCGCTCCTTGTTCATGAGTGTTTAAACCTGGTTTTTACCTGTTTGCTGATTTTCCACGTGTCTTTGTCCCGTTCAAGCAGAATGAAGAATCCCTCCTGGATGAGAACTTCAGGAGCATTCCGGAAATCGTCGCTCAGAAAGACAAGTGCGCGTGTCTGTTCCTCGTTGAAGCCGACCCTGGATACGGTAATGGTCCGTATGCCTTTTGATGACCGGAACACGACCGGGTTTTTCC
>JAAYUK010000192.1 GCA_012517735.1 Nitrospiraceae bacterium
TGCATAGGTGACAGTTCTCGGCTGTCCAAGTGCGGTGAAGTCGCTGTACGTCACATAGCCGTTGACTGCGTTGAGGCCGCCGTCCCGTTCATAGCTGTTGGTGACGATTTCGCCGTCGGGGTACTTCTCTAATTAGTGCGGAATATTGACCTGACGAGGGCTGCCGGTTTGCTGCATTGCTCAGTCCGTCTCGTGAAACTCGCGGAGATACTCTGAAAGATATTTTCCGGTCAACGACGAATCAGCGTGTGCCAGCTCTGCGGGGGTGCCTTCAAAAAGAATGGAACCGCCCTGTTCGCCGCCTTCAGGGCCGAGATCGACCACCCAGTCAGCCTGCCTGATCACATCGAGGTTGTGTTCTATGATGACGACCGTATTGCCGCTGGCGATCAGTTTCCTGATGATCGAGACGAAGAGCATTACATCGTTATGGTGCAGTCCCACGGTCGGTTCATCGAGAATGTAGAGCATTCCCTTTCCTGCTGCCTTGGCAGAACGGCGTGTCGGCGCGGGTTCGCCCAGCTCGGCGCAGATCTTGAGCCGCTGCGCTTCGCCGCCGGAGAGCGTGGTTGCAGGCTGCCCGAGCCGCAGATATCCGAGCCCGATGTCGCGAAGCAGTTTCAGGCGGGAGAGAACCTCTGGAGCATCTGAAAAGAAGCTGCACGCTTCATCGACCGTCATTTCGAGGACTTCGCTGATGTTTTTCCCGTTATACGTCACCCGCAATGCCTCCTCGCGGTAGCGAAGGCCTTTGCAGTCGTCGCACTTTACGAATACATCTTCGAAAAAGTAGAGCTCAATCCTCTGGTACCCCTCGCCTTTGCAGGTCTCGCAGCGGCCGCCGGGAATGTTGAACGAAAAGAAGCCGGGCGTCAGGTCGTGGGCCTTCGCCTCGGGCTGTTGGGCGAACAGCTTGCGGACCGGCTCGAATATCTTCAGGTAGGTGAGCGGGTTTGAGCGCGGCGTCTTGCCGATCGGGCTCTGGTCGATGAATTCGATGCCGCGTATACGGTCGGCTCCCTCCAGCTTTGCATGCGGCAGCGGGGTTTCCGCATCGGTCTTGAAGTGGCGCGAAAGCGCATAACTCAACGTCTCAACGATCAGGCTGCTTTTCCCTGATCCTGAAACACCGGTTACCACGGTCAGCAGGCCAAGCGGGATGCGGAGCGTCACCTTTTTCAGGTTATGGCCGGTGGCCTCATGTACTGAAATGGTAGACTGGTGCGACTTCAGCAGCGCAGGGCGTTTGGAGCCGTCCGGAGCGGTATCGTAATCGTGACGGCTACTTCCCCTGACATATGCGGCAGTTACCGTATCCGCTCTGAGAAACTCCTCGACCGGACCGGCAAAAACGATCTCTCCACCCCGATGGCCTCCTCCCGGCCCGAGCTCCACGACCCAGTCCGCAGTCTTGATCACGTCGCGGTCGTGCTCCACCACGATAATGGTATTGCCGAGATCGGCGAGCTCGCGCATGATGGCTGCCATGCGTTCGGTATCGCGCGGATGCAGGCCGATGGTCGGTTCATCCAGCACATAGAGCGTGCCGGTCAGGGCCGATGCAAGCTGGTTCGAGAGGTTCACCCGCTGATACTCGCCGCCCGAAAGGGTCTTTGACTGCCTGCTCAGGGTAAGATAGCCGAGTCCTACCCGCTGGAGAAATTTCAGCTTGTTGGTGAGCTGTTTCAGCACTTCCTTTGCAATGTCCCGCTGCATGGGCGAAAGATGCAGGTTGTCGAGCCACGCGGCCAGTGTATCGACCGGAATGGAGCAGACATCCGCAATATCGAGCCCGTCGATTTTATAGGCGAGCGCCATAGCGCAGAGGCGTTTGCCATGGCAGACCGGACAGGTGATCGGTGAGCGGTAGCGGCTCAGAAACACCCGTACGTGGAGCTTGTACCGCTTCGCCTCCATCTCTTCAAAAAAAGCGTTGAGACCGAAAAACGAACCATTCCCCTCACGGATCAGTTTTCTGGCCTCCGGCCCGAGATCCCGATAGGGCTTGTTGACATCGAGCCCCGCCTTTTTGGCGCCTTTCATCAACTGTTCTTTCCACCAGATGTAGCCAGGCTTTTCCCAGATTTCGATCGCTCCCTCCGCTATCGAGCGGCCCGGATCGGGGATGATGATCTCTTCGTCATACTTCAGGATATTGCCGAATCCCTTGCACTCAGGGCAGGCGCAGAGCGGATGGTTGAATGAGAAGAGAATCGGCGTCGGCTCCGGCAGTTCCACGCGGCATTCATCGCATGCGTTGAGAGCCGAGAAGACCAGCGGATCAAGGACAGCATTTCCGCTGTCATCGGTCGTTACCAGAATGACCCGCATACGCTCGCCGCCTTCGCGCCACGCCATCTCGACCGAATCGGCAAGCCGGGGTTCATCACGGATCACCAGGCGGTCGAGGACAATATCACAGGACAGGTTGCAGGCGTGATCTCCCGGGATGTCATCGATATCCTGAACAGAACCATCGACCAGTATTCTCTGAAATCCGCGCTGCTTGAGCGATGCGAGCGACTCGGTCGAGCTGAAAACGATCATTGCCTTCTGTTCTGCATGTTTTTCGAGCAGTTCCGCAACGATCTGCGAAGGGTCCCAGCGGCGGATCTCCTTGCCGCAGACCGGGCAGAAGGGAGTGGCCACCCGTGCAAACAATATACGGAGGAGATCGTACATCTCAGTCAGGGTGCCGACGGTGGACCGGGAGCCCTTGACCGGGTTTTTCTGCTCCAGCGCGATTGCCGGCCGGATGTTGTGAATGGCATCAACGTCAGGCCGGTCGAGCTTTTCGAGGAAAAGACGGGCATAGGCGGAGAGCGATTCGATGAACCGCCACTGGCCTTCCGCAAAGATGGTGTCGAACGCCAGCGACGACTTGCCGGAACCCGAAAGACCGGTTACGGCGATGATCTTGTTATGCGGCAAGGTCAGGCTGATATTCCTGAGGTTGTTCTGCCGGGCACCCTCTATGATGAGATCATGATGAGACATCCTGACATTTTACCAGACAGACAGCGCAAAGCCGCAAGTATATATCGCGAGGAAGATGCCA
>JAAYUK010000193.1 GCA_012517735.1 Nitrospiraceae bacterium
CTGATTCGCCACGGCAAGGCGGTCGCAGCCAAGGCCCTGCGGATAGCGCACAGAGTAGCCCACCTGCGTCCGGACCTGACCTTTATCGAAGAAGCGGCTCTCCTGCATGATATCGGCATGATTCAGACACACGCCCCTCTGCTCGGCTGTTTCGGCACGCTCCCGTACATTGCGCATGGGTATATGGGACGCGAAATGCTTGCACCGCTTGGCTACCATCGCCATGCCCTCGTCTGCGAACGTCATGTCGGAACCGGACTGACCATCGCCGAGATTCAGGAGGGCGGGCTTCCGCTCCCCCTCAGGGATATGTCCCCGCAGAGCATTGAAGAACAGATCATCTGCTTTGCGGACAAATTTTTCTCCAAAAACGATCACGATACGGAAAAGACGCTCGCGGAAGTGCGCCAACAGATCGGTTCGTATGGAGCCCAGCAGCTGAACCGTTTTGATGCGTGGGCGGTTTTTTTTCGCGAAACCGGATGAATTCGGCTTCCTTTTCATATATAATGCAATCAGCATCATTGATCAGGACGAAAAAGGAGTAGCCTCATGCAGACCATATGGGGGAATCTTTTCAAACGCCGAAGCTGCGGCGAAGACAGCCTGAAAAAAATTCTCCATAACATCCCGGTCTTTCAGGACCTCACCGATCGCGAACTGCTGCATATCGAGCGCATTCTCTACCGCCGGAGCTACAAGGCGGGTGAAGTGATCTTCCGCGAGGGAGACCCCGGACTCGGCATGTATATCATTGAGCAGGGCCTCGTCGATATCACCCTTGCCTCGGGAGACCAGAAGCTGATCGAACTCTGTGACGGCGATTTCTTCGGAGAACTCGCCCTGCTCGATGACGGTCCGCGCACCGCCACCGCAACCGCCCGTGAAGACTGCCGGATGCTCTGTTTTTTCCAGCCGGAACTGATGGACCTGCTGAAGGTTTCGCCCCGCCTCGGGGTGAAAGTGCTGCTCGGCCTGTCACGGACACTCGGTGAGCGGCTGAAACGCGCAAACGAGTATATCCAGATCCTGAAAACCGTCGAGAGCGACATCTCGGATCAGAGAAGAATGAATGTCTAGCACTTCTTCAATCGCTCTCAGATGGGTACTCGGCGGGATCTGCCTTGCGGTTGTCGGCTATCTGCTGGTTTCGGTCGGACATCTGGTGAAGCTCGTCATCATCTCTGCGCTGCTTGCATACATCATCGACCCGCTTGCCAGCGCCCTTGAGTCGCGGGGACTCTCACGTGCCGCTGCAACGACGATCATCTTCATTGTGATTGTCGGCGTCATGTCGGTCGCGTTTCTGGTGATCGCGCCCGTACTTGTAAAACAGCTCATGGCCATTCAATCATCCTTCAAGGCAGGGAGTGCGGATGCCATGCTCCAGCGGCTTGAACGCGCGCTTCAGGCCTATTTTACCGCGTTCGATTTCAGGGATCTCAATCTTTCAGAGCGCCTGCAGGCGCTCACCGGAAGTGCGGCGCAGTGGATATTCGCGCACATCATGGACTTTGTCTCGCTCCTGACCAACATCATTCTCATCCCGTTCATGGTCTTTTTCTTTCTGAAAGACGGCCGTCAGTTCAAGAAACACCTGGTAGGACTCGTTCCGAATCGTTACTTCGAACTGACCCTGAATCTCATCTACAAGATGGATCTTCAGCTCGGCAACTATCTCCGCGGGCAATTTCTCGACGCGCTCATCATCGGCGTGCTCTCGACCGGCGCACTCTGGCTGCTGAATGTGAAATACTTCTTTCTCTTCGGCGCCTTTGCCGGCATTGCCAATCTGATTCCGTACCTGGGGCCGGTTGCGGGCGCTGCGCTCGCCATGACCGGCTCGGTGATCGACACCGGTGAGCTCGCTCCGGCGCTCTCGATCGGCCTGGCGTTTGTCGTGGTCAAACTGATCGACGATGTGCTCATCCAGCCGACGATTGTCGCACGGAGCGTCAACATGCACCCGCTGGTGGTGCTGCTTGCGGTAATCGTCGGCGGGCAGTTCTTCGGCATCCTCGGCATGCTGCTTTCGGTCCCGGCAACCGGATTCCTGAAAGTAGCCACGCAGGAAATTTCCGCCTGTTATCGAAGATACCAGTAGAACGGGCGGCGTATCTCGTCATGATACGCCGCCCGGAGTGATTGCTTCCGTTTCGGGGCGAATCTATGATTTCCCGTGCAGCGCCCGCTCGACCGTCTTGATCGCACAGAACTCTCCGCACATGCTGCATACTTCCTTCATGCTCGGCGGCAGCTGACTGCGCCACTCACGCACCATGTCCGGATTGAAGCTGAGCGCAGCCTGTCCCTCCCAGTCGAGATTCTTGCGGCACCGCGCCATCGCGTTGTCTTTCTCGATCGCGCCGGGTATGCCTTTCGCGATATCCGCGGCATGGGCGGCGATCTTTGAGGCAATGACCCCATCGCGCACATCGTCGAGATTCGGCAGGCGGATATGTTCGGCAGGCGTCACATAGCAGAGGAAATCGGCGCCGGCAGCGCCGGCTATCGCCCCGCCGATGGCCGAAGTAATATGATCGTACCCCATGCCGAGGTCGGTCACCAGCGGTCCCAGCACATAGAACGGAGCGCCGTGGCAGATCTCTTTCTGGAGCCTGATGTTCAGCTCGACCTGATTGAGCGGCACATGGCCCGGTCCCTCGACAATCGCCTGTACACCGGCATCGAGCGCAGTCTGGCAGAGTTCGCCGAGCGTAAGCAGTTCCTCAACCTGGCTGCGATCGGTCGCATCGGCAAGGCATCCGGGACGGAATCCGTCACCGAGGCTGAGTGTCATGTCGTATTTCTTTGCAATATCGATCAGACGGTCGTATTGTTCAAACAGCGGGTTTTCCTTCTCGTTGAAGATGATCCATTCGAGCATGAACGCGCCCCCCCGGCTCACCACATCGAGAATGCGGCCTTCTTTTTTCAGGCGCTCGATTGATCGCATGGTCACGCCGCAATGTACGGTGACAAAGTCGACGCCGCTTTGTGCGTGGTCCTCGATCACTTCAAACAGGTCATCAGCCGTCATCTTCGCAATATGCCCATACCGCTCGACCACCTTGACGATCGCTTCATACACCGGCACCGTGCCGATCGAGACGGGAGACTTTTTGATCATCTCGTTCCGGAGGTCGCGGATCGCGCCGCCGGTAGAGAGATCCATGACCGCATCGGCTCCGTATTTGACGAGCACCTCAAGTTTCTTCATTTCATCATCATAGGAAACCTTGTCTTTTGATGTTCCGATATTTGCGTTCACCTTGGTGCGCATGCCCCGTCCGATGCCGAGCGGTTCGATGTTCCGGAGCGTATTGCGGGCGATAACCGACACGCCCCGCGCAATATCCTGTGCGAGCTGTTCCGCCGGAATACGCTCGGCGGCAGCAACCTTCCGCATCTCATCAGTGACAATACCCTTTTTGGCCTGTTCTATCCGTGTCATATGCCTTCTCCTGTCCGTCGAATATATTCCTGAGCAGCAGCCGTTACATCCGGCGCTCCCAGAATACCGCTGATCAGCGCTATCCCGTAAGCCCCTGTCTGCATGACCGCCGCTACATTCCCTTCCTTGATGCCCCCAATGCCGAAGACCGGCACCGGCGCCTCCGCAACAACCTCTTTCAGAACATCGAGACCAACCGGAGCGCCGTACTGCATTTTCGACGGCGTCGGAAATACCGGCCCGAGCGTCAGAAAATCAGCCCCCTCTGCAACTGCACGCCGCGCCTCAGCCGGACCATGCGTTGATACACCGACCACGAGCCGTTCCGACACGTTTTTTGCCGCATACGGCGGAACCGACGACTGGCCCAGGTGAACACCATCTGCCTCGACCGCAACCGCGATATCGATGCGGTCATTCACGAACAGCTTCGCTCCGTACCGGGAGGTCAGCTCGCGCATCCGTTCGGCGCGCTGCATATAATCCCGGATCGGCAGCGATTTTTCCCGAAGCTGCACCGCTGTCACACCGCCCTTCAGGGCAGATTCGACCGCGGCATACAGGGCGTCGAACGCCGGGAAGCTCCCCGGTCCGGTGATCAGATAGAGACGGAACCCGACAGCCACGTTATCCGCCGCCGACAAAATTGACAATCTCCACGGCATCGCCTTCGGCAAGCCGGTGCTGATCGAACTCAGCTCGCTTGACGATCACCAGATTCACTTCCACAGCCACCCGCCCCTGCTGGATTTTCAGTTCATCCAGCAATGCCCCGACCGTCTCCGCGGTTGTTTCGTATGGTTCACCATTCAGTGTCAGCTTCATTGCTTTTTTTCTCCTGAAACACAAAAGCCCCTATCCCTGAACGGAATAGAGGCTTTGAGTCACATACGGTGTCCCGTTCCCTACGCCAGCATTACCTGAATCAGGTTCGCGGGGTCTTTCCCTCATCGGGAAACTCTCAGGTTGTTCACCTCCCCCAGGGTCGTACTACTTTATAATGCGCCCTCCGGAATTGTCAAACCGGGAAACGCTACAATTTCATGGAGTTAATACACCTTATACGCGGCGTGTATGCCTACTGCGCGTTCGCCTGGCGTACGCGAACGCGCTTGCCCTTCACCATGATCTCGTTGAGCGAACCGATCACGCGATCTGCGATCTCCGACGGCACCTCGACAAAGGTGAACTTGTCGAAGACCTTGATGTTGCCGATCTTTGACGACGGGACGTTTGCCTCGCGCGCGATGGACTGGACGATATCGGGGATACGGATATTGTCTTTCCGTCCGATCGTCATGAAAAGACGAACATTGCCCCGGCGATCGCCCGTACCTTCCCGGAGTTCCGTTTCGCTGACGCGTGGCTCGCCGTACGCCGCCAGCAGTGCGGCCGCCGCAATCTCGGCAGGCGGATACTCGCCCGCCAGCTCCTCAATCAGCGCAGCAAAGCACTGATGGCGCCCTTCGCCGATAATGCCCGCCAGCTCTGCGGCAATCGCTTTTTCGCGGGCCTTGTTTGCATCAGCAAGCGTCGGCAGCTTTTTGCGGCTGATCGTCGTCTTGGCGGTACGTTCGATCAGGCGAAGCGAATTGTATTCGCGCGGTGTGACAAAGGTGATGGCGATGCCCGATTTGCCAGCGCGTCCTGTGCGGCCGATGCGGTGGACATAGCTCTCCGGATTTTGCGGGATGCTGTAATTGATGACATGGCTGACGTTCTGGATATCGAGTCCGCGGGCGGCGACATCGGTCGCGACCAGGATGTCGATCTTGCCGTTCTTGAACTTTTCCATCACCTCATCGCGCCGGGCCTGCGTATAATCGCCGTGCAGAGCGCTCGCGTTGTAACCGATCTGCTGGAGCTTGCCGCAGAGTTCGTCGACATCCTTCTTCGTGTGGCAGAAGATGATTGTCAGCTCCGGATCCTCCACATCAAGGAGCCGGGCGAGCGCCTCGATCTTCTCATAGTGGCGGACCTCGTAGAAGACCTGCTTGATCTTCTGCACCACCATCTCTTTGGGACTGAGGCGGACCTTTTCCGGTGCGCGCATATGGCGCTTCGCAATATCGAAAATCGGCTCCGGCATGGTCGCCGAAAAGAGCAGGGTCTGACGTTCTGAAGGCGTTGCCTTGAGAATCTCCTTGATATCGTCCACAAAGCCCATGTCGAGCATTTCGTCAGACTCGTCAAGAACCGCCATCCTGACATCGGTCAGGTCAAGTGTCCCCCGGTTGATATGGTCTATCACGCGGCCCGGCGTGCCGACAATGACATCGACCCCGCGGCGCATCGCCTTGATCTGATTCAGGATCGACGCCCCGCCATACACCGGAAGCGCACTGATTTTTTTATACTTTCCAATCTTGTTCAGCTCCTCCGCAACCTGCACCGCAAGCTCTCGGGTCGGCTCCAGAATGATCGCAAACGGCTTTTTCCCCTTCGGGCACCGCTCGACGATCGGGATGCCGAACGCTGCGGTCTTCCCGGTTCCCGTCTGCGCCTGGCCGATGACATCCTTCCCTTCCAGAATGAGGGGAATCGTGCCTGCCTGGATCGGGGTAGGCTCCTCAAAACCCATGGCAAGTATCGCCTTCAGGGTCTCTTTTGATAATCCGAGTTCTTCAAACGTCATCTACGAATTCCTTTCTCTGCTCATGTGTGGAAAATCCGCATCATCCAGACAGACACCTGCCGATTATCCTGTAACCCTAATAATAGCTTCTTTCTGCCGGCTTCTGCAAACCGGTTTGACAAAGAACGCAGCCATTGGCTAACATGATTGCCTGTTTTATGCAGAACATGCATGCGACTGTTGTGAAATAGCTGAGAAAATTCATGTACTTTCAAGACATCATCATAAAGCTGAACGACTACTGGGCCAAAAAAGGCTGTCTCCTTCTCCAACCGTACGATCTGGAAGTTGGCGCAGGAACCTTCCATCCGGCGACCTTCTTTCGCGTCATCGGTCCCGAACCATGGAAAGTTGCGTATGTCGAGCCGTGCCGGCGCCCGACCGACGGCCGGTACGGCGAAAATCCGAACCGGTTGCAACACTACTACCAGTATCAGGTCATCCTGAAACCTTCGCCGCTCGAAAGCCAGGAACTCTACCTCGAAAGCCTCGCAACGCTCGGCCTTGAAGCGACCAGGCACGACATCCGCTTTGTCGAGGACGATTGGGAATCCCCGACGCTCGGCGCATGGGGACTCGGGTGGGAAGTCTGGCTCGACGGCATGGAGGTCACGCAGTTCACCTATTTCCAGCAGGTCGGCGGCATTGATCTGAAGCCGGTCTCCGTGGAGCTCACGTACGGGCTTGAACGTATCGCCATGTACCTGCAGGACATCGACAATATCTTCGAGATCGAGTGGTCCAAGGGCGTGAAATACGGAGAAGTCCACCGGCAGGAGGAGATCGAGTTTTCGCGTTTCAACTTCGATGAGTCGAACGTAAAATTGCTGACAAGCCAGTTCGACGCGTACGAAAAAGAAGCAAAACGGCTGAACGCAGCGGGGCTCGTCACACCGTCCTATGAATACTGTCTCAAATGCTCGCACACGTTCAACCTGCTGGATGCACGCGGAGTAATCTCGGTAACCGAGCGGACAAAATACATCGCCCGCGTCAGAGCGCTCGCAAAGCTCTGCGCTGAGGCGTATTTCAAACAGCGCGAGGAGATGGGCTTCCCGATGCTGCCCAAAAGCGAAAACCGGCCATGATGACGCCTGCACACGAACCGACCTATCCCTGGCTGCTCCTTGAAATCGGCACGGAAGAGATTCCCGCACGCTTTCTGCCGGAAGCCGTTGAACGCATCAAAGCGTTTTCCGAGGCACTCTTCACCGAGCACCGCATTCCCTGCAATCACGTCCGCGCGTATGCAACCCCGCGCCGTATAGCCCTGTTTGCGGAGCTTGCGCCGCAACAGACCGAGAATGAAAAAGAGGTCTGGGGGCCGCCGGTCACTGTGGCATTTGATGCCAACGGCAAGCCGACCAGGGCTGCGGAGGCGTTCGCCAGATCGACCGGCGTGGAACTTTCCCAGCTCCAGCGAAAAGAAAAAGGCAAGGGAATGTACCTCTTCGCAGTGGTCAAGGAGGCTGCACAACCGACCGCCGGTCTGCTGCCGGAACTGCTTCCCCGGATCATTCTGTCGCTGAACTTCCCGAAGTCCATGCGGTGGGGCAACGGCGAACTTCGTTTTGCGCGCCCGATTCACTGGATTCTCGCGCTCTACCGGAATGAACGGGTCAGGTTCGAACTTGAGGGCATCAAAAGCAACTCGCTCACCCGCGGCCATCGCTTCCTGTCGCCGGCTGCGTTTGAGCTCCGCGAAGACCGCTCCTACATCAATCTGCTCAGAAACAATCTCGTCATCCTGAATCCGGAGGAGCGGAAAAAAATGATCCTCGACGGCGCGCACAAACTGGTGCAGGGTGTCGATGCCGTTCTGATCGAAGATGAAGCGCTCCTCGATCATGTCACCTATCTGGTCGAGTATCCGGTTCCGGTGCTCGGGACCTTCGGCTCCGACTATCTTTCCCTGCCGGAAGAACTGCTGATCACGGTCATGAAGGATCACCAGAAATATTTCGCCGTCAGGGGCAACGACGGCAAGCTGACCAATCATTTTGTTGTCGTGAGCAACACCCGTCCGGACAATGCCGATATGGTGAAAAAAGGCGCTGAAAAGGTTCTGAAGGCCCGCTTTGAAGATGCCCGTTTCTATTTCGAAGACGACCGGAAGACCCCCATCGCTGACCGCCAGAAAAAACTGAAGAGCGTCACGTTCCATGCAAAGCTCGGCACAGTCAGCGAGAAAACCGTCCGCATCGCAGCGCTGGCGAAATACATTGCCGAACAGTGTTTCCCGGCAAAGGCAGCAGAAGCTGAAGCGCTCGGCCTCATCTGCAAAAACGATCTCGTTTCGGGCGTGGTGTTTGAATTCCCGGAGCTGCAGGGAATCATGGCAAGCTACTATGCTGCTGACGCGGGGACCTACAGCAAGGAAGCGGTTCAGGCCTTGCGCGAACAGTACCTGCCGGCATTCTCCGGCGACCGGATTCCGGAAACGGAACTCGGCACTGCGCTCAGTCTTGCCGACAAATTCGACAATATCGCCTCGTTCTTCATGATCGGCCTTACGCCGACCGGCACCGAGGATCCGTTTGCCCTCCGTCGGCAGGTGCTCGGCATCATCGCCATCCTCTCACCGATGCCGGCTCCGCTGCGGGTTGCCGACGTTCTTGAAAAAGCGCTGCAACCGTATCCGGACTGCGACAAGGCGAAGATTATCGACGACATCCTCCGGTTCTTCGAACAGCGGCTCGATCCCCTCCTCCAGTCGATGGGCTATCCGTATGATGCTGTCGCAGCGGTGACCGGATTTGTCAGAACCGAGCCGGTTGCAACCATCCGCGCCCGTGTTGAAGCACTGGTTGAGTTGAAAAACGAACCTGATTACGAACTCTTCCTCCAGCTCATGAAGCGGGTCAACAACATCGCCCCCAAAGACGCCATGCCTGCGGTCGTCGTGAAACGGCTGGTGCAGGAAGAGGAAAAAGCGCTCTGGGCCGCGTTCTCCGCGATCAAGGATTCCATTGTTCAGAGTGTTGCGGAAAAGCGCTACAGCGACGCCATGGCGGTAGTCAGGACTCTTGCTGCGCCGATCAACACCTTCTTCGACAAAGTGCTCGTCATGGACAAGGATGAAGCGGTCAGGCAAAACCGGCTCGCCCTGATCAAGCACATTCAGACAACCGCATTTTCCATTGCGGACTTTTCGAAGCTCGTCTGAGATCCCTTTGCAACCATGACGCAGGACAGCTCCCCGATCGTTACTGCCCTGCGTGAAACCCAGATCAATCTTTCCATCCGCATATTCCTGGTCTGCTACTGCATTCTTGCGGTACTGTTTCTCTTCGCCTTTGTCGGGAGTATCATGGCGATACACCATGGAGAACCCGTTCAGGCCCACATCGAGGATCTCCTCTCCTTTCCCGTCTACCTGCTGATCATCGTGGGGCTCAAGCGCCGGAGGAAGTGGGCGCCCCCTCTTGTCTGCGGTACCGCCTGCTTCTCCATGCTGAACATGCTGATCGCAACCCTTGCTGGCAGCCTCCATCGGGCCGTCGCCAGTCCTGTCGCCGTTGTCCTCGTGTATCTGCTGAACGGCGCATTCATCCTCTTTTTTGCCTACCAGCTCTACTTCTTTGCGCGCAGGGATGTGCGGGAGTGTTTCCGGAACCGACCCGTCTGATCCCCGTTCCATAGCCTCGGCTTCCTGTGCCTTCCGGCAGATATGCTATACTTGGCAGAAAAGGCCCGAGACGTCCATGCGTTCATCCATTGTTTATGAGCGATTTCTCTGGTTCGAGCAGCAGGCCAAAACGCGCCACTATCCCAATGCCCGCACCCTTGCGGCAGAGTTCGAGATTTCCGAAAAAACCGCCCAGCGCAACATCGCGTTCATGCGCGACCGGCTCGGCTGCCCGGTCGAATACGACCAGCAGCGCAAAGGATACTATTACACCGATCAGGACTTCAGCCTCTCCGGTATCACGCTGTCATCCGCAGACCTCATGGCCCTGATCATCGCCCGCGACCTGCTCAGAAACGTGGCAGGCCGTACCATCGGCAGCAACATCTCCCACGCTGTCGAAAAAATTGCAGCAACACTCACAACACATGGCGCCGGGAGCATCGGTGCCGGGCAAACCATCTCGCTCCGCTTTATCGAGCAGTCACCGGTGAAAGAACACATCTTCAAGACCATTCTGGAAGGATGCCTGAAGCAACGATCCCTCGAACTCGTCTACGACTCCCCTGCCCGCCCCGGCTCCACACGTCGAACGGTCGATCCGTATCATCTTTACAACTACATGGGCAACTGGCACCTGCTTGCGCGATGCCACCTCCGCAATGAATATCGCAATTTCCACCTCTCCCGCGTCAGCGCTGCCCACCTGCTCAAGGCACCCTTTGTGCTCAAAAAAGGATTCGACCCTGACCGGTATTTCGCCTCCAGCTTCGGCATCTTCAAGGCATGGGAAACCCAGACTGTCACCCTCCGGTTCAGCCCTGGAAAGGTCCGGTGGATTGCCGGGCAGATCTGGCATCCGCACCAGAAAGAAATGCGTCGCAAGGACGGCTCGCTCGACATCAGCTTCCCGGCTGCCGCCTTTCCCGAACTGCTCATGGAAGTCCTCAAGCACGGGGCAGGCGTCGAAGTCGTCAAGCCAAAGGAACTTCGCGACATGGTTCGCGCTGAAGCCAAAAAAATCCATGACCTGTACAAAACCGCTTAAAC
>JAAYUK010000194.1 GCA_012517735.1 Nitrospiraceae bacterium
GGCAGTCCTCGGATTTGCGATCAGCGGCCCGAAATCGGTCAGCGCACCGATTCCCATAAAAATGATGAGCGGGAAGAACTCGTTGTTGATGCCGAAGTCGAAGATGATTTTGAGAAACCCGCCCTCATCCCCCATGCCGGCAAACGGTATGTTGACAAGAACCGTACCGAACCCGATCGGCACCAGCAGCAGAGGCTCGAAATTCTTCGCAACACCCAGATAGAGCAGGATACCGCCGATGATCAGCATCATCAGCTTGTGCCACCCGGCAACCCAGACATCGCCGCCGCGGAATTTCACCTGTTCCTTCGAAAAAAGGAACCCATAAATTCCGGTTGTTTTTGCGAGGTTTGTCGCGAAGCGTTCAACCGACACATCGTCAGCCCCTTTGGGTGCTGCGGCAGGCGCATGGCCTTCGGCGGGAGCAACGGCCGGAGCGCCGCCATGCGAAGCATGGCTCTCCGTCACCGGAATACCAAGGCCGAATCCCGTCAGCCCTGCGAGCAGCACACCGCACAGAAGCAGAAACAGGAATTGTTTCATTGAGTACCGCATGACGGCACCCCTTACTGGACCCTGGCGAGCACTTGCCCTGCTGCTACACTCGCACCGGTCTCGACCACATAGGTTATCGTCCCCGCTGCCTTGGTTTTTATCTCAAGCTCCATCTTCATCGACTCAAGGACAATAACCGTATCCTCCAGCTCCACGCGATCCCCGTTGTTCTTTGCGAACTTAAGCACCGTGCCGGAAACCGGAGCCTCGATCGCAAATCCTCCGGCAGGAGCCGGAGCAGCTGCGGGGGCAGGCGCAACCGGAGCTGCGGCTGGCGCCGCTGCTGCGACGAGAACCGTGCCCTCCTCACGGATCGATACCTTGTAGTCGCGGTTATCAACATTCACGATATAGGCGACAGGACCTGACGGTGCCGCCGGAGCAGCTGCGGGTGCAGGCGCGGCAGCCGGTTTCGGAGCCTCTGCCGGTTCGTCGAACGAGACCGGTCCTTTGTGGCGGGTTTCAAAAAACTTGAGCGCGACCTGCGGGAACATGGCGTACGTCAGAACGTCATCGATATTGACGCTTGCTACGCCGAGCTTTTCCTTCAGCTCCGCCTCGATCTTGTCGAGTTCGTTCGGGATGAGGTCCGCCGGGCGGCACTCCACCGGCTTCTCCATATTGAGTCCCTTGAGCGCCATCTTCACCAGTTCCGGATCCGGCTTGGCAAGTGTTTTGCCGTAGTTGCCGACCAGCAGGTTCATCGACTCGGCGGTCATCCGCTTGTAGCGGCCGAGCAGCACGTTCAGCACCGCCTGGGTGCCGACGATCTGGGAGGTTGGGGTCACGAGCGGCGGGTAGCCGAAGTCCTTCTGGACACGGGCGTTCTCCTCGAGCACTTCCGCAATGCGGTGGCTGGCGTTCTGCTCCTTCAGCTGGCTTTCGAGGTTCGAGAGCATACCGCCGGGGATCTGGGCCTCAAGGATTCGGGTGTCGGCGCCAAGGAACGAGCTTTCGAACTTCTTGTATTTCGGCCGGACACTGGTACGGAAGTATTCGGCGATTTCGAGCAGGAGATGGATGTCAAGGCCGGTATCATACTCGGTGCCACGGAAGATCTCGACCATCGTCTCGGTCGGCGAATGGCTCGTGCCCATCGACATCGAAGAAATGGTGGTGTCGAGGATCTCCGCGCCCGCTTCAGCCGACTTCACGAGAGTGGCGACCGACATGCCGGTCGTGGCATGCGAATGGACATGGATCGGGAGATCGACCGCCTTTTTGATCGCCTTGATCAGATTGTATGCATCATACGGCTTCAGCAGCGATGCCATATCCTTGATGCAAATCGTGTCGGCCCCGAGTCCCGCGAGTTCCTTGGCGAGTTCGACATAGCCCTCAACCGTATGCACCGGCGACACCGCATAGCAGATGGCGGCCTGCGCATGTTTTCCGGCCTTCTTGACCGCCTTCATCGGCGTGATGAAATTGCGCGGATCGTTCAGCGCATCGAACACGCGGAAGACGTCAACGCCGTTGACCGCCATGCGCTCGACACATTTTTCGACCACATCGTCCGCATAGTTGCGGTAGCCGAGGATTGTCTGGCCGCGCAGGAGCATCTGCTGCGGCGTGTTCGGCATGGCCGCTTTCAGTTTGCGGATGCGCTCCCACGGGTCCTCGTTCAGAAAACGGATGCAGGAATCGAAGGTTGCGCCGCCCCAGGTCTCCAGAGACCAGAAGCCCGCCTTGTCGAGTTTTTCGGCGATCGGCAGCATATGGCTCGTGAGCATGCGGGTTGCATGAAGAGACTGGTGGGCATCCCTGAGAACCAGCTCGCTGATTTTTACTTTTGCCATGTAAGCCTCCTGAAATTTACTTGTTCTTATCGTTCAGATATCGTTTCATCGCGATCGCGATGGCAGCCACAACCGCCCCCTCGTCCGTGCGGACCGGTGTCGGGACCTGGGGCACGATGACCGGCTCCGGAACCGCATACTTCGCGAGCACGCGCGACATGAGATTCAGGGAAACAACGAGCACTGCGAGAAAAAAGAAAACTACACCCATGCCGAGCACCATTATGAGGGCCGCCTCCAGCAGTGTATCGATATAGGACATGAAACGCCTCCCCGTCCTGGATTAGATGCCAATGACCTTGCAGAGCGAGCGGACGGCTTCGACCGACTTTGCGAAATCGGCGCTCTCCTGCTCGTTCAGCTTCAGTTCGACGATCTTTTCGACACCGTTCTTCCCCAGCACGGTCGGCACACCGACGCAGA
>JAAYUK010000195.1 GCA_012517735.1 Nitrospiraceae bacterium
ATGAGATCAGGAGGCATCTCTGGAAAGAATCCGAGATATATTCCTGGAGTCGTGTCATCGATGTCCATATCCAGCACCTTCGTCAGAAGATCGAGGCAAACCCGTCCGATCCCCGGTATATTCTGACGGTGCCCGGGATCGGCTACCGAATGGCTGATTAGATTCATCCGGAGCACCGCCACAAATTGTCTTGCAATGCCCGGGGTTCTTCGGGATAATTGAAACGGGAGACCCGCTGCATCATCACGGTTCGGGGGATTATATGCCCATCTTGCTGATACGAATGCTCATTGCCGGTCTGCTTGCCGTCTTTCTCTCCGCTCCTGTTTATGCAGAACCCGTCAAACATGTTTTGATTCTCAATTCGTATCATCAGGGATATAAATGGACGGATGAAGCGGTGTTGGGAATACGAGGCACTCTTGGCGACAGCGACATTCAGGTCAAGTTTTATATCGAATACATGGGTACCAAGTGGGCTTTTGACAGGCCCTATTTTGACAGGCTTTATGAAACGTATCGCCTGAAGTACAAGGATATTCATTTCGATCTCATTGCTGCAACCGATAACGATGCCTTCGATTTTCTGATCGCGCACCGCAATGATCTTTTTGGCGAAATCCCGGTTGTTTTCTGCGGTGTCAACTGGTTTGCTCCCGAGATGATGAAAGGACGCACTTCCTTTACCGGAGTGAATGAAGATGCCGATATCGAGAGTAATTTTGACCTGATGCTGCGTCTTCATCCCAAAACAAAGCATATCTATGTTGTGGTGGATTTGACGACGACCGGACAGATTGTGCATCAGAAAATACGGGAAATTCTCCCCAAGTACGATAACCGCCTGACGGTGCACATTCTTGATGATCTCGAAATGCCTGCTATTCTGGATAAGGTTTCCCGACTTTCTGACGACAGCCTTGTTTTTCTCACCCTCTATCAGAAAGACAAATCGGGCCGGTTCTTCGAGTTCAGCGACATAGCTCAGTTGCTCTCGAAAAACAGCAAGGTCCCTGTGTATGGACTCTGGGACTTTTATCTGGGATATGGTGTCGTCGGTGGCATGATGACGAGCGGATCAGCGCAGGGGCAGGCTGCGGGAGTGATTGCCCTTCGGATTCTCAAGGGCGAACCGGCAAGCTCAATCCCGGTTCAGATGAAGAGCCCGAACCGCTATATGTTCGATTACCGCGAGTTGATGCGTTTCGGTGTCGATGTTTCCATCCTGCCGCCCGACAGCATTATCATCAACAAACCGCCCTTGTTTTATGCCATCAACAAGGAGTTTGTGTGGGCCGTCATCATCGGCAGCGTTGTTGCAACGATGGTGATTCTGACGCTTTCGTTCAATATCCGGCAGCGGGCGCGCGCTGAAAAAGCGCTTCGGGAGAGCGAGGAAAAGTATCATACGCTTGTCGATAACCTGAGTATCGGAGTGTATCGCAATTCGGGGCTTCTCAATGACGGAAAGTTCATTCAGGCGAATCCGGCCATGGTCAGGATATATGGCTACGACTCCCTCGAAGAGTTTCTTGAGGTTCCGATTGCCGATCTCTATCAGAATCCTGCGGAACGTAATTTTTTCCTTGATGAACTGACCCGGAACGGTTCTGTCAAAGACCGGGAACTGGCGATGCGGAAAAAGGATGGCACACCGATCTGGGTGCTCTGCAACGCAAACGCGATGTTCGACGAACATCGGCGGATCAAGTGGGTTGATGGCGTCAATGAGGACATTACCGAACGCAAACTGCTTGAGGTGCAACTCAGACAGGCACAGAAGATGGAAGCCATCGGCACGCTTGCAGGGGGAGTGGCGCATGATTTCAACAACATTTTGACCGCCATTATAGGGTACGGCAATCTTCTCCGGATGAAAATCGAGCAGGACCAGTCGCTCCGGTATTATCTCGATCCGATCCTGTCATCCGCCGAAAAGGCCGCGCAACTTACCCAAAGCCTGCTGGCATTCAGCCGCAAGCAGGTTATCCGGCTGGTGCCGGTCAGCCTGAATGACATTGTGGACGGCATGGGAAAACTGTTATTGCGGGTGATCGGTGAGGATATCGAACTGCAGATTCAGCATCAGAACGGCGATCTCCTGGTACTGGCTGACCGCAGTCAGATCGAGCAGGTCATCCTGAATCTGGTAACCAACGCGCGGGATGCGATGCCGGAAGGCGGGACGATCAGCATAGAAACCGACCGCGTCATGCTGAGCAAGGACATGCTGATCAAGCATGAGTTCATGCGGCCGGGGGATTATGCGATCATATCGGTATCTGATACCGGATCGGGTATGGATGAGGAAATCCGGGCCAGAATCTTCGAGCCGTTTTTCAGCACCAAATCGGTCGGAAAAGGCACCGGTCTGGGACTGTCGATCGTGTATGGTATTGTCAAGCAGCACAACGGGGATATCAGCGTTTACAGTGAACCCGGCAAGGGCTCGACGTTCAAGATCTATTTGCCGCTGGCTGATGGGAGTGTCCTGAAAAGCGAAGGCTACGCTGCAGAGGCACCTGCCGTCGGCGGTACGGAAACCATCCTGATCGGGGAAGACAGTGACGAGGTCCGGCGGCTGGCAAAGGATATCCTTACGTACGGAGGATACACGGTCATCCTTGCCCGCGATGGCGAAGACGCGCTGGACAGGTTTCGCGAGAACGCCGACCATATCGATATGCTGCTCCTTGATGTGGTGATGCCGAAAAGAAACGGCAAAGAGGTCTATGACGAGGTCCGGCGGCTGAAACCGGGAACGAAAGTACTCTTCATGAGCGGCTATACGGCAAATATCATCCACAAGAAAGGCGTGCTCGAAGAAGGACTCAATTTTATTCCGAAACCGCTCTCTCCGGACCGCTTGCTCAGGAAGGTGAGAGAGGTGCTGTCCCAGAAGGAGGCCCGATGATCCGGTATTCATGGATCAATGCGTACATGTATTTCATCGTTGCCGACGATGAAACCGAAGCCTCTGCGTGGCTCTATTGTTCAGGCATATCGCTGCCGCGATTTCTTCCGGTAACGCGGGGACGGCATGGGCTCGCTTCGAATCCGGCCATGCGGGGCTTGCAGTTGACTGATCTCAATCTGCGCAGCCAGTTACACGATTGCGGTGCGCTTACCGAATCGGTGCGGGGGAATCCCTGTGACGGATGCGTTCCCAAGAACGGTGACTGGTACCGGCAGCTCCTGCGGTTCAGACGGGTGAATGAACAGACGGTAAGGGAACTGGTGATGCAATGCCCGGCGTATCTGGTTGGCAGTATTTTTCAGGCTTGCATGATCAGGGATGTTCCGGTGCCGGAGGTAACGGCATCTGCGGCTGATGTTGAGCGGTTTCTTGACGCGGTGTGCGAGCACTACAGCAAACAGGCCGGGTGGCCGGTCACCGCTTCTGCGAAGGGATTCAGAAAATAGCCGTATGCCCGTTTTGGCCCGCTGGATATGGTTTCTGTCTGGTACTCTGGCGGGGGCCCTGGTTCAGAATCTCAATTGCAGGGGATTTTTGCCGTTTGTCGATTTTGCACATGCTGCAATGCAATCGCCGCAGTTGTGACACAGAGGATATAGTTTCCCTTTTACAGGGTCGAGGTCGAACTGGCATGCCCTGCTGCATGCGCCGCACCGGATGCATTTTCGCTCGTGGTCTTCCCGGAAAGTGACCTTGAGCGTTTTGCCGCAGCGGAAGAAACCGAGCACTGTTCCAACCCCGCAGACATATTTGCACCAGAAACGTCGGAGGACAAAGAACTCTGCGAGGAGAATGAATGCAACGAGGCCGGTTTCAAGGCCGACGGTCCCCTCAAATACCGCGGTGCTGATCTGAAGCGATATGATTCCGGGTGCCGAAATCAGGCTTGCCAGCGGAAACCCGAGGACCAGGCTGCCGACGATGACCAGAGCCAGGATTCCCCAGCGGGGAATGGGAGTCGGGGGCACTAACGCACGTCGCTGACGGAGAACCTTTCTGCTGAGGATATCGGAGATTTCCGAAAAGAGATTCTGCGGGCAGAGCCAGCTGCAAAAAGTCCGGCCGAGAACGAAGGTGATCAGAATCGGGATCAGCATTGAAACGACAAGCGCTCGCGTGGCGCTCAGGGTGAGCATGATTACCTGCATGCCGCTCAAAGGGTCGGTGATATCAACCGGTCCGATCGACATGGAATAGAGGGTGCCGGTGATGAACGAAATCTCCCGCTCATTCAGGATCGGTATTGCAACCAGAAGACAGAGAAAGGCTGTTTGCGCAATACGTCGCATCAGGGGCAACTTCACTTTTCCCCCTTTGGCTTCACAATAATCGCCGAGGGGTCGGCGGGGCAGACATTCTCGCACATGCCGCATCCTACGCATTTCTTTTCATCGATAACCGGGCGAAGTGCGTCATCCATCGCAATCGCTTCATCAAACAGGGGGCATATCTCGTAACAACTCCGGCATAGCGTTCCCTGCCATGCATAACAGGTTTTTTTGTCGATCACCGCGATCCCCATTCGGACATCCCTTTTATCGGTCAGCGTTGCGTCGAGCGCGCCGGATGGACAGACCGGCGGACATTTCATGCAGAGGTAGCACGGAACCCTGCGCGGGTCGATAATGGGAGTGCCCATGTTGGTGAAACCGTCAAAGAGCGTACCGGTCCTGACGGACCGGTACGGGCAGATGACTAGGCATTTGTTGCAGCGGATGCAGCTCGCCTGGAAATGGCGCTCATCGCGCGCACCGGGCGGGCGGAGAAACCGTTTACTCATGGGCCGAGAATACCGGATTGACGCCGGTCACGAACTCCAAGTTCTGCAGGGCGGCAGTCATCGCTTCGAGCTCATCCGGAGTAGCGGATTCAAGGACGACAACCATCCTGTCGTCCTTGACCCCGAATACGCTGATCCTGTCCATGAGCGCAAGGTCGCGGAGCACGGCTCCGCTCATTCCCGGTTGCGTCTCGACAACGAAACTGGTGACGTTCATCAGGCCTTCTGTACCTTGACCGCGCAGATTTTATACTCCGGTTGTTTCGAAAGCGCATCGAATGCATCATTGGTCAGGAGATTGATCAGCTTCTCCGGATCATGGAATGATGCATAGACGAG
>JAAYUK010000196.1 GCA_012517735.1 Nitrospiraceae bacterium
ACGACTTCGCAGAAATGCATGCGGGCCGGAGGCAAGCACAGTGACCTCGAAAACGTCGGACACACAGCCAGACACCACACGTTTTTCGAAATGCTCGGCAACTTTTCGTTCGGCGATTACTTCAAGCGCGATGCCATTCTCTTCGCATGGGAGCTTCTGACCGGCGTATATGGGTTGCCGAAAGACAAACTCTGGGTGACCGTGTACACGGACGACGATGAAGCTGCCGCTTTGTGGCCCGAGCTGACCGGTATCGCTCCGGAACGGGTCATCCGTCTTGGGGCCAAAGACAACTTCTGGCAGATGGGGGATACCGGCCCCTGTGGCCCATGCTCCGAAATCCTGATCGATCAGGGTGAGGCTGTTGGCTGCGGTTCGCCTGACTGCAAGGTCGGCTGTGACTGCGACCGGTTTCTGGAGCTCTGGAATCTTGTTTTCATGCAGTTTAACCGCGACGAATCCGGTACCCTGACGCCGCTGCCGAAGCCGAGTATCGATACCGGTATGGGGCTTGAGCGCATAGCCGCCGTATTGCAGGGAAAGCACAACAATTTTGATACCGATCTGTTTGCACCGATTATCGAAGCGATTTCCGCGAAGTCCGGAGTCCCTTACCAAAAAAACCCTGATACGGATGTCTCGATCCGGGTGATTGCTGACCACCTTCGCGCCATGGCGTTTCTGCTGGGAGACGGGCTGGTGCCGTCCAACGAAGGACGCGGCTATGTGCTGCGCCGCATCATTCGCCGGGCATCCCGTCATGCCAAGCTCCTCGGCATGCAGGGGCCCGCATTGTCCGAGCTGCTGCACGCCGTGCAGACCGCCATGGGCGGTGTCTATCCGGAGCTTGCGGCAGAGCATGACCGGTCGGTCAAGCTGCTCCGCATTGAAGAAGAGAAATTCACCAGGACACTTGAGCAGGGAGTTCGTATTCTTGATGGGGTCATTGAAAAGATCCAGAATGCCGGGAGTGCGACCATTCCGGGCGATGAAGTTTTCAAGCTGTATGATACGTACGGATTTCCGCTGGATCTTGCCCGTGATATCGCGATGGACAAGAACCTGCATGTTGACGAAGAGGGTTTCCACCGCGAAATGGATGCGCAGCGGGAGCGGGCCCGGGCTTCGTGGGTCGGCGAGGAAGATGCCGTCGCTGCGATATACAAGGAATTGCAGTCCGAGATCGGCGAGACGGTGTTTGTCGGATATGATACCATCGAGGCCGATGCGGTCATCAGGGCGATCCTGAAGGACGGAAAGGTGGTCACGGTGGCCAATGCAGGCGACGAGGTGGAGATCTTTCTGGACCGGACGCCGTTTTATGGAGAGTCCGGCGGTCAGGTCGGCGACATCGGCATGATCAGTTGCGGCGATATTCCCCTTGTGGTCAGCAATACAAAAAAAGAGGTCGCCCTGCATGCCCATGTGGTGAAGATTCCGCACGGTTCTGTCAAAGTATGGGACAAGGTGAAGGCCTCGGTCGATGCGGCCGCCAGAAAGGCGACTGCCCGGAATCATACCGCTACCCATCTCGTGCATACCGCTTTGCGTACCGTACTCGGCGACCATGTAAAGCAGGCAGGCTCGCTGGTCAGTCCCGACCGCATGCGGTTTGACTTTGCCCATTTCTATGGTCTTGAGCGGCAGGAGATCAGCGATATCGAGGATATCGTCAATGCCGCCATCATCGAAAATATTGCCGTGCAGACCGAGATTGCCGATATTCAGGATGCCCTGAAGTCGGGAGTTATTGCGCTTTTCGGCGAAAAATACGGTGAAAAAGTCCGCATTGTGCGGGTTCCGGGGGTCAGCGCTGAGCTGTGCGGGGGAACACACTGCACACATACCGGCGATATTGGTCTGTTTACCATTATTTCCGAAGGAAGTGTTGCGTCCGGCATACGCCGTATTGAGGCGTTTACCGGCAAGGCTGCATTTGAATTCCTGCGTGAAAAACGGGACGAGCTGAAGAAGATCGGCGAACTGCTCAAAACGGACAAGCCGGCGGAGCGGGTCGAAAAAGTGCTGGCCGATCTGAAGGAGCGGGAAAAAGAGATCGATGCGCTCAAGGCGAAATCGGCTTCGCAGGACGCTGTCTCTATTGTCGATCAGGCGCAGACCATCAACGGCGTCAAGGTCCTTTCAGCCCGGGTGTCTGCAATGGATGCAAAGGATTTGCGGGTTCTCGCCGACAATATCCGTGACCGGCTGGGTTCATGCGTTCTGGTGCTCGCATCGGTCAAGGACGGGCAGGCTGCTCTGGTGGCGATGGTGACCAAAGACCTGACTGGACGATTCAAGGCAGGCGATCTGTTGAAAAACGTGGCTTCCCAGGTCGGCGGCCGCGGCGGCGGCAAGCCTGAAATGGCTCAGGGGGGTGTGGCCAACGTCAGCGACCCGGCGGCCCTCGATGCGGCTCTGGCGGGTGTTTACGATCAATGCAAATGATATGCCCGTATTCAGGTAAAAATCACTTGGAACTTTTTGAGCTATCGGGTAACATGAAGATACGTTCATCCGTAATTCCGCAGAAGGGGGTAATGAAATGGTGAAGAAACTGGTAGTTGCAGGTGTGGCGCTGATGTTCCTTGCGACATCGGCAATGGCTGCTCCAAAGGGGGCAAAGGCGATTTTCGATAGTGGTGAAGGTCCTGCGTCCGGTGCGTCAGTTGCATCGCCGACACCGTCAACTCAGGCGGCACAGGCTCCGAAGGTCGAAAAATATGTCGGTATTTCGTATCAGCTGATGCTGGTCAAGGACGATGGGTCAATCCAGGCCGTGACGAAGGCGAGAACGTTCAGATCGGGTGAACGGGTCAAAATGCTGGTTCGCACCAACCGTCCGGGCTATCTGACGATCCTCAATATCGGCCCGACAGGCAATAC
>JAAYUK010000197.1 GCA_012517735.1 Nitrospiraceae bacterium
GCCAGGAAAAGGTGCCGGAGATACGCCCGCGAATAATGGCGGCACGCGGGGCATCCGCAGTTCGGATCGAGCGGGCCGGCGTCTGTCCGGTATTCGGTCCGTTTGATGCTGACCCTTCCCTGACTGGTAAAAAGGGTGCCGTTGCGCGCGTTGCGCGTCGGCATGACGCAGTCGAACAGGTCGAACCCGTGCTCCACCGCAACGAGGCAATCGGTCAGGTCGCCGACGCCCATGAGATAGCGAGCGTGCGTTTCCGGCATCTGGGGGGTGATGTGGCTGATGATATCGTACATCTCCTCTTTCGGCTCGCCCACACTCAATCCCCCGACTGCGTAGCCGTCAAAACCGATCTCTGCCAGATCGGCAAGGCTGCGCGACCGCAGATCCTTGTACATGCCCCCCTGAACAATCCCGAACAGTTTCGGTACAGACGACGGGTGTTTTTTGCCCTCCAGATATTCCTTGCACTGTTGCGCCCACCTGGTGGTGAGCTGGACGGACTTTTCCGCATAGCTGTAGTCTGCCGGATACGGAATGCATTCATCGAATACCATGGCGATGTCGGAGCCGAGGGCGCACTGGATTTCCATCGCCTCATCCGGCCCCAGAAAATGGAGCGACCCGTCGAGGTGCGAGCGAAACTCGACGCCGCGTTCGCTGATTGTGCGGAGCGAAGCGAGACTGAATACCTGGAAACCGCCACTGTCGGTCAGGATGGGACGGTCCCACTGCATGAACTCATGGAGCCCGCCCAACTGGCGGATCACCTCATGCCCCGGGCGCAGGTACAGATGATAGGTGTTGGAGAGGATGATTTCTGCCCCGATGGCTTTCAGTTCTTCAGGCGCGAGGGCCTTGACGGTTCCCTGGGTGCCGACCGGCATGAAGGCAGGGGTCTGGATTGCTCCGCGCCCGAGCGTTACCGCGCCGGTGCGCGCATTGCCGTCATGTGCATGCATTGTGTAAATCATGATGTCTCCGCAGGGAAATACAGGGTAAATGTTGTGCCGGTGCCCGGAGTGCTTTCGCAGAGCACGAAACCGTTGTGCGCTTTCATGATCATGTCCACCATGGTGAGGCCGAGCCCGGTGCCCTGATCCATCGGTTTGGTGGTGAAGAACGGCTCGAATATCCGGGCAAGGGTTGCCTGATCCATCCCTTCGCCGGTGTCGCGAACATCGATAACGACATAGCTGCCCGCAGTCTGCAGGGGATGTACCATCTTGCCTCTGCCGAAAGAGACCGCTCTGCTGGCGATGGTAAGGACCCCATTTTCCTGCATGGCGTCGCGGCTGTTGATACAGAGGTTCAGGAGCGCCTGCTCCAGTTGCATGTTGTCTGCACGCACGGGCGGCAACCCTTCCGCCAGGTTCATGACAAACTCGGTATCCCGGGGAAGGATCGTCCGGATGATCGGCTGGAGTTCCTGAAGGACGGTATTGACGTCAGAACGGACGAAGTTTCCTGCCCCGATGCTGCGGGTCTGGGCGATGCTGCTCAGTTTGCGGGCGAGCGAGCCGGCGCGCTCGGCAGCCTGTTCGATTGATTCGATATATTTGAGGATATCGTCGAACACCTTGTCGCTGAGCGGCAGATTCTGCCGGATCGCACTCTCCAGTTTCATCTTGCCGAGTGAAGCATAGCCGAGCGCCCCGACCAGAATGTTGTTGAAATTATGCACCACGCCGCGTGTTGTGACGCGCAGGTTTTCCATGATCTGGTCCTGAAGGAGCTGGTGGACGAGCCGGTCTTTTTCATCAATAAGCTTTGCAAGGGAGGTGCTGAGCGTCTCAAATTCATGGGTGCCCCGATACGAAGGCCTCTGTCCGCGTTCTATCGCGCTGGTGATGGTTTCCATCGGAACCCTGATGGCATGGTGCACGAACAGGAAAATCAGCGCAAGGGTGCCGAGAAGGATGCCGCCGATGACGAGATAGATCGTGCGGAGCCGGTGCATCATGGCCGACGACGACGAGACATCCTGCGCAAGAACGATTTCCCATGCCCACGGCGAAAAGTGCTGATTCAGCAGATGGTAGGAGCGTTCTCCGACCGATAGCCGCGTTGCCGCGCCTGGCGGCGAGCCGACCGCTTTTTTCAGTGCTGAACCGAGAGCGGGGGCTTCCATGAGCTGCGCGGTTCCCCGCTCGAAAACCGCACCCTGTATGCCGCAGGACCGCATCGTGGTTGACAGGTCCCGGAGGGCCTCCGATTGGGCTTTTTTGCGGGCGGATTCTGCCGCAGGGCCGTGCGCCTGGAGCGACTGCTCATGATACCGCTCCGCTATGGTCCGGAGTTGCCGGCCGATTTCGGAGAGCTCCCGCTGGGCCTGCGCTTCGGAAAAGTCTGCAAGGGCTCGCACCGCTATGTGGTAGAGCAGAACGAAGCTCGCCAGCATCAGGAGAAACACTGCGCAGGAGATGCGGACCGACAGGCGGTTCAGAAGCGGTATTTTGTTCATGCGTTTTGATATCGGGAGCGCTGCATGGCGAAGAAATCTGCATCAGACCCCCTTCATTATAGCAGATTGCCCCCGTGTGCTTTTCCACATTCTTTCCACCCGCTTTTCACTGAAAAAGGCGAAGAAAAAGAGGAGGTTCCGTTTTTTTTATTTTTTCCTTGACAAGCACAATATATAGTGTGTAGACTTGAACGTCAGCACAAAATAATGTGGATAAAAAATACTAACTTGCTCATAAATAAGGGGGATTTATCGGATGAAAACCGCAGCAGGCGTCCTTGCTCTCACGCAGAATGCTCTCAAAGTCTTGGAGAAACGCTACCTGAAACGCAATGAGGAAGGCCGGGTTGTCGAGACTCCGGAAGAGCTGTTCACACGGGTGGCCCGCCATGTTGCCTCTGCAGACGGCGCCTACGGTAAATCCGAGGCTGAGATCAAGCGCCTGGAGCATGAATTTTATGATTTGATGACCTCGCTCTGGTTTCTTCCGAACAGCCCGACCCTGATGAATGCAGGCCGTGAACTGGGGCAACTGTCGGCCTGTTTTGTGCTGCCGGTCGGCGACTCGATGGAATCGATTTTTGATGCGGTCAAGTATGCCGCCATGATCCATAAATCCGGCGGCGGCAC
>JAAYUK010000198.1 GCA_012517735.1 Nitrospiraceae bacterium
GCCTGCTCGGCAATGCCGACCACGATCACATTCGCCGACGCGCCGATCGGGGTGCCGTTTCCGCCCAGACAGGCGCCAAGAGCAAGTGACCACCAGACCGGCATCAGATCGGGGTGCTGGACCAGCTGGGCGCCGGAAAGTCCCGGCCAGATCTGTCTGGCCATGTCGACGATCAGCGGATTCATGGTGGCGACATAGGGGATATTGTCCACAATCGCTGAGGCGACCGCGGAAAACCACAACATGACCATGCTCGTCGCAAACAGGTCTCCCTGCGTCAGGGCGAGTATTTTCATGGACATCCACTGAATAAGTCCGACCTTGACAATCCCGCCGATGATGATAAAAAGCCCGATAAAGAAAAAAATGGTCGGCCACTCCACCTCGGCAAGCACCTGATGGGGATCCCGGGTATTGGAGATGAGGAGCAGCAGCGCGGCCCCGGCAAGCGCCACCGTAGCCGGCTGCAGGTGAAGAACCCCATGAAACATGAAGCCCGCCACGACACATGCCAGAACCGCGAGAGATTTTTTGAGCATCACCGGGTCCTTGATCGCCGCCCGCTCGTCCATCGACATGATACGGGCCTTCAGATCGTCGGCCGCCTGCAGCTTTTTGCCGAACATGCATTTGAGCACACCCAGATAGCCCAGCATCATGATGGCGACCGCCGGCGCCAGATGGTTGATAAACGCCATGAAATCGAGCTTCGCCCGGGATGCGATCATGATGTTCGGCGGATCGCCGATCAGCGTTGCCGTCCCGCCGATGTTTGATGCCAGCGCATTGGAAATGAGGAACGGCACCGGATCGATCTCAAGCGCATCAGCGATAAACAGCGTAATCGGGGTGATGAGGAGGACGGTCGTCACATTGTCGAGCACCGAGCTCATGGCCGCAGTCACGACGGCAAAAATGGCGAGGATTTTCAGGGGGTCGCCCTTGCCTGCCTTGGCGCTCTTTATGGCGACATACTCGAAAGCGCCGGTCGGCTTCATCAGGGAAATGATCACCATCATGGAGACGAGCAGAAAGATGACGTTCCAGTCAACGCCGGTATCCTCGACATGAAAGGCCTCCTTCTGCTCGAGAATCCTGAGGACGAGCACCAGCGAAGCTCCGGCAAGCGCAACGATCGTCTTATGGATCTTCTCAGAGACAATCAGCAGATAGGCAACGACAAAGATGGCGGTCGCCGTCCAGAATGCAATCCCGAAGGTGACAGTTGCAACCGCGGGAGGCCCTGCTTCCTGCATCAGCTCCGTTCTCCGGGAGGCTCCGTCTTGAGCATCACCCTGGAGACCGCCTGAAAAATATGCCGCTCATACAGCATTCCCACCACCCTGTTTTCCGCATCGACCACCGGCATCCGCTTGATACGCTTGCGAAGCATCTTGTCGATGCAGTCCATCAGCGTATCATGTTCATGCGCCGTGATCACCGATGTTGTCATGATGGCCGCAACCGGTTTGTCTCCCGCTTTCAACGCGAGATCCTCGACCATGCCGTCCCAGGTGAATTCACCGAGATTCATCATCGACAGATAGGGAGGATACACCGCCTTCAGCACATCGTGCATCGTCATGATGCCGACGAGTTTGCCTGTCCCGTCAAGCACCGGCAGCCCCTTGTCCCATGCCTCAACGTCACCGCTGCGCGCGTTGAGCAGAAGACGGACGGCTTCCCGGAGCCTCGTCTCCGGAGCAACATGTTCCTGCAGCGGAATCATGAGATCACGCGCTTTCATAAACAGCCTCCCTCCAGCCGTCTCGTGCACCCTCGCCAGCCCGCACCGGACGGCAGCGTTTTAGCATACCTGCGGCCATCGGCATCATGCAATAAGGTCACTGTTCGTCACTGGTTTTGCCGGCCTGCATGTTTTTCAGGCGCCGGCTGAGCGCCGGCTGGGAAATGCCGAGGATTCGACAGGCAACCGACTGGTTGCCCCGTGCCCGTTTCATGGCGGCGCTCACAAGAAACGTGATCGCCTGATTGATGGTCGGCAGCGCGTCCACGCTCTCAAAGATGTCCCTGGTGCTGGCGGCCGCAAGCGGTGCATTTTTCCTGATTATCCTGCGGAAGTGATCGAGATTCAGTTCCGTACCGCTCTGCACCACCGCGTCGAAGACCATGGAGCGGAATTCCCGGATATTGCCCGGAAAGTCATACGCCTCCAGCAGACGGCTCGCCTCGATCGGCGCGCGGGGCCGCATCCGGCCGAGCGAACGCGCCGCTTCCTCGAGGAAGCTCTCGAGCAGGATCGGAATGTCGTCCTTCCGTTCACGCAGGGGCGGCAGATGGATGTGGTGCGTCTGGAGCCGATAGTAGAGATCCTTGCGGATGGCTCCCTGCGCCTGCTTCTCGGTGAGATCGTGATGCGTGGAGGCGATGATGCGCGCCTTGAGCTTTTTCGGCTGATCGCTGCCGAGCGGGAAATAGTCCCCCTCCTGCAGCAGCCGCAAAAGCTTTACCTGCGACGCATTGGTGAGATCGCCGATTTCATCGAGGAACAGCGTGCCTCCCGCTGCCTTCTCGATCATGCCGCTTCGGGCCTGATCAGCGCCGGTATATGCCCCGCGCACATGGCCGAAGAGTGTGTCGGTAAACATCGTGTCGTCGAGTCCGCCGACATTGACCGAGACCATTTCCCCTTTGCAGCCGCTCAGCCGGTGCAGTGCGGTGGCAATGAGGCCCTTGCCGACGCCGCTTTCCCCGGTAACCAGAATCGGCTGAGTGCTTTTCGCGACCGCCTCCGCATAGCGGAAGATCGCCCGCATGGCCGGATTGATTGTGACCATGCCCTCAAATGCATCCGGATTCTGGAGCGAATCGGAAAGCAGGTGGCTCCGGATCTCGCGGTTTTCGCGCTGCATCTCGACCATGCGGATCGCATGCTGGATGACGGTGACCATGCGATCTTCCTCGGAGGTCTTGACGAGATAATCGAACGCGCCCTGTTTCATGCACTTCACCGCGGTCTCGATCTGGTTCATCCCGCTGACAATGATGACGATGATTTCAGGATACTTTTCGTTGATCTCCGCCAGCAGCTCCTCCCCCGAGCGGTGGGGCATGGTGAGATCGAGCAGGACAATGCCGACCTCATGCAGTGAGAGCATCGTCATGACTTCCCGGCTGTCGTGGCAGGTGAGCACGTTGGTGATTTCAGCGAGGCGGGCAAGCGCAATCCGCATGGACCTGAGCCACGCCGGCTCATCATCAACGACCAGAATGCCGAATGAAGGATAAAAATCAACGCTCATGCTTTCATCTCCCCCACCGCCGCAGGCAGTGTAATGATTACCGTTGTTCCCCGGCCAGGCACCGACTCGAACTCCATGATGCCTCCGTGTTCACTGATAATGCCGTCGGATATCGACAACCCGAGCCCCGTCCCGCCCGATTCGCGCTTTGTGGTGAAAAAAGGGTCCGTAAGCCGCGACAGATGTTCGGGCGGAATGCCGACGCCCTCATCTTCGACCTGAATGATGACCGAGCGGGAATCGTGCCGGTAGTGTGTCGAGACAAAAATCCCCTTTCCGGTGTCCGGCAGTGCCTGACAGGCATTGAGGATCAGATTGACCACGACCTGCTCGAGCCGCTGAAAGTTGCCGCGGACCTTTGGCAGATTGCCCATGTAGTGGACCGTATACCGGGTGGTCGCCTTGCGCAAGGCATTGTCAACAAGACGCATCGATGTCCTGACCACCTCGTTGACATCCACCAGCTCATCATGGCGCGCATCGGTCCGACGCGAAAACTGTCGCAGATCATCGACGATATGCCGGATATGCCGCGCAGCATCCTGCATCTCATTCAGCAGATGGGGTATCTCCGTGCGCATCTGCGAATACGGCAATCCCCCCATCTTGAAGTCCCCGTGTTCATGATAGTGACGCTCCAGAACCGGCTCGATGTCTTTCACCGCCTCCGCAACCGTCGGCAGATTCAGCAGGATCAGGCCGTTCGGATTGTTGATTTCATGCGCCATGCCGGAGACCAGCACGCCGAGCGCGGCCATTTTGTCAGCCTGCACCAGCTGCTGCTGGTGTTGTTTCAGGGCCTCCGCCGCACGCTTCCGTTCCTCGACTTCGTGTTCGAGTGCCGCTGTCCGTATTTCAACCTGGCGCTTCAGAGAAGCCGACCAGACGACGGAAGCGCTCAATCCCAGAAAAAGGACCGCCACCACAATAAACCGGTGCCGGTAGAGCCAGGGAGTCGGCGCGACTTCAACCTCGGCTTCCGCGAGCCACTTGTCCTGCAATTCCTTGTAGCGGCCCGTGTGTTTAAGTATCGACATGCCGTGATTGAACTGTTCAAGGATTGCTTCATTGCCTTTTCTGACCGCATATCCGTACTTCTTGGTGTCGATGCCCCGCGCCGCCAGTTCAACCCCCTGGATATCCAGCTCCCGCATGAGAAAAAGGCCCGGAAGCGTGGCCAGAACAGCATAATCATGCTTGCCTGACGCAAGCATCCTGAGCGCGTCGGCCACCGTCGGAGCGGGCACCGGATGCAGCGGCAGCCCCGCCTGCTCGAAAAGATCATGCATGATGCCGCGCCCGAGCAGAATGACCTCCTTGCCGCGGAGTTCATCGAGCGAATGAACGACCTTCGCTCCCTTTCGGGCAAAGATGGAATGCGAGACGAACGAGTGCGGTGCCGCAAAGGAAAGTGTCCGCTCCCGCTCTTCGGAGTAGGAAATGCCCTGAAGGATGTCGATCTCCTCACGGTCGAGCGCCTTGCGCATGTCGTTCCATGACGAGCCAAGCTTGATCCTGACTTCAAAGTCCATCACCTCGGCGATCGCGCGGGTCAGTTCAACGGCGAACCCTGCGGGCTTGCCGTCCTTGTCGACAAATTCATAGGGCGGATAGGCGCTGTTGCCGCCGACGATGACAACATGCTTCTGCGAGGACTTTTCCGCAGCATCGGAGAGCGGCAGGGGCGGTAACGCCGCAAGGAAAAGGCAGAGGAAAACCCCGGTGCTGATCATCGTTCGCATGGTCGTCGGCACTGTCTCCTGAAGATAGTCTGTCCGTCGGTCTGCATCTTTTTCATGATAACCTGTCGGCCCTGGGGAAAGTACAGTCCTGCAAAATCGATCTGGATTCCCGTGATGTCCTGGCATGGGTTTGCTTCATGAGCAATTTGGGCTATAATTGCTTCATGAGCCGGAAATGTACCGTGAGAGACATGGTGATTCTTTTTGTGGCACTGCATTTCTTCGTCTATGCAGTGTCTCCACTCTGTTATGCGCTCGACACCTCACCCGCTTCGCATGAACAGGATCCCCCGCTTTTCTCACCAACTGCCATACGCATACTCGTCTGGCACTGCCTCCTTGCGTCGGCGGCGCCGCAGTTCGACTTCCTCGATGAAAACGGCTCCGGATATCTCCTGGTGAGGAAAAACCGGGCCATACTCGGGAAGCACTCCCTGGAGCAAGATGTCGTGCCGCAGGAATCATCTGTTTGCCCGGCTGCGTTCAATACGACGGCCCCGTCCGCCGCAAGGACCGTGACGGCATCGACGACAGGATTCTCCCGGGACGGCTATTTCAGAACGGCGTCCGGCCTTTCTCCCCCAGCCTGATTCTCGGCTCCATTCCGACGGAACGCGTCTGACTGCCGATCGGCAGCGGGAGTGTTCCCCACGTATTCACCGAACGATTCGTGCAGACATTTCGGCAGAAGCCCCGCTTTCGCCGACATGCAGCGCACGAATCCCGACCGGAAAGGAATCGGCCATGGTCCCAGGTTTTGACGCACTTCATGGTGAGCAGGACATGCTGCGCGATGTCCCGCCGTTTGAGTTCAGGGCGTGCATGCCCCTGGTCATGACGACCGGCAGGGAAGCTCGCAGCATCAGGGAGCTGAGGGAGCATCTTCAGCAGGCCGGCGGTGCAAGCATCATGTATCACATGCACCATTTTTTCATCAAGAGCCATCTGCTGGAATACAGCAATGATTTTGCCCGCTGGGTCGGCGAGAAGCTCGAAGAACATATTCTCGCTGAACGGCTCTCGGTCATCGATCCGTACCTCTGCCGGCAGCCCGAGGCCGTCCGGGAAGCCCTCATTCAGACGCTGGACCGGCATCTCCAGGAGTTCCCGGAACCGAGACCGGCGATACCGGGAGAAGAGTTCGAGTTCCTCGAGGCGATTCCGCTCACGTTTTCGATCGGCATTGTCGCGAAAAACCTTGCCGAACTCGCTGTCGCCCTGAAGTATGTCGATGCCGTCTCGGTCTACTACCATTTTTACGAAGCACGGCTCCGTCATGGGAGCGGCGACTTCGCCCGCTGGATTGAAGAACAGCTTGGAGAGCAGGAACTGGTAAAACGCCTCCGGTCTATCGACCCGTTCGTCCACACTGTCGAAGGGGTAAGGGCGAGGATCCTGGAATATCTGGAGGTCCATCTTAGCGGGACGTTCTCAGGGGGACACGCATGATAACGAACTACGCGGGGATAAGTCCCAAAACGGATCTGCAGCTCATCGAACGTCTTGCGGCCGTTTTATCAGGCAGATCAATGCTCCATGTCAATTCGACACGCGCAGGCGGCGGGGTAGCCGAGATTCTCCACCGGATGATGCCGCTGATCCAGTCGCTCGGCATCACGGTCCGCTGGGAGGTTATCAGCGGAGACGAATACTTCTTCGAGATAACCAAAAAGTTTCACAATGCGCTCCAAGGCACGGCCGTCGAATTTCACGACGATATGTGGGAGCATCATGTCGCAGTCAATACCGCAAATGCGTCTTCATTGGACCTTGAAGCCGACGCCGTCTGGATACACGACCCCCAGCCGGCGCCGCTTATTGCGCACAGACGGGGTGGCCTCTGGGTGTGGCGCTGCCATATCGATGCATCGGAGCCGCAGGCGGATGTCCTCCATCATCTCGCCTCATTCTGCCGGAACTATGACGCCTCCATTTTTTCCGTTGCCCGTTACGCCAGGTTTCCCGGTGTTCCGGCTTTTGTCATCCCGCCGTCCATTGATCCGCTCAGCGATAAAAACCGGGAACTGTCCGCTGGGGAGATTGCTGCGACCCTGCAGCAGTTTGGAATACCGCCGGACCGTCCGATGTTGCTGCAGGTATCGCGGTTCGACAGGTTCAAGGATCCTCTCGGAGTCATCGAAGCGTATCGGCTCATCAAGAAATACAATGACTGCATTCTCGTTCTGGCCGGCAGCTCCGCAACGGACGACCCGGAAGGAGAGCAGGTTCTGCAGGAAGTGCACCAACATGCCGCTGGGGATCCTGATATCTTTATTCTGCTCCTCCCGTCGGCAAGTGATCATGCGATCAACGCTCTGCAGCGCGCTGCAACCGTGGTTTTGCAAAAGTCCATTCGTGAAGGGTTCGGACTGACTGTCTCAGAAGCCATGTGGAAGGGAAAGCCGGTCATCGGAGGTGCGACGGGTGGAATCCCCCTGCAGATCATTGACGGCCAGACCGGCGTTCTGGTGCATACGATCGAAGGGGCAGCCTTTCGCGCACGGCAGCTCCTGAACAATGCGGACATGGCGCACCGGATGGGAAGGCAGGCCCGGGAATATGTGCGAACAAACTTCCTGATCACTCGCCAGATCCGGGACTACCTCGCATTGTGGGCAGTGCTGATGCGCGGGAGCACCTCTCCGGAGGAGTTCGTCCTATGAAAATTACGGCCAGGCTTATCGTATCCCTGATTATTGCTATCGCTGCCGTTGCATTCGGATTCACCTACTACCAGGTCAGTGTCGAGGAACAGCGCCTGCAGACCGAACTCTCCCGTCGCGCTGTTCTGCTGGGGGAAAGTCTGCAGGAATCGGTTGTTCCATTGGTTCAGTCAAATGCTCAGACAAAACTGCAGAGGATTGTCGAGCGTTTCGGCAACCGGGAGCGTCTCAAGGGGATAGCGGTGACCGACCTTCAGGGAAACGTAATCGTCTCGACTCCCGACATACGTTCGACCATCAGGGAGCCGGTTCCGCAGTCGGTCGCAGCAGTCGTCGAGAAACGGCCGATCGAAGAGTTTCAGGATCTGGGCGACAAGAAGACCTACATCTACACGCTGCCGCTCCGGGAAGACAACAGACTGTTCGGCGCGCTGGTGCTCATCCATGATGCATCGTTTATCGGTGTGAGACTGGAAGACATCTGGAAAACGAATCTCATCCGCTTTGTCCTGCTTTCGCTGATTGTTGTGGCGATTACGCTCGTCATGGTCCGGTGGTCCATCACCGGTCCGGTTGCGCAAATGGCGGAGTGGCTTCGGGAAATGAGAAGAGGAAAGACCAAAGAAACGCCGCCGGTCGGTTTTTCGCGGGGAGACATCCTGAACCCCATCGCCTCGGAGGTTGCAAAGCTCGCGAAGAGCCTCGCGCATGCACGGGCACAAGCAGAGGAAGAAGCACGGCTTCGGATGCAGGCCGACGCTCTCTGGACCGATCAGCGTCTGCGTGAGCACATACGCCACGAGCTGCGGGGGCAACGCCTGTTCCTGCTCTCCAACCGGGAGCCCTATCTGCATGTAAAGCAGGGCCGGACAGTCCGCTGCGTAACGCCCGCGGGAGGACTGGTCACCGCCCTTGACCCGGTCATGCGCATCTGCGACGGGCTCTGGATAGCCCATGGAAGCGGCAACGCGGATCGGGAGATGGTTGATGAAAAAAACATGCTGCGCGTTCCTCCGGATGAACCGGCATACTCCCTCAAACGCGTCTGGCTCACGAAGGAAGAGGAAAACGGCTACTATTACGGATTCTCCAATGAAGGACTCTGGCCGCTCTGCCACATCACCCATACACGGCCTACGTTCCGCCTGGAAGACTGGGTAGCATACCAGCAGGTCAATCAGCACTTTGCGGATGCGCTGCTGGAGGAAATCCAGCATGTGAAATCTCCGCTTGTGCTCATCCAGGATTATCAACTGGCGATCCTGCCGCTCCTCGTCAAGGAACGGCGGCCGGACGCCAGAATTGCGATCTTCTGGCATATTCCCTGGCCCAATCCCGAGGCGTACGGCATCTGCCCGTGGCGTGCCGAAGTGCTGCTCGGCATGCTCGGCGCCGATCTGATCGGGTTCCACACACAGTTTCATTGCAACAATTTCCTCGACACTGCCGACCGGTTTCTCGAATCGAAAATCGACTGGGAGCATTTTTCGATCGAACGGTCAGGGCATACCACCCTGGTGAAACCCTTCCCCATCAGCGTCGCGTTCACCGCGGACGCAACGGTGCCGACGCCAGAGGATCGCGCACATCAGCGTGAGGAGATCATGAAAGAAATCGGCATGCATGTCCGGTTTCTGGGAGTCGGGGTCGACCGGATCGACTACACCAAAGGGATTCCGGAACGCTTTCTCGCCATTGAGCGTTTTTTTGAAAAACACCCGGAGCATATCGGGGAATTTACCTTCGTCGAGCTGGCAGCGCCGAGCCGCACCCACATCAAGCGATACCGCGATCTTGTCGCGGAGGTTGATGAACTGGTCGAACGCATCAATTGGAAGTTCCAGAAAAAGTGGTGGCGGCCGATCGTCTATCTCAAGGCGAATCACAGCCATGAGGAGGTCTACCGGTATTACCGTGCAGCCGACATCTGTATGGTAACCTCGCTGCATGACGGCATGAATCTCGTTGCCAAGGAGTACGTAGCTTCCCGCGCCGATGGTGAAGGGGTGCTGATCCTGAGCCAGTTTACCGGCGCAAGCCGCGAACTGCGGGATGCGCTTCTGGTGAACCCCTATGACATCGAAGAGACCGCTGATGCGATTTACTCCGCAGTGGTCATGGAGCGTGAAGAGCGGCAGGAGCGCATGAAACGCATGCGTGCAACGGTGCGCGAAAACAACGTATACCGGTGGGCCGGGGACCTCATCACCACGCTCGTCCGGCTGAGACCGGAGCCTGCGGCCCATGATTAAACAAGGTGGCGTCCGGAGATTGCCTGCTCGATTTCAAACCCTGCTCCCCCCTGCAGGAACGAAATCCGGCATTGCGCTGCTGCTCGATTTTGACGGGACGCTTGTGGGAATCTGCGACAGACCCGAGCAGACTGTTTTGCCAGCCTCAGTGCGTTCGCTGATTGGTGCGCTTGCGGCCCATCCCCGATGTGCGGTTGCGATCGTCAGCGGCAGACCGGCAAGCAGTCTGCGGTCGCTGATAACCACACCGAATGTTCATTTCGCCGGAAATCATGGCCTGTTCATCGAGGGACCGGGATACCGATATGCCCATCCCCGGATTGCTTCTGCGAGACCCTCCCTCGATAGGGTTTGCTCCCGCCTTGCTGCCATAGCGGAATCCCTGCCGGGGGTCTGGGTCGAGCCCAAACCGGCATCATGCGCCCTTCATTACCGGCTGGCCCCGCCGCAGGTTGCCCGGCGAGCAGGTGCGCTTTTTTCACAGGTCGTCCGCGAAGCGGAGACGCGCGGAAGGCTCCGGATCATTCGCGGAAAGAAAGTCCTCGAAGTCCTTCCCGATTTCGGATGGGACAAGGGGAAAGCAGTGCTCTGGCTGTTGAGGAAGTTCGATGGCAGAATGTTCCCGATTTATATCGGCGACGACAGGACCGATGAAGATGCGTTCCGTGTCCTTGCCGGAAGAGGACTCAGCATCAGGGTCGGCCGGTCAGTGAGGACCGGCGCACGCTATTTTATCCGGTCACATAACGAGGTCGGCGGTATTCTCGCCGGAATTCTTGCACATATAGCAGAACAGCGGCCAGCATGACTTCGCCCCCCGGTGCTCCTGAAATTGAATCTCCGGGGTGTTGTACCCGGCACCTGCCTCGGCAAACGTCGGAGCAGGAGATGACAGGACCTGCTGCCATGTGCAAAGGTCCATGCTGAAAGGGAGGTTGCGGCAATGCGCGACAGAAATACACGTCTCATGCTGATCATTGTGGTCATTGCGGGTGGGCTTACGCTGTTGCACCTGCTGCTTTTTCAGCAACGTGCGCCTTCCATTGTCCTTGAAGAACTGTATTACATTCCCCTGCTCCTCGGCACGCTGTTTTTCGGCAGGTGGGGAGTCATCGGCACCTATTGTGTTGTCTCGGCTGCGTATCTTCCTTTTTTCTCGGCGGGATGGACAAACGATTTTTTTGACCTGATCGACAGAGTGCTTCATCTGGTATCGACCGCTGCCTTCCTTATTGTTGCCGTCATTGTCAAGGAACGTCTGCGACAACAGCAACTGGAACTCGACAGGGACCGGTCGCTCGCAAAAATCGGCCAGGTTGCCGCAACAATCGTGCACGACCTGAAAAACCCGCTCATCTGCATCTCGGGGTTCGCGCGGAGAATACAGGAGCGCAAGGGCGATCCTGCGGAAGACGCGGCGGCGATAACCGATTCCGTGCAGACCATGCAAAGGATCGTCCATGATGTCCTCGATTTTTCGAAGCCGGTTCCCCTGACGCTCCAGCAAATGGATGTTCGGGAGGTTGTCGACAAGGCGGTCCAGTCGTGCAGAATGAAGGCCGGCGAGAAGAATGTCGCCCTCGCGGTCGAGGCTCCCCACACGCCGGTTGTGTCGGCGATTGATGCCGCGAACATCCAGAGAGCGCTGACGAACCTCATCAACAATGCCATCGAAGCGTCGTCTAGCGGCCAGACGGTGATCGTCAGTCTGGATCTCAAAAAACCGGTTCTTTTGCTACGGATTATCGACACGGGTTCGGGGATGGACAGCCAGACCGCTGAAAACGTTTTTGTCCCGTTTTGCAGCAGAAAAGCCGGAGGAACCGGCCTCGGGATGCCGATCGCAAAAAAATTGATAGAAGCGCATGGCGGCAGAATCCGGGTAAGGAGCAAGCCGGCAGAGGGGACCGTGATTGATATCGAACTGCCTTTCCGCGCAGGGCCGGATCCCAATATTGCCGGGCAATGACCATCTGAATCAGACTATCAGAAACACAACCTGTATGGTTCTGAATGTTCTTGCATCAGAAATATTCAGGGGAAAGCGGATACAATAGATTCGTATCACCAGGAGGGATTATGAACTGGTATCGGGAAGATGCTGCCGCAGTTCTTCAGCACTGGGAGACTTCGGAATCCGGGCTGACTGATTCCGTTGCCCGGGAGCGCCTTCAGAAATACGGCCCCAACAAGCTTGCGGAAGAGGAAACCATCAGCAGGATAACCATCCTGCTCCATCAGTTCACCAGTCCACTCATCGCCATCCTTCTCATAGCTGCGGTGATCACCTTCTTCCTGCAGGAATACATCGACTCCGGCGTCATCCTGGCGGTGGTGATTCTCAATGCAATCATCGGCTATGTCCAGGAGTACAAGGCGGAGCAGAGTGTGCGCGCACTGAAGCAGCTTCTGGTTCCACGCGCGCGGGTTGTGCGTGATGGGCGGGAAAAGGAGGTCCCAGGGGTGGAACTCGTACCGGGGGACATTGTGCTGCTGGCATCCGGCACCAGAGTGCCGGCCGATCTTCGTCTCCTGCAGGTAAATGAGCTGCGCATTGAGGAAGCCATGCTCACCGGCGAATCCCTCCCGGTCGAGAAAAAGACCGCCCCGCTGATGCAGGAAAACCTCACCTTCGCCGATCAGGTAAACATGGCCTTTATGGGTACCGCTGTCGTCAATGGCAGGGCGAAGGGCGTCGTTGTTGCCACCGGGGGAACAACCGTCCTCGGCACCATCGCGGGCGAAGTCCGCGGCATCGGCATCGTAAAAGCACCCATCCAGGAGCAGATCGAACGTTTCGCCCGGCAGATCGGCATCTACGTCATGGGAGCTTCGGCGCTCCTTTTCGCCGTCGGTCTGGTCCTTGGCGGAAGTGTGAAGGAAATGTTCATGGTTGCAGTAGCAGCTGCCGTCGCCGCCATTCCGGAAGGTTTGCCGATTGTCGTCACCATCGCCATGGCTGTCGGCGTCGCCCGCATGGCAAAAAGCAACGCAATCATCAGAAAACTCGCTGCGGTCGAAACGCTCGGCAGCACAACGGTGATCTGTTCGGACAAGACCGGGACGCTGACAAAAAATGAGATGACGGTCACCCGTCTGTTTGACGGCGCCCAGGTGTATTCTGTCGGCGGTATCGGCTATGACCCGGTGGGGGAAATAACTTCGGAAGCAACAGGGCAGCCTGCCACGGTGTCCGGCGAACTGAAACTTCTGCTCAGAATCGGCCTGCTCTGCAATGAATCCGATATTTTTGAAGAGGACGGACGCTTCAGGGTTGACGGCGACCCGACCGAAGGTGCGCTCATCGTTTCGGCACTGAAAGCCGGACTGCGGGCAGAAGAAGAAAAGGCGACATACGAGGAACTGGCAATCGTGCCCTTTGAATCCGAGCGGGGTTACATGGCCACGCTGCATGCCGACAAGGGCAGGCGTCTGGTGATGGTGAAAGGGGCGCCGGAGAAGGTCATCGACATGTCCAATGCCGACCAGACGCTCAAGGAAGTCTATATTCGCCACGCCAGAACCTTTGCTGCCCAAGGGTTGCGCGTTCTGGCATTCGCATGGAAGGCCGTTCCTGAAAGCCAGAGCGAGCTGCACCATCATGATGTGGAATCAGGGCTGACCCTCGCAGGGTTGCAAGGCATGATCGATCCTCCCCGACCGGAGGTGATTGAAGCCATTGCAGGCTGCAAACGCGCCGGCATGCGGGTCGTCATGATTACGGGTGATCATGCGGATACCGCCGCTGCCATCGGCCGGGAGCTCGGGATCATAACGGGCGATCAGGCGGTGCTTTCCGGCCGGGAACTCGAGGCCATGAGCGACGACGAGCTTTTTGCCCGGGTCAACCAGGTCTCGGTCTATGCCCGGGTGGCGCCGGATCACAAACTGCGTATTACGCGCCAGCTTATTCGTCATGGCCATACCGTTGCAATGACGGGAGACGGGGTAAATGATGCACCTGCCCTCAAAGCGGCCCACATCGGGGTAGCCATGGGCATTACCGGCACCGATGTCGCAAAGGAAGCATCGGACATGGTGCTGACCGACGACAACTTTGCGAGCATTTTCAAGGCAGTGCGCGAAGGCCGGATCGTGTTCGACAATCTGCGGAAAGTAACCTTCTTCCTGATCCCCACAGGGGTCGCTTCCATTCTCTCGATTGCGGCCGCAATGGCACTGGGGGTGCCGATCCCCTACATCCCGGCACAACTGCTCTGGATCAATCTCGTCAC
>JAAYUK010000199.1 GCA_012517735.1 Nitrospiraceae bacterium
ATCGGTTCACACTACACCGGCGCGGTGGCCGGAACGGCTTATGGTGCCAAAATCCTGAATGTACGGAACGCCACCATCCTGATCGCGATCTTCGCGTTTCTGGGGGCTACCTTTCAGAGTCATGAGGTTATCAAGACCGTCGGGACCGGAGTAATGCCGGCCGAGTACCTGAATCCATTCAGGGCAATGGTCATGATGCTGACGGCAGCCCTTGTTACCGCCGTGAATACCTGGCTCAAGCTGCCTATTTCGACTGCCCAGCTCGCTGTTTTTTCGATCGTAGGGGTGGGGCTCGCGGTCGGTGCGCCTATTTCATGGGAAAAGACCTTGCTGCCGCTGGGCATCACATGGGTTGCGACTCCGATATGCGGACTGATCCTTGGTTTTATCTTTACGAAGATCTCGGGAGCCTTCGCAAAACCGCTGGAGAAAATCCAGAAATATATCCTGCTCGCCGCGTGTTGCTATGCTTCTTTTACCCTTGGCGCCAACAATAGCGGGCTTGCCGTGAGTGTGCTGTATGGCAGCGGAACCGTCAGCAATGTGCTGCTGGCCGGCTTTATCGGAGGCATTGTCGTCGCAATCGGTGCGCTTACCTGGGGGCGTCCCTTGCTGGAGAAGGTGGGTCTCCATATAGTCCAGCTCGAGATCAACAGTGCCATAGGCGCCCAGCTTGGACAGGCAACAACAGCGTATGTCGCAGCCATTTTCGGATACCCGACTTCCATGAATCAGGCAATAGTCGGCGGTATCGCCGGCGCGGGACTCGCCCGTGGTGCTCAATATATCCAGGTAAAAGTCATTAAGGAGATCCTTATAAACTGGTGTATATCGCTGATCGTTGCCGGCGGTGTCTCGTTTGTTTTATACAAGGTATTGTCCTGGATGCTGGGGGTGCAATGAGTTTCCGGGAGGATTATTCATGGTTTTTTGCCGCTGCTCGTGCAGGAATCGGAGCATGCATACTGCGCACGGGGCTGCCATTTCTGCCCGTGCGGTAGCAGGGAAAGGATTTTAGCATGGTCGGCATGAATGAACATATTCCATGGGGGGCAGTCGACCGGGACAGTCATCAGAAACTGTATGTGCAGATTTATGAAATACTCAGACGGGTCATTGAAGATGGCGGGTGGCAGGTCGATGGGCTTATTCCGTCCGAGGACGAACTCTGCCGCCATTTTATGGTCAGCAAGGCAACCGTGCGGCTGGCAATCGCCGAGCTCGTCCGCAACGGGTACCTCAAGCGCCAACAGGGGTGCGGCACCTTCGTGCGCAACAACCATCCCGATCCCGGCATGACCATACGTACCCGCTTCGGCGAGGACCTCTTTGGAGGAGGAGTCAGGCTCGATCGCACACTGGTGAGTCACTCAGTAGTAACTCCTCAGGGAGCTGCGGAAACATACCTGCATGGCGAGCCAAAGGTTTTGCATGGGGTGTTCCGGGGGACGATCCAGGGAGAGCCGGTCTGTTGTGAGGATATCCATATCGCCTGCCGTCGTGTGCCGGGCATTGAGCGTATTGACCTGACCGTACAACCATTTTTTGATGCCATCCAGAAGCTGGCTTTGCAAAAAATCATGCGTGTGGTCCAGACAGTATCTATTGTTGCAGTACCTGCAGAAATTGCGAAGTTTTTTCGGGTAAAACCGGGTGCGAACGCTATCTCTGTCTCACGACTTTTTATTGATGCCCATGAAAATGTGATCGCGTTTTCCCAACTCATCGGGAAAAACGGCAGGTACCGGATCCAGAATGAGTTTGAACGATGTCATTAGGATTGTGGAGAGAGCTCCAGGGTGCTCACTGGGCGCCGAAGCAGATGTTCTGCAGGCGGCATCAGTTAAAACAGCATTGATACTGATAAGGAGGGAAGTATGTTTGCACGGATTTTGTTTCCGACCGGATTTGATGAGTTCGCTTTTGCTACGCTCAAGAGTCTCGCCTGTCTGAAACGGGGAGGGCTTCGGGACGTTGTCCTGCTGCATGTGATCGATACCGAGGGTCTCAGTGCCGTCAGGGAGTCCGGATTGCCCGTTGATACAGACAAGCTCGAAAGTGCCGCAAAAAAAGAACTGGCTGTATACGAACAATACCTTCAATCGGAAGGGATCGGCGTCAAATCCGTCATTGGCACCGGGCCGCTGGTTGCCACCATCCTCGAAACGGCAGCACGGGAGAGCGTTTCGCTGATTATCGCCGGCCGGCAGAAGAGAGACGTGCTTGGGGAAATCTTTGTAGGTTCGACGACGGACCGGATCATCAGAAAATCGGGACTCCCGGTTCTGGTGGCGAAGTATCATGTCCTGACAGAATCGAACGGCACGGTGACCGAACAGTTCTGCTCCGATCTTTTCAGAAAGATACTCTATCCGACCGATTGGTCGGCGTGCGCGGACAGGGCGAAGCAGGCGATTCCACTTCTGCGGAATGCCGGTGCTTCTGAAGTCATTGTCGCTCACGTCATGGAAGAGTTGCCCCCTGACGCGGAAATTCCGAGTCATTTCATGGAAAAGCGCTTGAGAGACAAGAACCTGGAGGACCTCGATGCGCTCAGGCAGGAATTTGAACGGGCCGGATTTACCGTATCGGTCAGGCTGGTCAGCGGGAGGCCGTTCCGGGAAATCAACCGGATCGCTACCGAGTCCGAGGTCTCGCTGATTGTCATGGGTTCCCACGGAAGAGGCCTGGTGGACGGTCTTTTTTGGGGAAGCGTTTCGCAAAGGGTCGTTGAATATAGTGAAAAGCCGGTGCTGGTGGTGAAATAACAACGCTCACAGGAGATACAGTCATGAATCCAGTTGATATTGTTGCATTGCTGGGGGGAGTCATCATCCTTATCTTTGCGGCAAAATACCTCGTAGAAGGACTCATAGGCACAGCCTCGCGGCTGGCGGTGCCGCCGTTCATCCTTGCCATGCTTATCATCAGCATTGATCTTGAGGAATTCGCGCCTGCGGTGATCGGTTCGTATCAGCATCTGACGGCACTCTCTTATGGCAGCATACTCGGAACCGTCATTTTCCTGATACTCCTGGCGCTCGGTTCGGCGGCCGCGCTCTTCCCGATACGCCACCCGGACTTTCCGGTCAAGTACATCTGGCTTCTGGGCGGGGCCATTGCCCTCGTTTTCGGTCTCTCTCTGGATGGCGAGGTGAGCAGGACCGATGGCATCATAACCCTCGCCGCGTATCTGGCGTTCATGGTATACCTTGTGCGTGACATGCGGCGCACGAGAGCCGCCAAAGAAGAGATCGAAGAAGCGGAGGGCGCAGTTGCAGGAATTGTCAAGGCACCCTCCTGGCGGTTTCCGCTCATGTTGGTTGCCGGCCTCGTCGGCCTTGTTGTCGGCGCACTTCTGGTAATCAAGGGCACCAAGGCGGTCCTCCACTGGTCGGGCATAGAAGAGACGATCCTGGGTCTCACCCTTCTGGCTATCGCAGCCAACTCGGTCGAGCTTGTGGAGGCGATCATTCCTGCGAAACAAGGACATCCTGAGGTCGTCATCGGCAATGTCGCCGGCAGCTCGTTCTTCCAGTTATTGTTTACCTTGGGGATCTGCGCCCTCATCAATCCGCTGCAGGTCAATCAGACGGCGATAACCTATTTCTTTCCTGCGGTTGCAATGAGCTGGCTGATTCTTCTCATCCTCGTCTGGCATCGCCGGACCTCCCGATGGGTTGGCCTCGGATTGATGACATTGTATGGTCTGTTCGTTGTGGGTGCGGTGATGATGGGCATGTCTGTGTAGCGCTTGCGGAGAACCGCGGCGGGATTCTCGAAGGCTTTTCAGGAGTGTTCCGCAAAGGGTTGTGGAGCACAGTGAAAAGCCGATGCTGGTAGAGAAATAGCGGGGTAATTACGGTGCAAAAAATAGTCCAGGATATGAAACAGCAATCGGCAACCAACAAACGGTCCGCCATGGTGTTTGTCGTTTTGTTGGGGGTTGTAAGTCTCTTCGCCGACATGACACATGAAGGGGCCAGAAGCATTCACGGACCGTTCCTGGCCTTGCTTGGCGCAAATGCGACCGTCGTCGGGCTTATCTCTGGATTTGGGGAATTGGTCGGTTATGCTTTTCGTATCGTCTCCGGATATGTTACCGACAAAACGGGCAGATACTGGACCATTACGATTATCGGCTATGTAATCAATATGCTCGCCGTCCCCCTCCTGGCACTGGCGGGCAGCTGGGAGGCGGCGGCTTTTCTCATTGTCGCCGAACGAATGGGGAAAGCCATACGCAATCCGGTACGGGATGCGATGCTATCGCACGCAACGTGCGATATAGGCAGGGGTTGGGGCTTCGGACTGCATGAGGCCATGGATCAGATAGGCGCCATGCTCGGCCCCCTGATTGTCGCGGCGGTGCTCTACTTCAAAGGGACCTATCAAACCGGTTTTGCGTGCCTGTTGATACCTGCCTTGCTGACACTGGGAGTCCTGCTGTTTTCGCGTTTTCTCTATCCACACCCGCGGAATCTGGAGGCAACGACTCCTGAACTGGAAACGAAAGGGCTAACGTCGGTGTATTGGATGTATCTCGGCGCAATGGCCTTGAACGCGGCTGGGTATGCTGACTTCCCGCTTATTGCGTACCATTTCCAGAAGACGTCAATCGTTTCGGACAACTGGATTCCGGTTTTCTATTCGGTTGCAATGGGTGTTGACGCCGTCGCAGCGCTGGTTTTTGGCCGTCTCTTTGACCGAAAGGGATTGTCCATCCTTGTCATAGCTATCCTTTTTTCTGCAGCTTTTGCGCCGCTCGTATTCATGGGAGGCTTCTCCCTGAGTCTGATCGGTATGGCACTCTGGGGGGTGGGTATGGGCGCGCAGGAATCCATCATGAGGGCGGCGGTTGCTGATATGGTTCCGCGAAACAAGCGTGCTTCCGCTTATGGCATATTCAACACCGGCTACGGCGTTTTCTGGTTTCTTGGCAGCGCACTTATCGGTATTCTTTACGATTTTTCCATTCCTTGGCTGATAGCGTTCTCTGTGTCCACGCAGCTGGCCTCACTACCGTTGTTGTTCAAGGTGCGGACACTTGCGGCACAGCAGTCTCAGGGAAAACAGGCAGGGTAGCGGAATGGTCTTTCAAAGATGATTCTACAGAGTGTCCCCTTGAAGAAACTGCTTTACTGCAGTCTCGAAAAGTTTACGGGCAGACGATGGAAAAGAAGACAAAGCAGATGGAGGTATCAAGATATGCAGGTTACCATTGCTGGCATGACGAACGGTTTCATCTTAGCGCTTGAATCATGCGCACGGTTAATGTAATAATAGTTACATGAAATGGTTATTTTTTTCCTACTCATTGCCGACTGAGCCGTCGAAATCCCGGGTGTATGTCTGGCGTCAGCTGAAAAAACTCGGCGCGGTGAATTTCCAGACCGTCTGGGTGGTGCCGCAGACAGCTGCTGCCCTGGGAGAAATGCACAAGCTGGTTGAGTTTGTCGAGCAGAACAAGGGCGACGCGCTTTTGATCGAGGGTAAGGCCCTGAATGAAAAGCAGGTGCAAGCCCTGCAGAAAACCTTTGTTGATTCGAGAAATGAGGAATATCAGGAACTCATCGAAAAATGTGTCGATTTTGCGAACGAAGTCGCGGCTGAAATTGAGCGGAAAAATTTCATCTTTGCCGAAGTCGAGGAAAACGAGGAAGAGCTCGACAAGCTGAAGCAATGGCTTGCAAAGATCGAGTCCCGTGATTTTGTCAAGGCTCCGCTCCGCAAGGTTGCGGTCGAAAAAATCAGGGAGAGCGAAAAAATTTTCGACGAATTCGCAAAAACGGTGTTTGAGCACTCACAAAAAAAGAAGTGACTTCGTACTCAATGGGGATATGATCATGCGGGAAAAGAAACTTTTTGGTCTCAATAAAAATATTACGGTTGCCGGTCTGGTCAGTTTCTTCATGGACGTCAGCTCCGAGATGATTTATCCGCTTGTTCCCCTGTTTCTTGCAAACATCCTTGGTGTCAACAAATCGGTCATCGGGCTCATTGAGGGTATCGCAGAATCCACCGCAAGCCTTCTGAAGGTCTTTTCCGGGTGGTATTCCGACCGAATCGGCAGCCGCAAGTGGCTCATGGTCGCCGGATATGGGATTTCGGCTCTGAGCCGGCCGATCGTAGCTTTGGCTGCCGTATGGCAGCAGGTTCTGGCGTTCAGGTTTGTTGACCGGCTCGGGAAAGGTATTCGCACAGCTCCGCGCGATGCTATCATTGCCGAGTCTGCCGACACGTCATCGCTGGGGAAGGCGTTCGGATTTCATCGTTCCATGGATACCATGGGAGCCGTAGTCGGACCTGCGCTGGCGTTTGGCTTGCTCGCATGGTTTGCGAATGATTACCGGCTCGTCTTCTGGCTGTCTTTGATCCCTGCGGCCATTGCCGTGCTGCTCATCATCTTTTTCATTACGGAAACCGCACGGCGAAAACCATCCAGCGCTGCACGGCCGAAGCTTACCCTGAAGCACTTCGACTGGCGATTCAAGTTTTTTGTGGCTATCACGACACTTTTTGCGATCGGCAACTCGAGCGACGTGTTTTTGATCCTGCGTGCCGAAAATGTCGGCGTCCCCCCGGCAATGATACCGCTCCTGTATCTGGTTTTTACCCTCGTCTATTCGCTTTCAGCCATGCCTGCGGGAATAGCTGCTGATCGTTTCGGCAGGAAGCGGCTCATTCTGCTGGGATTTGTGCTCTTTGCTGCTGTCTACTTCGGGTTCGCGGCGTTGGCGTCATCGGTATCCGTCTGGTTTCTGTTCGGTTTTTATGGGTTGTTTATGGGGATGACGGAAGGAGTGCAGAAAGCATTCCTGGCGACCATTATTCCGGAGGAGTTCAAGGCGACGGCTTTCGGCATTTACAACATGTGCATCGGGCTGGCCCTTTTGCCGGCAAGTTTCATCGCAGGGGTATTGTGGGACAAAATCTCCCCGTCGGCGCCTTTTTTCTTCGGAGGCTGTACCGCGCTTGCTTCCGCGGTGCTTTTCCTGCTGTTCTCAACGACTGTTCAGAAACAGCGGACTGGTGTCTGATGAGCAGACTCATGCCATTATCTGAATCGTGATTGTGCCATGGCATTTTTCAGCATACTTTTCCCGGACAGGAGAACCGAGCTGCAGGAGCCGGTGCAGGAGCCTGACTTTTTCCCCGATCTGTTTCTGGATCAGATCGTCGAGGCGGTGACCGCATCCCGGAAGGAGCACCGGCTGGCGCCGTTTTTTTACAAACCGCTTCAGGATATCGACAGTGTCCGGTACCGGCAGGAAGTCTTTCGGGATTTAGGGGAAGCCGGGCTGTGTGCAAACATGAAATTCTTTGCAGAAAACATGGCTGCCCTGCGCCGCTATCGAGCGTATATCGAACAGCTCCACTCGGTTCATCACAAGCAGGGCTGGTTTCTGGAATCAGCCATCCACTATTGCGATTTTGTACAGAGGCTGTTGACCGATCTGACTGCGGCCGATCTTTCCTCCCGAGGATTGTCGGCTTTTCGCACGTACGTGGCCGAATACGTCCACTCCGTTCATTTTTCCGAACTTCTTTCCGATGCGGTGAAAGCAAAGACGGATTTGCGCGCCATCCGGTACTGCATACTCATGAAAGGCAGTTCCGTTACGGTTCGTCCCTATGAATCCGAACCCGATTATACGCCTGTCGTCCAGAACGTATTTGCCCGGTTCAGGCAGTCGTTGGTCAAGGATTACCGCGTTCAGTTTCCGTCGCGCTCCGGCATGAACCATGTGGAAGCGAATATCCTTGAGCTGGTTGCCCGGCGGAACCCTGAATGCTTTGCTTTTCTTGAGCATTTTTGTGAAAAACATCGGGATTTTCTTGACGATACCATCCGCAGGTTTGATCGTGAAATCCAGTTTTATCTCTCCTATCTTGATCATATTGCGCGCATAAAGAGTTCAGGGCTGATGTTTTGCCTGCCCCGGATGAGTCGCGAAAGCAAATCCATTGATGTGCTCGATGCCTTTGATCTGGCGCTGGCGCACAAATGCGTTTCGGAAAACAGGGCTGTCGTCTGCAATGATTTCTGTCTGCAGGGGAGCGAACGGATAGTGGTCGTTTCCGGGCCGAATCAGGGCGGCAAAACCACGTTTGCCCGAATGTTCGGTCAGTTGCATTATCTGGCATCGCTGGGCTGCCCTGTTCCGGCGAGGGATGCACAGCTCTTTTTTTGCGACCGTATTTTTGCCCATTTTGAAAACCAGGAGGACGTGACAACGCTCCGCGGAAAGCTCCAGGATGATCTGGTCAGGATTTTCAGCATTCTGCAGCAGGCTTCCTCCGAAAGTATCATTATCCTGAACGAGATCTTCACCTCAACAGCCATCAAGGATGCGGTATTTCTGTCCGAACAGATCCTGAGAAGGATCGATGCACTCGATGCTCTCTGCGTATGTGTTACCTTCATCGATGAGCTTGCCTATCTGTCCGACAGGACGGTAAGCATGGTGGGCGGGATCGATCCTGCGGATCCTTCCGTCCGGACGTATAAAATCCTGAGAAGGCCTCCCGACGGACGCGCCCATGCAGCGTCGATTGCCGAAAAATACCGACTTACCTACGAGCGCCTGATGGAGCGCATTCCCTCATGAACCCATTGCTCATGTATAAGGACGCTGATTTCGATCCGGCATTTTCCCCGTCGGTTCATCAGCAGGAGTTGATGGCGGATCTCGCTCTTGACACCCTGTTTCAGGCAATGGCTGATGATGACTCCTATTGCCATGCGGTTGTGCAAAAGGCCGTTCTGAGCGGAGCGCCTGACGTGGAGACGGTCATCTACCGTCAGGACATTGTGAAGGATTGTCTCATGAACGCCCAGGTTGTGCGGGATATGTATCAGGTGACGCTTGACTGTATTGAAAAAAAACGGGAAAGGCGGTTGAGTTTCTTCTCGCGATATCCGAGTGCGGTACTGAGCAATGCAATCGATCTGTTGCGGCTCTTTCTGGGGCAGTTGAGGATCATCAGGCGCATGGCGGACGAACTTTCATCCCGATTTCAGTCGGAGGGCTTCACCGCTTTTTTTTCCATGCTCAGGAGAGAGCTTGATGACGACTATTTCCGGACGGTCGAAAAGCATCTGGACACGCTCAAATTTCCGCACGGCGTATTGATCGGGGCTGCGCTGGGCAAAGGAAACGAAGGCACAGGTTATATGCTCTGTACGCCTGATGAAAAGGAGCCCACCTGGCTGCAACGCTTGTTCAACCAAAGGGAAAAGGAGTTCACCTTTCACATTCATCCGCGTGACGTCAGCGGAGCCCAGGCGCTTTCAGAGCTGAAATCACGGGGCATCAACGAAGTAGCCAATGCGCTTGCACAAGCCGCCGACCATGTCGATCATTTTTTTTCGGTCTTGAGGGCAGAATTGGCATTCTACCTGGGATGCGTACGTCTTTACGAAAAGATGGCGCATTTGGGCCTTCATTATGCATTTCCGGTTCCAGCACCGGCATCCGGACGCGCACATGCGTTTGATGATCTCTTTGACATCAGTCTTGCCCTGACCATGCAGCGGCCGGTCGTGGCCAACAGCATGAATGCCGATGGCAAGGATCTCGTCATGATAACGGGAGCCAATCAGGGGGGCAAATCCACGTTTTTGCGAAGTATCGGGATTGCCCAGATGATGATGCAGTGCGGCATGTTTGTGCCGGCACGGAGTTTTCGCAGCAGCTTTTCCGCAGGGCTTTACACCCACTACCGGCGGCGTGAGGACGATACCATGACCAGCGGAAAACTGGATGAAGAGCTGTCAAGAATGAGCCGTCTCGCGGATCTGGTCCGACCCGGCGACGTGATCCTTTTTAACGAGTCGTTTGCGGCAACTAACGAACGGGAGGGAGCCGAAATCGCGCGACAGATTGTCAGGGCACTGATCGAAAAAAGGGTCAGGGTTGTCTATGTGACGCACAATTATGAACTCGCACACGGATTTCATGACAAACACACCGGAAGAGCGCTCTTTCTTCGGGCTGAGCGAGACAGCACCGGTGGACGGCCATTCAAAATTGTTGAAGGGGAGCCCTTATCGACCAGTTTTGGCCAGGATCTCTACCGCACAATCTTTGACGACGTTACCCCTGCCGATACAACGGGCTCGTCGTAAACACCGCCGACGGGCAATTTCAACCGAGAATTGTCATTAGCCCAGCCGGGCTCTGAGCGCTTTCGATCGCATACGATGACAATTCCGGGTTCAATTCATCAGGATTCTGAAAAAAAAGCATGCGGAATCCATCAGGCCGCCGACCGCTCCGTCACAAGCGCCTTTCCGTACCACGTCCGCGATCGATTGCAGACATTGCATACGGAGAGCATTACCGGCACTTCCACGAGCACGCCGACGACGCAGGCAAGGGCGGCTCCCGAACTGGGTCCGAAAAGGGTGATGGCCACTGCGACAGCCAGTTCAAAGAAATTGCTCGCGCCGATCAGGGCGCCGGGCGCTGCGATGTTGTGCCGAACCTTGAAGAGACGCATGAGCAGATAGGTCAGGCTTGAATTAAAATAGACCTGGATCAGGATCGGCACGGCAAGGAGCAGGACAGCAAACCATCGGGCCGTCAGGTTCTCGGCCTGAAATGCAAAGATCAATACCAGCGTCAGCAGCAGGGCGAAGATCGTGACTGGCTGAAATTTGGGCAGGAAGGTATTGTCGAACCACTCCTGTCCATGCGATTTGAGCAGGGTTCTGCGAGTAAGGTAGCCGGCAGCCAGTGGAATGACGATGAATACCACAACCGAGGTGATGAGGACTTTTGACGGGACGATCACATTGGCCACGCCGCAGAGAACCATGACGATCGGCGCGAATGCGACGAGCATGATGAGATCGTTTACCGCTACTTGCACCAAGGTATATGCGGGATCGCCATCGGTCAGGTACGACCAGACAAACACCATGGCGGTGCAGGGCGCCGCGGCAAGGATGATGAGTCCGGCGGTGTAATTCTTTGCTGTTTCAGGATCGATCCATGGGGAAAAGAGTGTCTGGATGAAGAGCCACGCAAGAAACGCCATGCTGAACGGCTTGACAAGCCAGTTGACGAAGAGGGTGATCATCAATCCCTTCGGTTTCTTTGCGATAGTGTGGAGCGACCCGAAGTCGATCTTGAGCATCATCGGATAGATCATGAGCCAGATCAGGACGGCGATCGGCACATTCACCTGGGAGCCCTGACCGAACTCCATGCCGCTCAGTGCGGCGGTCAGTCCCGGCATGAGTTTGCCGATGGCAATGCCAATAATCATGCAGAGCAAAACCCAGAGCGACAGGTAGCGCTCGAAGAAATTCAGTCGTTTGGGGGCGACTTCTCTCGGAATGCAGGTTTCCGCAGATGATGGATGTGTGTTCATGAATCAAAACTCCTTTATGGTTTTCCGGTCTTCAACTGTCTGGCAAATGCGTCGGGAAGACCACTTGCGAGGACCGCTTCGGCGGCTGCGTCAACATCGTAGGGGACGCGCAGGAAATCAGTGACAACGGCGTCCGCCAGAATGTCGATGATGCAGACACTGGTTCTCGGATCGCCGTCTTTGGGGCGTCCGACGCTTCCGGCATTGATGAAGACCTTGCCGTCAATATCCTTGCGGTAAGGCAGATGGGTATGGCCGTATATCATGATGTCGGCATTCACCTTTGCCGCCATCTCACGGAAAAAGGTTTCGGGCCGCTCCTCATACCAGTAGAGATTGTTCTTGTGCGGGGTGGCGTGGAAGAGTGCGACTTTTCTGCCTTCAGCGACAAAGTCGATCTTCACCGGCAGATTGCGCATATACTCCTTGCTTTTCTCAGTGGCATGTTCCTTCGTCCACACGAAAGAATGGTGAGCGAGTTCAGCCTGTATTGGGTCTTCATATTTGCAGCCGCATTGTTCACGGTCATTCGCAACGGTTTCGTCGTAATTGCCCTGAACGCCTTCGATGCCTTTTTCGATCAGAAAATCGACCACTTCATTGACAAACGGATTATAGCCGCCAAGATCGCCCATGTGAAACATTCTGTCCGATTTTTGCGAAAGGGCGGCTGTATATGCGCTTTTCAGGGCATGGATATTGGCATGGATATCTCCGAAAACCGCTATTCTCATACTGGTCTCCTTTATTTGCAGGGATTCGCCTGACTTGTGCGAAACTTTTCCAGTCTCATCAGGTCGGGCTGTGCTTCCCTGTCGTCAATCCGTTCAAGCGCAGACATCAGCAGGAAGCGGATAAACATATCGGCATCGTTGAGCCGATAGTAAGTCCACCGCCCGCAGCGCCGCTGCTCGATCAGACCCGCTTTCTTGAGTATCTTCATATGGAATGAAACCTGCGGCTGCACGATTCCAAGCGCAGCGCCGATATGGCATCCGCACAACTCGCTTTTCTGGAGCAGCTTAAGGATGCGAAGCCGGCTGGAGTCCGCAAGGGCTTTGAAAATGACGAGAATTTGATTCATGGCTGAATCCTCACATAAAAAAATATTTATGTAATTAGTTATACCGGAAAGCGGCAGCGCAGGTCAAATCATTGATTAATTATATTCCTCAAGTATCCATGCGATTGGTGGTTGGTTGACATGACATAGAAAATTCATTATATTTTTATCATGTCAGACATGAACGGGAGGAATCGGCGCGAGTGAGGAGTATGGTTATTTTGCCCATTCAATTTGAGGAAAACCCAATACCTGCCACAAGAACAACATGAGGAGGCCACCAAATGTATAACGGCAAGGACGAGTTGACGATCATTCAGGAGGATATCCAGCGTGCGATCCAAAAGCCGGCTCCCCAATGGGCCATGCTGATTGACCTCCGCCGCTGCACCTCATGCAAGGCATGCACCGCTGGGTGCATTGCCGAGCAGAAAAGCCCGCCCGGCATCATTTACCGTCCGGTGTATGAAGAAGAGACCGGAACATTTCCGAAAGTAACCCGCAGATTTACGCCCCGCCCGTGTCAGCAGTGTGATAACCCTCCGTGTGTTCCGGTCTGCCCTGTGCCGGACGGCAAGGCGACCTGGAAGAGTACGAAGGGTGTTTCAAACGGTATTGTCATGATCAATTACACTGAATGCATCGGCTGCGGCAATTGCGTCACGGCCTGCCCGTATAAAGCCCGCAATCTCGACGCCGGAGCCCTTTACACGGACAGCACTCCGGCTGTACAGGCATATGAAACATTGCCGGCCTGGGAGTACGGTAAAAAATGGCCACGCGTCAAGGATGAGCGGCCTGTCGGCGCCGCGAGAAAGTGTCACTTCTGCGTGCATCGCCTGAAGGCGGGCATGGTGCCGATGTGCGTCAGCACCTGTATCTGCCGGGCGAACTACTTTGGCGATCTGAGCGATCCGGAAAGTCTCATCGCAAAGGTCATGAAAGAGAACAAAACCAGAGTGCTCACCTCGGTCAAGTCTCAGCCGGTAAAAGACAAACCGTCCGCCAAGGAGTCCGATGCGGTGGCTCTTGCCAAAAAGATTGGCTATCCAGGCGCTGGACCGGTTTTCGGCGACAAGGCAGCGACCAAGCCGCGTGTATACTACATTCTTCCTTAAGGAGGTGAGTGCAATGACCGCACAGAAAAAAGATGAAAAAGGACTCAATCGCAGGGATTTTCTGAAATGTTCAGCTGTTCTCGGCGGTGCGCTGCTTGCCTCTCAGGTTGAATGGGCTGCCGATCTGATGCGCCGCGCCGAAGCGGGCCTGCTCACACCTGAGGAAGCATATGAGCTGGTCAAGGCGGAAAATACGCTCTATTCGGTCTGTCTGCAGTGCAATACCGGTTGCGGTATCAAGGTGAAGTTTTTCCGCCAGGGCGACAAGGCAGTTGCTTTGAAAATCGACGGCAATCCGTATAATCCTTTTGTTGCTGTCCCGCACTTGCCGTACACGTCATCTCCGTTTGCGGTCAATACTGCCGATATGGCGATCTGTCCGAAAGGGCAGGCCGGGTTGCAGACCGCGTATGACCCGTATCGCATCACAAAAGTTCTGAAACGTACCGGCAAGCGCGGGGAGAACAAATGGGCTACCATCCCATTTGACAAGGCGATCGATGAGATCATCAACGGCGGCAAACTCTTTGCAAATGTTCCGGGCGAAGAAAACCGGGTTGTGACCGGCCTGAAGGACATTTATGCCCTGCGTGATCCGAAGATCGCAAAAGAACTATCTGACGGCGTCGCCGCAGTCATGAAGGCGAAGGACAAAAAGGCTGCGGTCGCAGAGTTCAAGACGAAGTATGCGCAGTACCTTCAGTATATGATCGATCCCGACCATCCGGATCTCGGGCCGAAGAACAACCAGATGGTTTACTTCTGGGGGCGGAAGAAGGGCGGTAGAGGAGACTTCTCGGCGCGCTTCTTCGGAGACTACTTCGGTACGGTGAATACCCACGGGCATACGACCGTCTGCCAGGGGTCACTGTACTTCACCTGCAAGGCGATGAGCGAACAGTATGAAAATACAAAATTCGGCGGCGGTCAGAAGTTTTACTGGCAGGCTGATACCGAAAATGCCGCCTACATCCTGTCGGTCGGATCAAATCTCTTTGACGCGAACTATGGACCTTCAAACCGCAATGTCCGCCTTATGCCGAATCTGGCTTCCGGCAAGACGAAGCTGACGGTTGTGGACCCCATCTTCAACAAGTCAGCTGCCAAGGCAAACCGGTATCTGCCGATCAATCCTGGCACTGACGGCGCTTTTTTCATGGCGATCATCCAGTGGATGCTGAAGAACAAAAAATACGATGCAAAGTATCTTGCCTCGGCCAACAAGGGTGCTGCCAAGGCTGCGGGAGAAGCGACTTGGACGAATGCATCGTGGCTCGTCAAACTCGACAAGGACGGAAAGCCGGGCAAGTTCCTCCGTGCACACGAGATCGGGCTTGCTCCTGCGGAAAAGCGGAAGGACAAGGACGGCAAGGAATATACGTTTGAGTATCTTGTTGCAATGAAAGACGGAAAGCCGGTTGCCGTTGATCCGAATGACGAGAAGACCGCTGTTTCGGGTGATCTGTTTGTGACGTCCGAGATCAACGGAATAAAAGTAAAGAGCGCGCTTCAGGTCGTGCAGGAGTCTGCACATGCAAAGTCCATGGCCGAATGGTCGAAGATTTGCGGCATCAGCGTGAAAGACATCGAACAGACGGCGGCTGAACTGGCGCAGTATGGCAAGAAGGCCTGTGTCGATGTGCATCGCGGTATTGCGCAGCATACGAATGGTTTCTATAATGTCACTGCGGCGATGACGATCAATCTGCTCCTCGGCAACTTCGACTGGAAGGGAGGCATGATTGCGGCTTCCACCTTCAACGCTACCGGCGGAAAACCCGGCCAGCCGTTCGATCTCGGCAAGCTCAAGCCGGGAAAAACCTCGAAGTTCGGCATCAGTTCGATCCGTCACGATGTCAAGTACGAAGACTCGACGCTTTTCTCTGGTTATCCGGCAAAACGGAACTGGTGGCCGATTGCGAGCGATGTGTATGAAGAGATTGTGCCGTCCATTGGCGATGCGTACCCGTATCCTGCAAAGGCGGTCTTCAGTTACATGGGTGCGCCAACCTATGCGCTGCCGGCCGGGCATACGAACATTGACATCCTTGCGGATGTGAACAAAGTGCCGTTGTACTTTACCACCGATATTCTCATCGGCACGACAACGATGTATGCCGATTATATCTTCCCTGACTTCAGCTATCTGGAACGCTGGGAAATGCAGGGCTCGCATCCGAACATGCCGTCCAAGGTCCAGCCGATCCGCCAGCCGGTTATCGCGCCGATGACCGAGACGGTGAAGGTGTTCGGACAGGAGCAGCCGTGCTGCTATGAAGCGGTCATGCTCGCGATTGCCGAAAAGCTCGGCATGAAGGGTTACGGCAAAGATGGCTTCGGCCCGGGGCAGCCGTTTGAGCGGCCTGATGATTTCTATATCCGCATGGTGGCAAATGTGGCTACCGACGGAACGCCGGTGCCGGACGCGGATGATAAGGAACTGAAGCTCTTCCTCGATTCGCGCAAACATCTTCCGAAGACGGTTTTTGATCCTGAACGCTGGCAGAAGATTGCGGGAGCCAACTGGCGCAAAGTCGTGTATGTGCTGAATCGGGGCGGACGTTTCCAGGACTACAAGGATTCGTATAAAGGAGATCAGGTTGCCAACAAGTACGGCAAGCTGATCAATCTGTATCAGGAAAAGACTGCCGATACCAGGAGCGCATTTACCGGCAAGCAGAATCCAGGTTACGCAACGTATCTGCCAATCACGACGACCATCGGCAAATCGCCGAAGGAGAGCGGTCTTGAAGACGGTTATCCGCTCCATCTGCTGACGCATCGCGACATTCTCCAGTGCAAGTCGAGAACGGTGACGAACTACTGGATTCTCGCAATTCAGCCGGAAAACTATGTCCTGTTGAACGGGAAGGATGCGAAGGCGCTCAAACTGAAAGATGGCGATCAGGTCAAAGTCGTTTCGGCCACGAACAAGAATGGTGAGTATGATCTGAAGAATGGTAAGAAGAAAGCGATGATCGGCAAGGTGAAAGTAACCGAGATCATGAAGCCCGGTGTCGTTTCCTTTACGCTCGGTCACGGACACTGGGCGACGGGTGCGGCCGATGTAACGATCGACGGCAAGGTCGTCAAGGGTGATCCTCGTCGCGCAACCGGTGTCCATGCCAACGCTGCAATGTGGGTCGATCCGCATCTCAAGAACACCTGCATGCTCGATCCGGTCGGGGGAAGCGTATCATTCTATGACACCAAGGTAAAACTGGTCAGGGTCTGAAGAAGATGCGGCGAGGAGACGTCGTCCCTCGCCGCATTATTCTGTCTGGTCCCACGGGGATGCATGCTGTCATCGGGCATGCTGATATTTGTATAAT
>JAAYUK010000024.1 GCA_012517735.1 Nitrospiraceae bacterium
GCCATCGAGCGCAAGTGTTTCTTCGATTTTGGCAAAGAGCTGGTCGTCAGAGAGCACATAGGCATCGGGGCTGTCGGCATCGCGATAAAAGGCGCAGAAGGTGCATTGGTTGATACAGACATTGGTGTAGTTGATGTTGCGGTCCACGATGAAGGTGACGGTTTTGTCGTGATGCAGATTCTTCCGCATCTCGTCGGCCATTGCGCCGAGTTCGAGCAGATCCGCTTTCTGGAACAGCTTCAATGCCTGTTTTTTCGTTATCCGCGCCATAGTTCCTTGTACAGCCCGTCGCGTTCGACCGGCACCTTTCCGGCCTTGCGGATGAGGGCAATCAGATCGTCCCGCGTCATGACGCCTTGGGTCAGCCCTCCTGCAGAGTGCGTTATCTTTTCTTCCACGATTGTGCCGTCAATATCGTCAGCGCCGAACAGAAGCGCAACCTGTGAAACCTTCTCGCCAAGCATGATCCAGTACGCCTTGATGTGATCGAAGTTATCAAGGACGAGGCGACTGACCGCAATGGTTTTGAGATCGTCAATGCCGGATGAGTAGTGGCCGCCGATCTCGGTGTTTTTCGGATGATACGCCAGCGGAATGAATGCCTGAAACCCGCCGGTCTTGTCCTGCAGATCGCGCAGCTTGAGGAGGTGGTCAACGCGGTCTTCATACGTTTCGACATGCCCATATAACATCGTCGCATTCGTTTTGATGCCGACCGCATGGGCGATTTTCATGATCTCGAGCCAGCGCAACCCCGGGATCTTTTCAGGGCAGACCTGGTTGCGGACGCCTTCGGCGAAGATTTCGGCGCCGCCGCCCGGCATGATCTGGAGGCCTGCGTTATGGAGCTGGATAAGCACATCCTTGATGCTCAACCCGCTGATGCGCGAAAAATAGTCGATTTCAACCGCGGTAAACGCCTTGATGTTCAGTTTCGGATAGCGTTTGCGGATGGTTGCAATCAGGTTCAGATAAAACCCAAAAGGCCAGTCCGGATGCAGACCACCGACAATGTGTACTTCAGAGAATCCGTGATGAGGAATGGGTGATGCGTGGCCGGACACGGCACGGGAAGCTCTCGAACTTCCCCGCTCTGGCTTCATGCCCGTATCGAGCCGGCTGAGCATCTCATAAAGAGTCAGTTCGTAAGCACCCTCTTCGCCTTTGGAACGGCTGAACGCACAGAATTTACAGCGATTGACACAGATATTGGTCGGATTGATGTGACGATTGACGATAAAAAAGACTTTTTTGCCGTTTTTCTTCCGCGCAACCTCGGCAGCAAGCCTGCCGAGACCAAAAATATCGTCAGTTTCAAAGAGCCGGACCGCCTCTTTTCGCGTCAGCCGACCACCGGAGAGAATCTTTGCACGCAGTTTTTCAAACATTGTTCATTATACCCCAAAATCCCGCGCACGGCGTAATCGGAATGATCTGCGATGACGTTGGCATCTTCCTCGCGATATATACTTGCGGCTTTGCGCTGTCTGTCTGGTAAAATGTCAGGATGTCTCATCATGATCTCATCATAGAGGGTGCCCGGCAGAACAACCTCAGGAATATCAGCCTGACCTTGCCGCATAACAA
>JAAYUK010000200.1 GCA_012517735.1 Nitrospiraceae bacterium
ATGGAGAAACTGTATGAATTCTTTCCGGGTGCTTCGTGCTGCTCCCTCTGCAATATTGCTTGGAACTGATACCGCCGAGCGTCTGAGCTGAGAGATAAGGCCAAATTGTTCTTCCTTTGGAAACCGGGCAGTCAGCGTATATATGCTTTCTGCAAAATCCAGAGCCTTCTTCCAGGCATCCAGATCCTTGTGTGTCTTGACCGGTTTGTCATCCGCCTTCACTCTTCGTTAGCCTTTTTTGCTCGTCTTTACCGATCACTCATTACCCATGACTCATTACGATCCTTATTGCTTCGCCGAGGTCGATTGCCCCGGAATACAGCGCCTTGCCGGAGATGGCGCCGAAGAGATTCGGAATCCTGCACAGGGCGCGGATGTCATCAAGCGACGAAACGCCCCCCGATGCGATAACCGGGATGGAAAGGCTCCTTACCAGCTCTGCGGTCGCTTCAATATTCGGACCTGCCAGCATACCGTCTTTTGCGATGTCCGTGTAGATAATACCGGCTGCTCCGGCATCCTGCATGCGTCGCGCAAGATCGGTCGCAAGCACTGTTGTCACTTCGACCCAGCCTTTAACCGCAACAAAGCCGTTTTTGGCGTCGATGCCGACAAGAATGCGGCCGGGATACCGTGCGCACGCTTCTTTGACGAGCTCCGGCTGTTCAATCGCAACCGTGCCGAGAATGACCCGGTTGATGCCGAGTCCGAGAAGCTGGTCGATACGCGCCAGATCACGAATCCCGCCGCCAACCTCGATCTCCATCGAAACCGCTTTCCGGATGGCGACGATACTCTCGATGTTCTTCTGAGCGCCGGTAAATGCCCCGTCGAGATCGACGACATGCAGCAATTTCGCTCCGTACGACTGCCATCTGAGCGCGGTGGCGACCGGATCGGTCGAATACACGGTGGAATCGTCCTTGCGGCCCTGCAGGAGTCTTACGCAGAGCCCTTCTTTCAGGTCTATTGCAGGAATAATGAGCATGGTACTATGATACCAGAAAGAGGATTGCTTCTCCCACAATGCTGCAGAACCGTTTCCGTGTGCCGGTCTGTTCAAATAAGCGAGAAGGAGTAATGGTGCGGATCATTTCTGGAATGCTGCTTTGTTGCGTGCTGATCGCTATGACTGCGCTGAACGTGACGGCTGCGGAGCGTCTTGAGTATGTCCTGTTCTGGAATGGTCTTGCCGCGGGAAGCGCCGCGCTCGAAAAGCGGGAGCAGGGGGAGCGTGTGGAACTCTCTTCGTCAGTGACGTCGACGCCGCTTGCGTCGGTCGTCTATACGGTGAATGATCAGGTGGTCAGTTCTTTGCGCCGCAGTCCAGACACTCCCGGGATCGGAACCCCGGAGCGGTATCATATCACCCTTCGGGAGGGGCGGCATTATCGCGACAAGGAATACCGCTTTGATTACCGTACGAAACGGATCACCTATATTGACAACAAGGATGCTGAACGGGCGGATTTCCCCCTCGTGCCGCCGGTATTCGACCCGCTCTCGAGCATTTATCATATCAGGACGCTTCCGCTGGTGATCGGGCGCCCGGTGTATGTAACGGTGTTCGACAACAAGCGGGTATACAAAATGGAAGTGAAGGTCCTTCGTCGCGAAACAATCAAGACGCCTGCCGGATCATTCACCACGTTGCTGGTTCAGCCCATGATGCAGAGCGAGGGGTTTTTCAGCCGCCGGGGAGAACTGTATCTCTGGCTGACGGACGATGCACGTCGTCTGCCGGTGCAGATAAAGACCAAAATACGGATCGGTACGGTAA
>JAAYUK010000201.1 GCA_012517735.1 Nitrospiraceae bacterium
CATTCACCACGTTGCTGGTTCAGCCCATGATGCAGAGCGAGGGGTTTTTCAGCCGCCGGGGAGAACTGTATCTCTGGCTGACGGACGATGCACGTCGTCTGCCGGTGCAGATAAAGACCAAAATACGGATCGGTACGGTAACCGGTCAACTGACTGGCGGATCGTATTGACGTAAAAAGGGCGGTGTTCGTTTGACGAACACCGCCCTTCGGAGGAACAATCCTTGCGATCAGCCGAGCAGTTTCTTCAGGCTGATCCTCATGCGGTCAATCGATTTCGCAAGCGTTGCGAGTTCGTCGTCCGACGCAAGCTCGATCTTCTGCTCAAGCTCGCCTTTCGATATCGCATTGGCCGAATCGGTCAGCTGCAGCACCGGCTGAATGACGGTTTTCCTGATGCTGGTGCTGATGGCATAGGCGATAATGCCCAGAATTGCAATATACAATGCCAGGTTAATGAACAGCGCCATCCGCATTTTCGACAGGACATCAGTTGCATCCATGAATACCGCATAGAGTCCGATCTGTTTCCCCGCATAATCCTTTACCGGAGAAAGGGCGATATAATAATCTTTGCCGCCATGGGCTCCCTGCGTCACCGTGAATTGCTCTTGGGATGCTGCAGCAGCCGAAAGCATATCAGCCTTCAGAACACTCGCCGGCAAAGGCGCGTTTGTTGAATAGTAGGTGAGATATTTTCCGATCGCTTTGTCATCTCGGCTCCAGCCGGTCTCGACGAGTTTGGCGGTTTCTTCGGAGAGCAGGATGGCGATATCGACACTGAAGGTTTTCTTCGCTTCATTCAGCGCCGGGGCAATATCGCCGCCGAACTCGACTGAACCGATATGTTCGCCCTTGAGAAAGATCGGCTCAACGCCGCGCAGACCAAGGCCCGTTCTGCCGACCTCAATGCCGCTGACTCCGACCTTGTTGGTATTAACATGGACGATGGTTTTCCGTATGGCAGAGAGATCTTCACCATACATGTCGGGCTGTTGCAGGCGAAGGAAAAACAGCGCGGGCGGCTTGTGAAAGGCAAACTGCTTGATGCCGTAATTTTTCTTCAGATACTGATACCCGCCGGAGTATTCCTGGAAGAGTGCCCCCCGGTCGCCTTTATTAAAGATTACGGCAGCAGTGGGCGTGTTCGCAATGAGTCCTGCCATTTGCTGATACAATTTCAGGTTGTCTTCCACTGCATTGTTCGTGGCATTGATTGCTCCCCGGAGCCGCTCCTGCATTTCCGCCTGAATGATGGACCGCTGCCAGAAGTAGTTGAAGGCCGCAAGCAGAATCATGGCTAGAGCGAGAATGATCACAACAGGTTTGATGGTTCTCATTTGGAGCGACATACAATCTCCTTTTTATGAAGCAGAGAGTATTTTTCTGACCTCGCTGCGAAATGTCGCGAGGTCTTTTTCGTCATCGATTTCTTTTTCGAGAGAGGCGATGAGGGTTTCGAAATCCTTGGGGGTCTGCGGCATCGACCCGGGCCACATCCGGTCGAGGGCGGTAAGAAAAATTTTCCCGCCGACCGGACCGATCTGGTTGATCAGCGCCTTTTTGATGCCGTCCACAATCAGTCCTGACTGCGCAAGCGGAGCGGGAGCTTCCGCCGCGGCGCCTGCGC
>JAAYUK010000202.1 GCA_012517735.1 Nitrospiraceae bacterium
GTAAAACTGCCAATCGCTGAAATCGGGCGGAAAAAAACCCTTCGCGAATTCCGCCATATTGCCGGCATCCTGCACCAGTGCCCACGGCCGCATCTCGGCTCCTTCCCATGCCCACGCGAGCACAGCAAGCACAATCCCCCATGCCCCCAGCTGAGCAAGTCGCGTCCGGTGGCTGGGAATCCCCAATTCTGATGTCTGTCGAGCTGTCTGGTCGTTCATAATTTCGGAAATATGCGGGCTCCCGGGGGAGAACTATTTCGCCTCTTTTTTCAGTTTCTCAAGATCGGCGTTTATCTTTGCCAGTTTCTTTTTTTTCTCATCAGCCGGCATTTTTTCGTCCTTTTCGATCTTGACCTGTTGCTTGAACAGCTCGAGCTGTCTGATCGGGATGAGTTGCTTGTTGCTCGATTCACGGAACGGCGACCACTGGAGTCCTGCGAGAATCTTCTGCTCCGGCTCGCTCTTCCCGTACGTGAGGAAAAATGATTTGATCTTCGCTTTCAGGTCTGCAGGAAGATCTTTGCGCCACACGATGGGATCGCTTGGAATGAGCGGGGATTTCCAGATGACGCGAATCTTGCTGTATGCATCGGGATGGGTTTTTTTCAGGCGGTCCATGTTTTCGGTGTTGTTCGTGGCGAAATCGACCTGCCGGTTTGCAACGGCAAGCGCATTCGTCTCATGGTTAGCGTTTACCGTGCGTTTGAAATGCCTGGCCGGATCGATATCGTTGAGCGCAAAGACATAATATCCCGGCACGAGAAAGCCTGATGTCGAGTTCGGATCGCCGTTACCGAAGATGTATTTTTTCCCGTTTTTCACGATATCGTCGACGCTCCTGATCTCGCTGTCGCGATGCGTAATCAGCAGGGACCAGTAACCTGGGTTGCCCTGATAATCGACGGTTTGCACAAAAACTTCCCCGCCGGCGCGGTCGACCGCTTCAATGGCGGATTTATTTCCATACCACGCAACGTGGACTTTGTTGAAGCGCATCGCCTCAATAATGCCGGCATAGTCTGAGGCGAAATACGCATTTACTTTCATGCCGAGCTTGCGCTCCATATCCTTCAGAAACGGCTCCCAGATGCTTTTGAGTCCTGCCTGGGATTCAGTCGATATGATGCCGAAATTCAGTGTCTCGACCGGAGCTGCGGAAACGGTGCCCGCTGCAAACAGCGCTGCCAGCAAGAAGACGAAAAGACAGGATACGATGCTGCGTGTCATTGGATTCCTCCTGATACTTGTAGTTCGAACAGGTGCGTGTTCCTTGATACTTTCAGTCTGCTGCGGCGACTGCCGCTCCGGCGTACGTTGCAACGCATGCGGCTGCCGGCCTGACGGTCTCAGGCCCTGTGACGCAGTCGCAGGGAACGAGGCACGACTCCTCGATCCTGTCGCCATAAATATCGTGCAGCATTTCGGCAGTGAGACCGACATTCGGTCCATCGTAGACAATGGAGCCGTGCCGGAGCGCGATGACACGCTTGCAGTAGCGGAGGGCATAATCGACCTGATGGAGCGAAACGACAACGGTGGTGCCGTCCTCACGATTGATTTGGGCAAGAATATCCATGACATTGCGGGCTGATACCGGATCGAGCGAAGCGATTGGCTCATCCGCGAGAATGACCCGGGCCTTTTGCATCAGGGTTCGCGCAATGGCGACCCGCTGCTGCTGCCCGCCGGAAAGCGCTGCTGCCCGCTGGAAAGCGAACTCCTCCATGCCAACGCGGCGCAGGGCCTCAAGCGCCTGGCTCCGTTCTTCCCGGGTGAACCACTGCAACGCGCCGCGCCACGGGGGTATGCGTCCGAGGGCGCCTGCAAGGACGTTTTGAAGGACGGTAAGGCGATTGACGATATTGAACTGCTGGAAAACAAATCCAATTCCGGAACGAACCGCACGGACGGATCTGCTCAGGGTTCCATCGCACTGAACCGGGCAGCCGAGCGCCTCAACCGAGCCCCCCAGGCGATCTGCCTTGCTCAGTCCCGCAATCTGGCGAAGCATCGTCGATTTCCCGGATCCGGAAGCCCCGATCAGCGCTACCATCTGGCCCCGGTTGACGTCAAGCGAAACGCCGTTCAATGCCCTGAATTCGGCCTTGCCGTTTCTGAACGTCTTCGTAAGCCGGTCAATCCGGATCTCCGGCACA
>JAAYUK010000025.1 GCA_012517735.1 Nitrospiraceae bacterium
AACCGGCCATTCGTATCCTCCAGGCGCCATTCAGCAGTTTTTTGTTGTCGTTGTTTTTTCAGCGTTTTAGAATGGAGCATGCAGCGCGGCGCCTCTGCCGCCCCACGCACATACAGGAGGTCCGGTCAAAGGACCCCTATCACTATGGAGGAGGAGAGTCCATGTTTGAAAGTTTCAAAACACGGGCGGAAGCAGTGAGTGCGGAAGTACACCGGTTCCCCACAAAAACCGAGGCACTCAATTTTATTATCGAAATGATGCAGAAGGAGGGTATCGCCGAAGCACCCTCGAAATATGCCGTCTGGGCAGACTGTCCGTTCCTGAACGGTATCGACAAGAAAGAACTGAGCGCAAAGATTCCGGGACTGAAGTTCGAGTTTGACCGGACCATCGCCAAAGAGGCGCACATCGGGGTCACCCAGATGAATTACGGCCTTGCCAACACAGGCTCGCTCGTCGGGGATCAGACCGATATCATGCAGCGGCTTGCGTCCTCCCTCTCCTGGATCCATATCGCAATCGTTGCTACCGGAAATATTCTTGCAGACATGCCGTCGCTGATGACGAAAATGACCCCGAAGGAAAGCGGATACATTGCCTTCATTACCGGTCCGAGCCGCACCGCCGACATTGAACGCGTGCTCACTATCGGAGTCCACGGCCCTGAGCGTCTGGTGATTGTTGCAGTTGATGAATTGGGAGGTATGAACTAATGAGCCACGGAGCTACTATCCAGGATATCCATGCAGCCATCGACAAAGCGGTAGAAAACTCAAACCTTACCGGGGCACTCGGCCGTTTTTCTGAGGCCTATGCGGTCTCCCGCGTAAAGGCGTACGAAGGGGTAGACTTCGAGGGAATCAGAAAGGCGATCGGGACCTCGCGTCAGTATGTCGCTGATCATCTGGAAGAAGTTGCTGCTACGTTCAAGAAGAATGCCGAAGCCCGCGGGGCGAAGGTCTTTATTGCGCGCAGCCCGAAGGAAGTGAAGGATTACATCACCAATCTCGCGATCGAAAAAGGCGTCAAGACGATCGTCAAATCGAAGTCGATGGCATCCGAAGAGATCCATCTGAATGAACATCTGGCAAAGCACGGCATTACAGCAGAAGAAACCGACCTCGGCGAGTGGATCATCCAGCTTGCCGGACAGAAACCGTCCCATATGGTCATGCCGGCAATCCATCTGACCAAGGAAGAGGTCTCCGATCTCTTCAGCAAAGAGGTGAACGAGCGTCTGACCAGCGATATTCCGCGCCTCGTCAAGGTCGCGCGCAAGGAGCTTCGCGAAAAGTACTTCCAGGCGCAGATGGGTATTTCGGGCGGCAATATCGCGATAGCGGAAACCGGCTCCATCGTCCTGGTGACGAACGAAGGAAATGCCCGACTCGTTACGACGCTGCCGAAGATTCATGTGGCACTGGTCGGGCTCGAAAAGCTGCTGCCCACCTATACTGACGCGGCGCCGATCCTCATCGCCCTGCCGAAGAGCGCAACGAGCCAGCTTATCACCAGCTATGTCTCGATCATTACCGGCCCGACCAAGAGCGATGACGGAACGATGAAGGAAATGCATGTCGTTCTGATGGACAACAAACGCTCCGAAATGGCCAAAGACCCGAAGTTCAAGCAGACCTTCAACTGCGTGCGCTGCGCATCGTGCCTGAACGTCTGTCCGGTTTACCGGCTTGTCGGCGGCCACGTATTCGGCCATGTCTACACCGGCGGTATCGGCACCATCCTGACCGCATGGTTCAACGAGCTGAAGACGTCGCAGGACATTCAGGGACTCTGCATCCAGTGCGGCAAGTGCAAGGAAATCTGCCCCGGCGGCATTGATATTCCGGGGCTAATCCTCGAAATCAGACGCAGACTCGCCTCCAAGCAGGGTCTGCCGTTCATCCAGAAAGCCGCGCTGAAGGTGATCAACAACCGCCCGGTCTTCCATACCATGCTGCGCGCGGCATATCTCGGCCAGAAGATGTTCGAGAAAGAGGGATACATCCGTCACCTGCCGATGTTCCTTTCTAACCTTGCCGAGCATCGCAGCCTTCCGACGGTTGCAAAAGAGTCGTTCCGTGAGGTCTTCAAGAAGATCAAGCAGCCGAAGGGTCGGGTCAAGGCAGCGTTCTTCGCGGGCTGCGCTACCGAATTTGTCTTCCCGAAGGTCGGTGAAGCGATCGTGAAGGTCCTGAACAAGGCCGGCATTGAAGTAGTGTTCCCCGAGGGCCAGACCTGCTGCGGCATTCCGCACTGGGGCACCGGCGCATTCGATATGGCTGCCATGGCTGCCGAGCAGAACCTGAAAGCA
>JAAYUK010000203.1 GCA_012517735.1 Nitrospiraceae bacterium
AGCAGGCAGGTCCGCTCTTCTACCACATTGGCCGAGACGACCGAATCACCCGGTGTCAGACGGATGCCGATCACGCCGCGGGCCGAGCGTCCCACCGAGCGGACATCGTCTTCCGGGAACCGGGCAGCGAGTCCGTTGGCGGTGCCGATAATGATATCGTTTTTGCCGGTGGTACGTTTGACCGCGATCAGCTCATCTCCCTCATCGAGATTGACGGCGATAATGCCTTTGGATCGCGGATTGCCGTACTCCTGCAGTTCGGTCTTTTTCACAATGCCGTGGCGCGTGAACATGACCAGATAGCCTTCGATGAAGTCCCTGACATTCAGGGCGGTGGAGATGCGTTCCCCTTCAGAAAGCGGAAGCAGATTCACCATTGCCTTGCCTTTCGCCGTACGCCCCGCTTCCGGGATTTCGTAAATCTTCTTCCAGTAGAGGCGGCCGAAGTTGCTGAAAAACAGCATATAATCATGATTGGAACAGATAAAGAGCTGTTCGACCCAGTCCTCCTCTTTCGTCTCCATGCCGGTCAGCCCTTTGCCGCCGCGCCGCTGGCTCCGGTAGGTCGAGAGCGGATTGCGTTTGATGTAGCCGGCATGCGAGATCGTTATGACCATATCCTCGTCCGCTACAAGGTCTTCCATGGTCAGTTCCGTGGTATCGAAAATGATCTCGGTCTTGCGGTCATCGGCATATTTGGCCTTGACCTCAAGCAGTTCTTCCTTGATGATCTGGTTGACGAGTTCTTCGCTCGCGAGAATCGCCTTCAGGCGCTCGATCTCTTTCAGGGTATCGTGGTAATCGCTGATGATCTTGTCGCGCTCCAGTCCGGTGAGCCGCTGCAGGCGCATGTCAAGAATCGCCTGGGCCTGGATGACCGAGAGCGGCCAGTTGGTGATCAGGCCGAGCTTTGCCTCCTCCGCATTCTTGGACGTACGGATAAGCGCAATCACTTCATCCAGATGGTCGAGCGCGATCTTGAGCCCCTCCAGAATATGCGCCTTTTCCTCCGCCTTGCGCAGATCGAACCTGGTCCTGCGGACGACGACGTCCCGCCGGTGCTGGAGGAAATACCAGAGCATCTTCTTGAGGCTCAGGATATGCGGCTGGCCGCCGACCAGGGCGAGCATGTTGATGCCGAAGGTCGTCTCCATCTGGGTATGTTTGTACAGATTGTTCAGGACGATCTGCGGGACCTCACCGCGCTTCAATTCAAGCACCACACGGATACCGTCGCGGTCGGACTCGTCGCGCAGATCGGAAATGCCTTCAATCTTCTTTTCGCGGATCAGTTCCGCGATTTTTTCGATCAGACGGGCCTTGTTCACCTGATACGGCAGCTCGCTGATGATAATGCTGTCGCCGCCGCGCGCTTCCCGTTCGATGCGTGCCTTGGCGCGCACCTTGATCAGCCCCTTGCCGGTGCGGTATGCCTCCCTGATACCGGCAATGCCGTGAATGCTTGCTCCGGTCGGGAAATCGGGGCCTTTGATGACCTTTCCGAGTTCATCAATTTCGACCTCGGGATTCTCGAGCAGCAGGACGAGGCCGTCGACCACTTCGCCGAGATTGTGCGGCGGGATGTTCGTCGCCATGCCGACCGCAATGCCGGCGGAACCGTTGATCAGCAGGTTCGGGATGCGGGTCGGCAGAACAGCCGGCTCTTCGGTGGTTTCATCGAAGTTCGGCGTGAAATTGACCGTTTCCTTGTCGATATCGGCAAGGAGTTCCTCGGCCACTTTGGCAAGCCGCGCTTCGGTATACCGATACGCAGCAGCCGGATCGCCATCGATCGAGCCGAAGTTGCCCTGGCCGTCAACGAGCGGATAGCGCATGTTGAAGTCCTGCGCAAGGCGGACCATGGCGTCATAAACCGCGGAGTCCCCATGCGGATGGTACTTTTTGAGCACTTCGCCGACCACACCGGCGCTTTTTGAGTATTTTTTGTTCGGCAACAGGCCTTCGCGGAACATGGCATAGAGAATGCGGCGCTGGACCGGCTTGAGACCGTCGCGCACCTCCGGGAGTGCGCGGCCGATGATAACACTCATCGCGTAGTCAAGATAGGCGACGCGCATCTCCTCTTCTATGCTGATTGTCGGCTTCGGCAGTTCAGTAGTGGACATTGAACCGATACCCCTCTCATTCATGAAATCCGCTTATTTTACCATATTTCCGGACTGAAACGGCAGACAAAGAACAACCGGAACATTTTGAAATAGCGGCTTTTTTGGCGCACTACCCCGGCAGTTCGATCCAGAAGGTGGTTCCCTCGGCGGCTGAGCTCAGGAAGCCGACCCGTCCGCCGAGAAACTCTTCGCCGAAGAGCTTCATCATATAGGTGCCGATCCCCCGTCCGCTTTCGTTTTTGGTCGTGAAGTGGCGCTGAAATATCCGGAGCTGGAGCGGTTCGGCAATCGGCGCGGGGTTCCAGACCGAAAACCGCATGGCGTTCATCGCGTCATCTACCCGTACGAGAATTTCGCCGCCTGGCTCGGTAGCCTCAAAGGCGTTGACAACCATAGTGGTCAGAATCCGGGTGAGGACCGTGCTGTCGGTATGAATCCGGCGGGAAGGGGTAACCCCGTCGATACGGATAGTCCGGCGCTCACCGGCCGGATGGCTATGCGCAATATCCAGCAATTCGCATAAAATCTGCTCCGGATACACAGGTGAGGGCGCGACGAG
>JAAYUK010000204.1 GCA_012517735.1 Nitrospiraceae bacterium
AAAGCGGGTCAAAAAGGGAGTGCAGGCCGCGCTGGTCGCCATCGATTACCGCACCGGACGGATTCGGGCCATGGTCGGCGGCACGGATTACTGGGAGACCCAGTTCAACCGGGCAACCCAGGCGATGCGTCAGTCCGGCTCTGCGTTCAAACCATTCGTCTATGGGGCTGCCATCGAGCATGGCATGGGGCCGGATGATACAATCCTGGATGCCCCGATTTCGTTCCCCGGCGGCAAGCAGGGGAGTCTCTGGTCTCCGAAAAACTATGACGGTGAGTTCCGCGGGGAAGTGCCGCTCAGACGGGCCATTGCGCTTTCCCTGAACGTGGCAACCGTGCGTCTGGCGAGTCAGCTCGGGATAAAAAATGTTATCGAGTTTGCGGAGAATTGCGGCTACCGTAGCAAACTGCAGCCGTATCTGCCGACAGCGCTCGGCGCCTCCGATGTCACCCCGCTTGATCTGACGCTCGCCTATTCGGTTTTTGCCACGGGGAGAAAAGTCGAGCCGATTACCTATGATCGCGTAATAAGCCGGGAGGGTATTGCTCTGGAGGAAGTGCAGCCCCAGACCTGGCAGGTGCTGCCACCCGAGACGGTCGAAAACATGCGCGAACTGCTGCGCGGAGTTGTCGAGGCCGGAACCGGCGTGCGTGCCAAGGAGTTGAAGCGTCCGGTATACGGCAAGACCGGAACGACCAATGATTTCACCGACGCCTGGTTTGTCGGTTTTGACGACCGGCTCGTTGTGGGGGTCTGGGTCGGCCGCGACAACCATAAACCGCTCGGCCCCAAAGAGGCCGGCGCGCGGGCGGCATTGCCGATCTGGATCGAGTTCATGAAGCACGTGCAGTAAAAGGCTCGGGAATCGGCTTCGGGGAGGGAAAGGATGGTGCCGAAGGCGGGACTCGAACCCGCACAGGTTGCCCCACACGCCCCTCAAACGTGCGTGTCTACCAATTCCACCACTTCGGCGACCAGAAATGTGAGATATCAATATAACAATTTTTGGAAAAAGTTTTCAAGCCTGCCGGTCACTCCGCCGCGCGGTTGACTTCGCCGTCCTGCCGTACGTAATCTACGAGGTACATTTTCCTGCCGTGCACGCAAACATCCAAGGGGAGGGATCGCCGTGAAACGCAGAAATCATGGTATCGGTACGTCTTTTTTCGTCTTTCTCGTCGTTGTCTCTGTTGTATTCTTGTCCGTTTCCCGCAGTGCAGCTTCCGGGTTCGCCCTGATAGAGCAGAGCGTGTCGGGCCTGGGCAATGCCTATGCAGGCGGAGCCGCAGGCGCTGAAGATGCGGCCACCATCTATTACAACCCGGCGGGCATGACCCGACTCAAGGGATCGCAAGTACTGCTGGGCGGTCATTTGATCATCCCGTCGGCGAAGTTCAACAACCAGGGCTCCACGCGGCGCAACGGGACCTCTCTCGGACTCGATAATGGCGATAACGCCGGAGTCACGGCACTGGTGCCGAACTTCTATCTCAGCCACAATCTGAACAATAACATTGTCGTCGGTCTCGGCATCAACTCGCCGTTCGGCCTTATTACCGACTATGGGAATACCTGGGTAGGCCGCTACCATGCAACCAAAACCGATATGCTGAGCATCAACATCAATCCGTCCATTGCGTACAAGGCAGACGAGCATCTCAGTTTTGGCGCCGGGGTCAGCGCACAGTATATCAAGGTTCAATACGACAGTATGATCGATAATCTTCTGGTCGGTGGCAGGACGGACGGGTCAGTGAACCACAAGGGCGACAGCTGGGGCTTCGGATTCAATGCAGGCGCGCTCATCGAAGTTACGAAAGATGCCCGTATCGGGCTCGCATACCGCTCTTCCGTCAAGCAATTGCTGAGCGGCACTGCCGATTTCACCAACCTTGCGCTGCCCCTCATTGCTCTTGGGTACGTTGACACCAGGATTACTGCCGAGCTTACCATGCCGGACACCGTGTCGTTGAGCGGCTATTACGCATTCAACGACCAGTGGAGCATCATGGGAGATGTTACCTGGACCAACTGGAGCGATTTCAAAGAGGTTCGCATCAAATATACCAGCGGCGCGCCCGACGGATTGACGACCACCGACTGGAAGGACTCCTGGCGCTATTCGCTCGGACTGACATACCGGCCCGACCCTGCGTGGGCAATCCGCACCGGGATTGCCCTTGACAAGTCTCCAGTCCGCAATGCGGAGCATCGCACGCCACGAATCCCTGATGCCGACCGCCTCTGGCTCGCCTGCGGAGTAAGCTATGCCGCGTCGAAGACCGTGAATTTCGATCTCGGCTATGTCCATATCTTTGTCAATGATCCGCAGGTAAATCTCATTGCCACTGCAACCAATGAGAATCGTCTGCGCGGGAACCTCCGCGGCACAATTGACGCTCAGGTCAATATTGTCAGTGCCCAGCTGCGATTGACCTTCTAGCGGGGTTCGCGTGCTGCACCACGAGTTTGTGAAAACCGCAAAAAAGGCCGGCAGCAGGCTGGCCTGGGTCGACTGCTCGACCGACAAGCGCATGAGTTATGAGCAGATGCTGATCGCATCGCTCATTCTTGCGGAGAAACTGAAACGCTTTGACAAGGAACGCATCGGCATACTGCTGCCGACGTCCGCTGGCTGTGCGCTCAGCGTCATAGCTGCCCTTATGAGCGACCGTACGCCGGTCATGATCAATTACTCGACGGGTGCCGCGCGAAATACGGTGACCGCGCAGAACCGTTGCGGTTTTTCGACCGTTGTTACCTCAAAAACACTCCTCGAAAAAATCGATTGTCCGTTTGTACAGGGAATGGTTTTCCTTGAGGATTTGATCGCTGCGATTACTCCTGCGGACAAACTGATTGCTGTCGGCAAGGCAAAGCTTCCCACATCGCTGCTGCTGCCGCTCCTCGGCAGCGCGGACGAACAGGATGACGCTGTTCTGCTCTTCACCAGCGGCAGCGAGCGCGAACCGCGAATTGTGCAGCTCTCGCACCGGAACATCAAATCGAATATTGCTGCGTTCAGCAAGCTCGTGAACCTTACCCGTGGCGATGTGATTTTATCAATGCTGCCGTTTTTCCATGTCTTCGGACTGACCATCAATCTCTGGACGCCATTGCTGATCGGGATGAGAGCGGTTTCGTATGCGAACCCGCTCGACTACCGGAACATCTGTACCATCATTCGTGATGAGCGTCCGACCATCATGGCCGGTACACCCGCGTTTCTTGCCGGATATCTGAAAAAATCGGAACCGGGAGATTTTGCGAGCATGCGGCTGGTGGTATCGGGGGCCGATCGCTGCCCCGAGACGCTCCGGGAAGGTTTCCTGCACAAGCATGGTATTACGATCATTGAGGGCTATGGCGCGACTGAGACCTCGCCGGTCATTTCCGCCAATCCTCCTGAGCAAAACCGGCCCGGCAGTGTCGGCAAGCCGATCGATGGCGTAACCGTCAAGATAGAGAACTACGAAACGGGTCGCGAATGCGCGGCGGGAGAAATCGGCCGCATTCTCGTCAAAGGAGACCTGGTGATGAAGGGGTACCTCGACGATATCGAAGAAACCTCCATGCATATTCGCGGCGGTTGGTATGACACCGGCGATCTCGGGTATCTCGATGCGGATGGTTTCCTCTGGATTTCGGGGCGCCTGCGCCGGTTTGTGAAGATCGGCGGGGAGATGATTTCCCTTGTGCGGGTGGAGCATGAACTCGAAAAACTCCTGCCCGACGGCGTTGTCTGCTGCGTTATCGACCTGCCGGATCAGAAAAAAGGCGCCCGGATCGTTGCAACACTGACCGATTCGATTGACGAAAAGCATGTGCTCAAAGAGCTGGCGAAGCATCTGCCGCAGATAGCGCTTCCGAAGGAGTTTATCGTGCTTCCCGAGATGCCGAAGATGGGAAGCGGCAAGATCGATTTCCGGGGCGTGACCCAACTGGTCGCTGCCATGCACGCAGAGAAAAAATAGGCGGGCTGCAGCGTCTGCCGCAGCCCGGGATTGATCTATCTTTGATGGTTGTTACTTCTTGACCGGTGCGGAAGGAGCGGTCGCCGCTGCCTTGCCTGCATCACCTGCATCTGCCTTTTTCTCGGTTTTCTTCTCGGCCTTTGCCTTTTTTGCACCGTTCTTTTTTGCAGCCTTCTTCTTGGTGTCCTTCTTGACATCCGTTGCCTTGTCGGCATCCTTCGTCTTTGCCTTCTCAGCATCAACCTTTGCTGCCGGCTGCGTGTTCTTGACGTCGGTCTTTGCCGCGCCGGCATCGGTCGATGCTGCGAGTGCGGGTGCGACTGCGAGCATGAAGGTTACGCCTGCTGCTACGATGGTGGTGATGATCTTTTTCATGGTACTGCCTCCGTTTTTTGTCTGGTGTGTGTGAAGCAATGCCTCACGACCATCGATAGTGCATCAGCCGTGCCAGGTTGTGACAGGCCGATAAAAATCTCAATGAATCAGAGAGATGGATGGAATACGGTCCTTGCGTCTCGCAGAGGGTTCATCCTGCAAGGAGCAAGCTATTTCCTTTTTGGGGAAATTCAGACGGTCCGAACCGGCAAATGATCCAATCAATGGCAACCTGACAGTATATGCAATGGAGCGGTTGTATTCGGCGAAGCGGCATATACAGGACGTATGTGCGAGGGAATATCTCGGAGGACGGCTGGACGCCGTCCGGGAAGCGGAGCCACTCCGAAAATGTCGATGACTTTTCGGGGTGACAGTTGAGCGGCGTTGCCTGTCCTGCCGGTCTCATGACAATTCCAGATTAAAAGGGCAGCCCGGTCATCGGGCCGCCCTCTCTTAAATTCTTCAATCTCTATTCAACAATCTGCAATCTTTCTTACCACTTCAGCTGCTTGTTCATCAGCTTCTGGTACATCTTGGGCGGCATGAAACACTGATGGTGGATTTCGTCGCTGTAGTAGGCGGTATCAATGGCATACTCGCGGCGCATTTCGCGCGGGCTGAGCTTCTTTGAGCCGACCGAGAAGGTCCACCAGTTACCGGCATAGGTAGCAATCGGCGCGGTGAAGAGATCGACCACCGGGAAGATCTTTTTCATCTCTTCCTGCACCTCGATCACCATCTCCTTATGGAAGTGCAGTGACTCCGAAAGACTGACGAACAGACCGTCTTCCGTGAGGCAGTCCTTGCAGGTCTTGAAGAACTCGACCGTGAAAAGGCTCTTGGCAAAACCGATGATGTCGGTAGAGTCGACGAGAATGGCGTCGATGTCGCCCTTGCGGGACTTCACGAACTCCGCGCCGTCCATGCACTTGATCTCGACGCGCGGATCATCCACGCCACAGGCTACCCCCGGGAAGTATTTGCGGGAGACATTGATGACCTCTTCATCGATCTCGATGAAATAGATCTTTTCAACCGATTTATGCTTCAGCACCTCGCGCACAATGCCGCCGTCGCCGCCGCCGATAACGATAACCTGCTTCGGGTTCGGATGGGCATGGAGCACCACATGCGTCAGCATTTCATGATAGAAAAGCTCGTCGCGTTCAGTAATCTGCACAACACCGTCCAGGATCAGCATCTTGCCGAAGTGCGGGTTCTCGATCACCATGATCTCCTGAAACGGACTCTTGCTGTGGTGAAGTATGTTGCTTACTTCGTACACATACTGAATCGGTGCATACGGGTCTTTCTCGAAAAACTTGATCATCATGTCCCTCCCAAAAAAGTGATTCGTGGTCAGTAATGGGGAACACTACCGGCACATCATCACAAAATGATTTCCTTGAAAACCGTAATGCGTGATAAGTGATGAGAAATGGGTAAAGACAAAACAGCGTCTCAGCACTCACACCATATCATTCACAACGTATGACAGATTCACCTCACTTGCCGTTGCCGTTACTCATCACTGATTACGCTTTACTGTTCTTTTGCCGTTACCGATTACTCATTACTCATTACCCATTACGCATCACGCATCACTGCCGTTAAATGAGGATCACTTTCGGTATCGAAAAACCGTTGAACTCGGACGCATACGAAATCGTATAGGCACCGGCCGACGGGATGAGAATACGATTGCCAACCTCCGGCTCCGGCAATTCTGCTTCCTTGTCGATAACATCCATGCTGTCGCAGCTCGGCCCGCACACGGTCCAGCTCCTGGCCTCGCCGCGGGCGCCGACAATATAGTTGTATTTAATGCCGCCGACACTCTCCATCAGGCCGTTAAAGACACCGACATCGATGTACAGCCAGTTCTCATCGCCGCTGCGTTTTGTCTTGCCGATGACCGTGCCGACAAATACGCCCGAGTCGCCGACAACCGCACGCCCCGGTTCGATGAATATCTCGACATCCTCAGCGAATCTCTGGCGTAAGGCCTTGTCGATCTTCTTTTCGATCGTCTCTATTTCGACAACATTTTTTGTATAGCGGATCGGATAGCCTCCGCCAATATCAAGCATTCTCAGTTGTATGCCCGCTTCCGCAGCTGTCTCCCAGAGCTCGCGCGCCTTGTCAACCGCAGACTGCCAGTTATACGGATTGTTGCACTGCGATCCGACATGAAACGTGATGCCGACCGGATTCAGCCCCTTGTCGCGCGCGTAGATGAGCAGTTCGGCAGCCTCTTCGATTTCGACACCGAATTTCTTGCTCAGCGGCCATTCGCTGCCTTCGTTCGGAACCACCAGGCGGACATACACATTGGCTCCCGGAGCATAGCGGGCCATCTTGTCGACCTCAGGCCTGGTATCATAAGCAAAATAGTTCACGCCATAGGCAACCGCCTCTTCCATAAACCGGAAGGTCTTCATCGGATTGCTCGTGATAATGCGCTCCGGGGCCACGCCAATCTCGGCGAGGATACGCAGCTCCCCTTCCGACGCGATCTCAAAGCCGAGCCCCTGCTCCGCAAGAAACCGGCAGACTTCGATATCCGGATTCGCCTTCACCGCATAAAAAACCTTCGCGTTCCGGATCGTCCTGCCGATCTGGCCTACTTTCTCGCGAATGACCTCTTTGTCCATCAGCAGATACGGGGGCGGCTCATCGCTCATCGCAATGTAGTCGAGCACCTTGTTCCACGTTGATTTCTTGATACCTTCCGGAACGATCTCCATACCCACTCCTCAGAAATAATAGAGGGTTATTATAGCGTAACTATTGATTAATTATACAGAAAAAATGCGCCTATCCTATTGGGTTCTCGTGAAACCAGCACCCGGGGTCTTTCCGGAACGGATCGCCCGTTATGGCATGGGAAAGACACCGGAGTCCCCCCCGGCAGGCTTGAGCATAAAAGCAGGTTCTGCACTCTGCAGGGACGGCATCATCACTCCTGAGTCTCCTGAGCAGCGGGCTTTCCTCGTAAATGGTTTCGAGCGGCTGCTGAAACACGTTGCCGACTGAAACCGGCAAGCGGCGGCAGGGGTAGACATCCCCGTTCGGCATAACGGCGAGGAGGTTCCGGCCTGCCTGGCACGAATACGGCCTGCCTCCGGCAATCAGAAACTGAAGCGCCCGATGCATCGCAACTTCGGTTTTCGGAACGATGCAGCCGGCACCTTTTCTGCGCACTGTATCCATGCTGGTAAAGAAGGCCCTGGTCTCTCCACGACTCAATACGCCATAGCCGGCGGCCGCGCCTCCCAACGGCAACCAGCGATCCGACCACACCCGCATCGCTCCGCACTCCTGCCCCGCCTGCACCACAGCCGGAAACTCCCGATAGTTGCCTTGATGCGCGGTAAACGAAACCATCGTCCGCACACCGGCCTTGCGGAGATTCTGCAGGGCCTTGATAACTCGCTGATAATCTCCTGCTCCCCGAATCGAGTCATGTGTTGCCTCGCTGCCCTCAAGGCTGACCTGAATGAAATCGCAATGGATGCCTGAGAGCCATTCAGCAGTCGCCGGATCAATGAGGGAACCGTTCGTAAGGAGCGCCC
>JAAYUK010000205.1 GCA_012517735.1 Nitrospiraceae bacterium
CGACTTGATTCTGGTGGAATCATATTTCACTTCACCCTTGGCGCCGAGAATCTCCTCGTAATTGAGACGATGCAGCAGACCGTTCCGGTCGTAAATACCTTCAAGCACTGGTTTTGTTCCGGTCCCCCACTTGCCGGATTCGATCCATGCCTGCACCAGATTCTGCGCCTGACTCGCTTCATATACCCCCTCGGCAACGGGCTTCATCGCAAGCATCAGGCTTCCGACTATTGCCGGGATCTGGCCGCCCGGGATCATGCCAGTAATGCCGAGCGTCACCCAGAGTCCGGCCTCAGCCATCTTCTTTTTATCGCCTTCCCAATACCCCTCACTGCCCGTAATGATGCCCTGCGCGAAATCTCCGACCACCGGAATGGCGGTCACCCACGCATTGCCGAGCGCGATCGTCTCCTCAGCCTCGCTCATGGCCGGGCCGTTCAGGATCATATAGGTCTGGAACATTGCCGCGGCAGCCCCCATGACCGCGTCGAACGCACCGACGCTCATCGACGGATCGCCGAACTTCGTGTATGCAGGAGAGAAGATTACGGCATAGATCTGCTCCTGGAGCTGTCGTATGCTCAGGCCGTTTTTCGCGAATCTCGCCGAGAGCTTTTCGCTGAGCGCCTTCATCTTTTCAGGACTCAGCTGAAGCTTGTTCCGGACTCCCATCGGGAGCCTGAGTTCCTCACCCGTCCAGCCAATCGCGCGCAGTTCCGTCTCCGGAGCGGTCGACAATTTTTTCAGGAACTCCAGCAGCTCGGGACTTCGCCCCGTAATACGGGCATCCGGGTGCGCCTTCCGCCACACGCCAAGCAAAACGTCGAGCATGTCATCGCTGTCTTCAAGCGTGGTCATTTTCGCGGAGGCGATCATCATGATTTCGCTCCGCGCCTTTTTCACCTGACCGGCGACTCCTTCGGGCATGTCCTGCATGCTCTTCGCCCGAAGCGCCGCCTGATACTGTTCCTCGCTCAGATGGTTCATCTGGCGGAGCATGGCGAGGATGCGCCCGGTTAGTTCTCCGCCGTCATCAGCAAGCAGCTTCAGCTGGATCCTGATGTACTTCAGGAGGATCTGCCCCGCATCACTCCCGCCAAACCTGCTCTCCAGCGAAGCAAGCATCTTGTTTGCAAGCTCGGGCTTCACCTTTTTGATCTTTTCGAGTCCCGAGACGATTTCCATCGCATCCATCTTGATCCTGCCCGAGGACTTCAGCGTATTGATCTGCTCAACAAGACTGCCGGTCTTTGGTGAAAACCGCATTGCGGTCAATTCCTTCACCAGCTCATCCGTCTCGCGCAGCAACTGCCGCTCCGTCCACTTCGCCATGGCTTTCGGCAGTTTGTCATTCAGTTCTTCGGCCGAGATCCCGGCCGCCTCCAGAATCGAACCGGTCGCAGCCGGATTCGCCATGATCCGCTTGCTCAGCATCGCCAGCATCAGCTCTTCGCCGGACATATCCGACAGGATGTCGGCGTCAAGCGCACTCCACATGCGGTAGTAGTACTTGGCTGTGTCCGCAACCCCTCCATGCTGATGCTCCAGATACAGGCCATACTCCGTGGCGATCTTCGCAAACTGGAACTTCGTTCCGGGTTTTCGCACAAACTCCGCAAACCCTGAACGCCTGACCGCCTCTTCAGCAACGCTGTTCAGCGGCCGCGATTTCAGCACCACCTGGCCCGTGTCCGGATCGATTTCAAGAAAGCGGAGCTTCTGGGGATTCTGCAGATAATTCTCCTTGAACCACTGTTGCCCGCTCGCGCCGCGATAGAAATCCCCCTGCCATGTCGTCGCAATATGCGCCTCGAAATTGGAAAGCATGCTTTCTTCGACATCACGCATGAGCGTCTTCATGATCGTGTCGGCATCAACATTGGCTTTCTTTGCCTCAAGCGCACGCTTATAGGCATCGCCCAGTCTCCCGTACCCGAAATCCGGCAGATCGAACATGCCGAAACACATGGTCTCCGCGGAGGCGACGTTCGGGATCGGCATGCCCTGTTTTTGCAGGGCCAGGAGAATGCCGTCATTCTTGAGGCCTTGATTCAGAATCGCGGCAGCTTCCTCATCAAAAGCGCCCATGATCGCCGTTTTCGCCTTTTCGCTTTTTTTGCCGAAATAGACCATGTCCATATCGCGTCCGGGAGACCACGAACCTGCTGCGCCAAACAATCCCGCAGTGTCTCCCGTTCGCTGCGCCGCTTTTTTTACCGCATTATGTGCAAGCCTGAGACGCACCTGTTGCACGCGGCTCTGTAAAGCCGGTGTCAATCTGCCCATATTCTGCTCATACCACTTCAGCTCTCTGGTCAGCAGAAGCAATGCGGCATCGGTGGGCTCCGCCCCTTTGTCGATTGCAGCAAGAATCGCCTCGCCAAGAGGGTAGATGAGCGTTTCGTTCGATGCAACGGCAAGAAGCGGGAAGAGCAGCGACAGCAGGATGATCGGGATCAGAAAAGCCTTTCTCAGACTACGCGTGACAAAGCGCATAAATCCCCCCCGGGCAGTGGAACAACATGAAAGGAATACCCAATTATACCACACGGGATCAGGGCATCACGATGGCAAAAATACTTGAAATTCAAGCAAAACTCACGCCCTCTTGCGCTCCGCTTTGCCCCCGGCCGGACAGGTGTACTACTATAGACCTATGGCGAAAAGAAGAACCAAAAACCTCCTGAAAAAAATCATTCTCCTCTGCCTGATCGGCATGATCGGCAGCGTGGCATTCTATTTTGTCTATCCCGATGTCGGCAGACTGGCGAAGGAAAATCCGAAAAAGACCGCGTTTATGGAATACCGGGAAGCGGAGTGGGCCGAAAAAGGGAAAAAGATCCGGATCAACCAGCGATGGGTGCCGCTCGGGGCGATCTCACCGGCGCTCGTCAAGGCAGTACTCATCGGAGAGGATGACAAGTTCTACCATCACGAAGGATTCGACTTCGATGCCATGCAGAAAGCGATCGAAAAAGATATCAAGGAAAAGAAATTCAAATTCGGCGGCAGCACCATCAGCCAGCAGCTTGCCAAGAATCTCTATCTGACCCCCTCTAAGAACCCGGTCCGGAAGCTCAAGGAAGCGATTCTCACCTGGAGACTCGAAAAGAATCTCTCCAAAAAGAGGATTCTGGAGCTGTATCTGAACGTTGCCGAGTGGGGAGAAGGCATCTTCGGCATAGAAGCTGCGGCCCGTCATTACTACGGCAAATCCGCCGCAGGATTAAGCCCGTATGAAGCGGCCCGCCTTGCCGCCGTCCTCCCCAATCCGCGCAGGTATAACCCGCTGGGGCAGTCGGGCTATGTCGAGAACCGCTCACGTATCATCTACGGCATCATGCAGCGCCGGGGCATCGCGCCGCCCGATCTTGACGAAATCATCGACGACAAAACCGAATCACCAGCAGAGGAAACAGCGCCCGAAACCAAGGCTCCTCCGGCGCAGGAGCAGCCGCAGCTCAAAGCCGTGCCGGCGCCCCCAAAAGAGTCTCTGTAGCAGTCATGAGATCCGCCGCCGGGCTCTCTATGGGCATCTGCCCGCACCAAAACCGGCGATCTCGGGCGAAACAACAACGATGCCGCTGTCGGTTACGGTATAGCCACGCCGACGGTCCTCTTCGCGGTCATAGCCGATGACCGTGCCTTCAGGAATCGACACGTTCTCGTCGATGATCGCGCGCCTGATCTTGGCATATCTGCCGATCTCCACATTCTCAAACAGTATGGAGTCCTCCACCAGGCTGTAGCTGTTCACTTTGGTGCATGATCCGACGATCGATCGCCGGACGGTTCCACCGCTCGTTATGCATCCGCCGCACACAAGAGAGTCGAGGTTCTGGCCGCGCCGCCCCTCGTCGTCAAAGACCGTCTTTGCGGGCGGCACATTCCCCTGGTTGGTCAGGATCGGCCATCGGTAGTTATAGAGGTTCAACTGCGGACTCGTGCTGACCAGATCCATGTTCGCATCATAATACGATTCGATCGTCCCCACGTCCTTCCAGTAGCCACGCTCCTTGTATCCTATGCCGGGGACATAATTGTCATAGAAATTGTACGCATACACCTTGTCACCAGCTTCGAGCATCATCGGAATCACATGCTTCCCGAAGTCGAGATCGTCGTACCGCTTCTTGCCTTCCTGGAGAATGTCAATGAGCTTCCTGGTCGAAAAAATATAGTTCCCCATCGAGGCAAAGCAGGTATCGCGTCCCGGAATCGGTTGGGGCTGCTTCGGCTTCTCGACAAAGGAGCTCACCTTTAGGTCATCGTCCACCGTGAAGATGCCGAAACGGCTCCCTTCCGCAACCGGGATCTCGAGGGCGGCAATCGTGATGTCCGCCCGGTTGATGACATGGTATTCGATCATCTTGGAAACATCCATCTTATAAATATGGTCCCCGCCGAAAATCGCTATATGGTCAACCCCTGACGACTCGACAAACTTCAGATTCTGGTAAATCGCATCCGCCGTTCCCTTGAACCACTCGTCGCTCATGCTGCCGGTCTCGGGCTGGATCGTATCGACGAATTCTCCGAGCCCCATCCATTTGGCCCAGGAATCCCTGATATGCCTGTTCAGCGAGTATGCATGGTACTGGGTAAGGACGAAGACCTTTCTGATGCCCGAATTGAACATGTTGCTCAGGACAAAATCGATGATCCGGTACTTGCCGCCAAAGGGCACCGCCGGTTTCGAGCGGCGCAGCGTAATGGGGCTCAAACGTTCGCCCTTGCCTCCGGCAAGCACCATGGCCAGCGTATTCTTCGCAATATTGCCCATCA
>JAAYUK010000026.1 GCA_012517735.1 Nitrospiraceae bacterium
ACTGCTCGTCGTCGTCGTAATCTCAAGCCCTTCCCTGGCAAGGCTCGCCTTTACCGCCTCGCAGATCGCCGCCTCGTCGTCAACCACCAGAAGCGTGTAACTATCCATGTTTCGGCAACCCGACCGTGAAACGCGAACCTTTGCCCGGTTCGCTCGCCACACGGATCGTCCCTCCATGTTTTTTGACAATATTATAACTCAGGGCGAGTCCGATTCCGGTTCCCCTGCCCGGCTCTTTCGTCGTAAAAAACGGATCGAAGACTTTCGTCAGGCAGTCGGAGGGGATCCCGGCCCCGGTATCGCTGATCTCAACCTCCACCCATTCATCGTCCTGCCTGGTCGCTATGGATATGGTCCCCGGCGGGGTAATGGCCTGCGCAGCATTGAGGAGAATGTTGGAAATCACCTGTCCGATCTGCAGGCGGTCAGCCGGAACCGCCGGAAGTTCCGGATCAAGATGTTCTTCTATCCTGATCTGCTGAAAGGCATCCTGCCCCCGCAGCATTTCGAGCGATTCCCCGATCACATCGTGAAGACTGACCGGCATCTTGGCAAGGGTCACCTCACGGCTGTACTGAAGCAGCTGTTTCACAATGACCCGGACCTTTTCGGTTTCGCGCGCCATGATCCGGAGCTGCTCATACTGGGGGCTTTCAGGCGGAGTCTGTTCTAGCAGAAGATTCGAAAAGGTGAGAACCGAGGTAAGCGGATTGTTGATCTCGTGGGCAATGCCATACGCAAGGACGCCGACGGACGCATGCTTTTCAGCCTCCACCAGTTGCGACTGTTTTTCCCGCAGGAGCTGAATTTTCTCCTCCAGTGAATGACGGGCTTCCTTGAGTTTTTCCTCCATCCTGTTGAACGACTCCTCGAGTGATGCGATTTCATCCTTTCCGGAGACTTCAACCCGCTCCGAGAAATCGCCTGCAGCGATCTTTCGGGTCATGCCCTCCAGTTTTCGCAGTGGCTGGACGATCCGTATGGCAAGACGGGCGTTGACGAACACGCTCAGCACAATAATCACCACCAGAGAGACTCTCAGAAGATCCTCGGTGCGGACAATGCTCGACTCAATGGCGGAACGCTCCTCCTTGACGAGCGTCTCGGAGAGCACCTGCAGATCGCGTCCTTTTGCGCGCAGGTGTTCGACCAGTTTCTTTTCTTCCGCCTGCTCCTGCACGAGGGTGTCGACCTGCTTGCGGTAGAGAGAAAAATCGATATCCGAGGGAGGGAGTTCCGCATATACACGGGCAAAAACCGCATAATGCTCGCGATCACGATAGAGAATCAGGTTCTTCTCATGCCGCCGCAGCAGTGAGAAGATCTCGAGCGCCTTGCCGGTGAGCCGGGCCTCGATCTTCCGGCCCGCAAGTGCAATTGCTTCCTGCGCCTTCTCCTGTGCGGCAAGATTCCGCGCCACTGCATCAAACAACGTCTTGTACTCGATCAATCGTTCCCTGAGCCGCTGTGCGTTTTGCGCACCGATAGCCTTGACGATATCCGTCTTGATGTTTTCGATCAGCTCCTGCAGGATGCCGAGATGCCGTTCCACCTCTTCGAGATCGGTTTTCTGGCGATAGAGGAAGAAGTTCTTTTCGTAACGGCGGACTTCGATAATGTTCTGGGTAATATCGTCGGTGCGCTCGACCAGGTTCAGTTTCGCCCTGACCGTACCGAGTTCGCTGATCGCATACAAGCCGACCAGCACGGTAATGAGGATATACGCCCCCACTCCGATGACGATTTTATCCCGGATTTTCATGCTGCCTGATTATACCGGAGAACGGGCGACCAGTGTGGAACAGGGGGCAAGCATTACAACGCGTTCGGCAACACTGCCGATAATCGCCTTTTCGAATGCCGTTTTTCCGTGACTGCCGAGGACGATCAGATCGGCGGAACGCTCAGCCGCACTCTGCAGGATCGCCTCATACGGACTACCCGAAAAGATCAATCCCGTTACAGCAATGCCCCGTCGCTGAGCCATCTCCTTGACCTGCCGTACGTTCTGCTCGGCAGCCTGTATCTGCTGATCGGCGATCAGTGTCCGATGCTCTCCGGCGTATGAGGTGTTTTCGAGGATATCCGAATCGGAAGGGACAACCGTAACAATCGTAAGCGACGCTCCGCTGCACGCGGCAATATTCACCGCATGAGCCGCTGCAACGGCGCTGTGGCGCGAGCCGTCGATAGCCGCAATGATTGCGGCAAATGAACTTTTGCCCTGCCGCGGGACAACCAGCACATTGCAGGGAGCGGTTCCGACCACCTGCGCGGTCACACTGCCGATAACCAGTCTCCGGAGCCCGGACATGCCCCGGCGGCCGATCACAATGACGTCCGATTCCAGCTCTGCCGCATCATTCACAATGCAGAGACCCGGGTCATCGCTCAGATGCACCCGGGTCTCACACGAAAGCCCTTCATATTTTGCCCGCTTGCGGACCATGTCGAGATGCCAGCGGGTCTTGCGCTCTATCTTCTCCAATGCATCGGGAGCGTACGCCATATACTCCCGGTTTGCTTCGACAACAGACACTACATGCAAGATGCTTTCATGACGTTTTGCAATTGCCACTGCTTCTCGAACGGCGCCCTCGCTGAACTCCGAACCATCGGATGCGAGAAGTATTTTCTTGAATCTCGTTTCAGCGCACGCATCGTTCAGTATCATGCAAATCTCTCAGTGTCCGCCCATATGGAGGATACCTGATGCCGCGAGCGTAAGAACCAGGATCTCACACACCGCAAGTACAGTATACACATAATCCCTCTGCCGATAAATGATCGGTACAATCCTGACGTAGCAGAGAATGGTAATTCCTGCCAGAAACACAATGCCGGTGAAATTCAGGAAATCGACGCGGTCGAGCATCGTAACCCACGTCCATCCCGCCTGAATATTAGCATGCTTGAGATACTCGCTCACCGGCATGCTCCAGTACTTCGGGAGGTCCTTCACCGGCACATGCGTTTCGAGCAGGCCCATCGGCGATGCGGCAGCGATCAGATAGATCGAAAACGTGATGATCAGCATCAGCAGACCAAGCTTCATCCCTTTGTCGAGCAGTTTGGCGTATGCCATCTGTTCGGGGGTTGCGGTGATCTCTTCTTCAATGACAAGGCGCGTCCTGACTCCCTGCAGTACTCCAGTTGCGGCATGTCCATTCTTCGTTTCCATAATCTCCTCCTGTTAATGTCAGATTCTTATGACCAGATATCGAGGCCCTTCAGCAGGGCGCGGCCGCCTGCAAAGAGCAGCATGGTGATGACGATATACCGGACCGCAGCCGGCTTTGTCTTTGCCAGAATGCGCACCCCCACCAGCGAGCCGAGCATGATGCCGATAATCGACGGCACGACGATCATGGGCAGCACGGCACCGTTGTTCACATAGATCCAGGCCGCCGACGTGTCCGTAATGGAAAGGAGAAACTTGCTGCTCGCCACAGAGACCTTCAGCGGCGCACCCATCAGCAGGTTCAGGACCGGGACATTCGCCCATCCCGCGCCGAGCCCGAACATGCCGGCCATAATACCGACAAGAAGGAAAAGCGCAAGCCCCTGAGGCGTGCGATGGATGCTCCATTTCACGTCATGCCCGGTCGACACTTCGTGATAGATGCCGGTAATGCGAAGCGCCTGGGAAAGCGCATCAGGCTGTTTGACCTCGGGATACTCGGACTTCTTGGCAAGCGACATGATCGCCACAATGCCGAGGATGGTCGACCCAAGGGCAATCTGAATGATATGGGTCGGAAGCGCAAGACCGATCAGCGCGCCGATGATGGCACCGATCGATGCGATCAGGGCGACCGGCAATGCGAGCCTGAGATCCGCAAGCCCTTTCTTCAATAGACCGGGACCTGCCGCAAGCGCACCGGAAAGCGCGACGAGCAGACCGGCGCCCCGGACAAAATCAAGATGAAAAGGAAAGAACCCGCCGACAATCGGCACGAACAGCACGCCGCCGCCGACACCGCCAAGGACCGCGACAATGCCAAGCACAAAGGTCACCACAAAAAGCACCGACGGCCAGATCCACCAGGGAATTGACGACTGCACGAGTGCATCGGTCGCAGCCGGAGCCGTCGTCGCGAAAAAAAGACTGAATACGACTGTGGTTGCCAGAGAGACAAAGACAACCAAAGCAAGCCTTAGGGGGGACATCTTCATGAAGTAATTTCTCAGCACGGTGGTCACGCTCCTTCATCTTCAGTAACCGATGCAGCGCATCGGGTTCTTTTCTGTCCTATGAAAGAGCAGATTGCGTGCCAACTCTTTTTTGCTTGTTTTTCAACAAAATAAAACACCCCCGCAGTATTTCCACTGCGGGGG
>JAAYUK010000206.1 GCA_012517735.1 Nitrospiraceae bacterium
AGCTCAACGCCGATGAGGACGAGCAGGAAAAGTCCGAAGATGTCGAGCAGCTCTTCAATTTCGAGAATCAGCAGCGGCGGAGACAGAATATCCTTGATGATGAGCCAGCCGAGCTCAATCATGGCAAGCAGAACCACAACCGCCATCATGATGGTCAGACAGACGGTGACAATCCGTTCAAAGGCCTTGATTCGTTCCAGCATATGTTCTCCTTGTCCGGGCGCCTTGGGGCGCCGCTGCGGACTGGCTGTCGCCACCCGGGTTCATTTGCGGATGCGTTTTTCCGTCAGCGGAAATACGCTTTCAGCACATACTCCTGCAGCATGCGATGCGTGGAAAAGAACGATCCGTTCAGGGCGATGCAGTTTCGCATGATGCATTGATACTGCTCACGACTGCCATAGAAGACGGGCAGGATGGTCTGTTCCAGTTTCCGGTACAGTGAATCAGCATCGCGCTGCGAACTGTCGCCATGCTCGATTGCCCACCCGGTAACACCTTCAACATGTCCTTCGATCCACCACCCGTCAAGGATGCTGAGGCTCGGCACCCCGTTGACTGCCGCCTTCATGCCACTGGTTCCGGACGCCTCCAGTGGAGGCTGCGGTGTGTTGAGCCAGAGGTCGACTCCTGCGATGAGCAATTGGGCCAGCGAAATGTCATAATTTTCAAGATACAAGACCGGGATGGTGTTCCGCAATGCCTTGCCGATCCCGACGACTTTTCGTATCAGCTCGATTCCACCCTCATCACGCGGATGCGCCTTCCCTGCATACAGTATCTGGACCGGTCCGCGGAGCGATACAATCTGCTTCAATCGCTCTACATCATGAAACAGCAGATCTGCGCGTTTGTAAGGTGTTGCCCGCCGTGCAAATCCCATGGTGAACACATCCGGCAGAAGACGGGCGCCGGTATCCTGATTGATGCGCCTGATCAGATCATGCTTTGCCGTGCTGTGAGCCGCCCATACTTCTCCTTTCGGAATGCTCAACGCGGCCCGGAGCGAAAAGGGGTCCTGTTTCCATCCCGGCACATAGCGATCGAAGAGATCGCGCATCGGCGGCGACGCCCATGTTGCGGTATGGACACCGTTGGTGATTGCATCGATTTCATAGTCTGCGTACATCAGGCGCGACACCTCGCCATGTTTTTTGGCGACGCCGTTGACATACCGGCTTGTACGAAGAGCCAGATAGGTCATGTTGAGCACCCCATCCTTCTGAAACAGCTCGTGCGTGTGAAGGAAGGATTGGTGGTCGGAAAGAATATCCTCTGCAAGATGGCGGGGAAACTGGTCATGACCGGCAGGCACCGGCGTGTGCGTCGTAAAGATACACTGCCGCCGTACTGCATCAAGAACGGTGTCTGGTATCGGGGACTTCTCACGGCCACGTCCTGAAAGCTCATCCATCAACTCCACGGTCAGCAGAGACGAATGCCCTTCGTTCATGTGATATCGTTCAATGCTGCGGTATCCAAGCTCCCTGAGCATCCGGACTCCGCCGATGCCAAGAATGACTTCCTGGCAGAGACGATACTGCAGATCTCCGCCGTACAGGTGATCGGTGAGGGTTCTGTGGGCGCTCTCGTTTTCCGGCAGGTCGGTATCAAGAAAGAAAACGGGAACGCTATACCCATCTATTCCCCTGACGTCGTATCGCCATGCCCTGAGCATGACGTTCTTTCCGGCTATTGCCACGGACACCCGTGCCGGCAACTCCTGAAGGATTTCGCCGGGCTCCCACGCAACAGCATCTGACACCTGGGAGCCTTCTTCTGTCAGACGCTGGAAGAAATATCCCTTGCGGTGAATCAGGGATACGGCAACAACCGGAACCTGAAGATCGGCGGCTGACCGGATCGTATCCCCGGCGAGCACGCCGAGTCCTCCGCTGTAGGTCGGCAAAGCATTCGTCAGTCCTATCTCCATCGAGAAATACGCTATTCTGGGGTTTTCACTGCCGTAAAGTACTGTCATGCTCCCTCCTTGGGTCGGCGGAC
>JAAYUK010000207.1 GCA_012517735.1 Nitrospiraceae bacterium
CATCCGGGCGCGATGAGTGCGCGGGGAACCAGCGAATTTGTTTTCAATCAAGCGTTTGCTCAACAGCTTCGGGATGCGTTTGGAGCGCGAGGCCAACGGGTTCGGATGATCAACGAACACGGTGGTCTGAAGAATTTGCGGGAGCGTTCCCAGTATGCGGATGGAGCGGCATTTCTGATTTCCGTGCATCACGACTCGGTACAGCCGCACTATCTTGAGAAGTGGACGTATAACGGCAGTGAGCGGAGATTCAGTGACCGGTACTCCGGTTTTTCACTTTTCGTCTCCCGTCTGAATCCGCATGTTGCTGCGAGTCTCCGCTGTGCGTCCGCGATCGGACAGTCCTTGCAGGCACGAGGGTTTTCCTTCACGAAGCATCATGCTGAGCCAATCGCCGGAGAAGGCCGCGAGTGGGCTGATGCTGAAAACGGGGTTTACTATTACGATGAACTGATCGTGCTGAAGACGGCGGCGCAACCGGCGCTGCTCTTTGAAGCCGGCATTATCGTGAATCGGGTGGAAGAGCTGGAACTGCTCGATGCAGACCGGCGTCGAAAGATGGCGGATGCAATTGCCGATGCAATGCGTGTATGCATGCAAAACGGAAAATAAAGCAGCGCGAGACAAGGCGGCTAGATTGCCGCTGAGTGGTTTGCCTGCTATAATGATGCCATGACCGACCCGAAAAGCACGAAGTTTGTACTCGATCTTCTGCAGGCAAAGGGCCTGCTTTCGAAGGAACATGCCGCGGAGATCGTGGAGAAGGAAGAATCCCATCGGACGAAGCTGATCAAGGCGCGAACAGTGCTCGCGAAGCGAAGCGGATATGTGCAGTCTGAAGTGACGATCGTCGACATTATCGACTCCCTGCATCTGCCGCTGCTGAACCGGAAAAACCGGTTTCTGACCGAAGAGGTCATCATGGAGGAAATAGCGCGGGCAAAGGGAATGCCATTCATGCGCATTGATCCGCTGAAGCTCGATTCCGATGTCGTAACGAGAGTGGTCTCAAAACCCTATGCGGTCAAGTATCAGCTGGTTCCAATCGACCTGACCGCCAATCTGCTGTCGGTTGCGACGTCCAATCCGTTTCAGATGGAAGGAATTGAGGGCATTCGGCACTCTACCAAATACGATATCCGGATTGTGCTGGCAACACCGTCGGATATCAAGAAAATCATAACCGAGTTTTATGGATTCAAATATTCGGTGGCTGCCGCTCATCATGAGCTGACATCTCAGGTCGATCTCGGCAATCTTGAGCAGTATGTGAAGCTGAAATCCATGGCCGAGCTGAGCGCCACGGACCAGCATGTGATCAATGCGGTCGAGTATCTCCTGCATTATGCTTATGCGCAGCGGGCCTCGGACATCCATATTGAACCGAAACGGGAGAATGGCCTGATCCGGCTCCGCATTGATGGTATTCTGCACAATGTGCACAAGATTCCCCGTCCGGTGCATCTCGCCTTTGTCTCGCGCATCAAGACGCTTGCCCGGCTTGATATCGCTGAGAAACGCCGCCCGCAGGACGGTCGCATCAAGACCGAAAAGGATGGCAAGGAGATCGAGCTGCGCGTTTCGACACTGCCGGTGGCCTTCGGGGAGAAGGCGGTCATCCGCATATTCGATCCGGCGATTCTGATGCAGGAGATCGAGGAGCTTGGTTTTTATGGACGGGAGATGCAGCTCTTCAGGACTTTTATCGGCGCACCATACGGGCTCATTCTGGTAACCGGCCCGACCGGCAGCGGCAAGACCACGACACTGTATTCGGCTTTGAAGCTGCTTTCATCGCCGGAGATCAACATTACCACAATTGAGGATCCGGTCGAAATGGTGTATGAGGAGTTCAATCAGGTCTCGGTCCAGCCGAAGATCGACGTGACGTTCGCGAGCAGTCTGAGGGCCATACTGAGACAGGATCCGGATATCATCATGGTCGGCGAAATCCGCGATTACGAGACTGCGGAGCATGCGATTCAGGCGGCGCTGACCGGGCACCTGGTTCTTTCCACACTGCATACGAACGATTCTGCATCGAGCGTGACCCGGCTGGTGGATCTGGGGGTGCCGCCGTTTCTGGTAAACTCAACGCTGATCGGGGTCATTGCCCAGCGTCTGGTCCGGAAGATTTGTCCGCACTGCGCTGAAAAATATGTGCTTTCGGATGAGGAGTGCCGTATGCTGAATATCCCGCCGGCAAAGGTGAAGAACATGCCGGTGTCGATCGGGCGCGGATGCCCCGAGTGTCGCGGAACCGGCTATTTCGGCAGGACCGGCATCTTTGAGGTCCTCGAGATGTCGGAAAAGGTGAAAGGGCTGATCGAGCAGAAACCTGCGCCCGATCTGCTCAAGAAAGCCGCCCGGAGCGAGGGGATGATTTCGCTGAAGGAGTGCGCCATCCGCAAGCTTCTGGGTGGAGTCACGTCGTTCGACGAGGTGGTTCGTGTTACCGGGCTTCTTCCCTGAGCGTTGATCGTGTGTGGCGGCTGAAGGTTGCGAAAAAATGGTCTGAACTGCTAATATTAACACTCTGGCCGCGCCTGTAGCTCAGCTGGATAGAGCGGCAGACTACGAATCTGTAGGCCAGGGGTTCGAATCCCTTCAGGCGCGCCACTTTCAGAAGACACAGGACTTGCAGGATGCTGCAGGTCCTTTTTTTGTGAGTATCGGCGACTTCTCCGGAGCGCGCTGATATGTCATAATAGCCCTGATCCGAAATTGGCGCCGGAAGAAGCGCAGAACATGCAGGAGGTAGCGGTGAAACACGTGAAAATTGGCATTATCGGCGGTTCGGGCATGAACGATCCGAAGCTCATGGCCAGTATCCGGGAAAAGAAGGTGAAGACGCCGTATGGCAGTCCGTCATCGCCGCTTACGACCGGAAAGATTGAGGGGGTCGATGTTGTCATCCTCGCGCGGCATGGGAAGGGCCACACGATCTATCCGACAGCGGTCAACTTCCGGGCGAATCTGTATGCCCTGAAAAAAGAAGGGTGCACTCATATCCTCGCAACGACGGCCGTCGGCTCCCTGCGCGAAAAGATCAAGCCCGGGGATATTGTCTTCATCGATCAGTTTATCGACTTCACCAAGCACCGGACGCTTACATTTCATGAGAAAGATGTCGTGCATACCCCCATGGCAGAGCCGTTTTGCGCTGATCTGAGAAAGCTGCTGGTTGCCTCGGCGAAAGAGATGAAGATCAGGCACCATGCAAAGGGTACGGTTATCACGATCGAGGGGCCGCGATTCTCGACAAAAGCCGAATCGCACCTTTTTCGGATGTGGGGCGCCGATGTGATCAACATGTCATCGGTTCCTGAAGTCATACTGGCTCGTGAGATCGGCATCTGTTACCAGAGTATTGCGATGTCGACCGATTATGACTGCTGGAAAGAGGGTGAAGAGCCGGTAACGTGGGAGATGATCAAGGAGATCATGCAAAAAAACGCGGATACCGTGAAACAGCTGCTCCTGAAAACGATTCCGAAAATCAGCACCGCCGCATGCGCGTGCAGGAACTAGTGTTTTGTTTCATTAATAGCTGACAGAAGTCTTTTCAGTTTGGCAAAGATGGAATCGGCAGTGGCAGTCCATGCAAAAGGAGTGGCTTTTGTATTGTAATTGTCAACAAAACACTGAATTTTACGAATGAGGTCAGGCACG
>JAAYUK010000208.1 GCA_012517735.1 Nitrospiraceae bacterium
CCCGGTATTTCAGAGCGTACCGGCAGCAGACCGCCGAACAATACGGCTGGTATTCCTCATCGAGACTGCCGACACAATGAACGATCGCAATCCCCCTCGGGGTGCGGCGCGACAGGGTTCGTATTTTCCCTCTCGTCGGACCGTCATTGGAGAGCATCCGCTCAAATTCCCGGCTCTCCATCACATCAGCGCCGCTTTTCTGTATCAGCGATGGAATCCGTGCGTAATCAAACATGGCCCCCCCGGTTGCAAGAACCACCGCGCCGACAGTCCTTTCATGCAATTGGAGACGGTCGTCGAACCTGATCGCCCCGTCGACCGGGCAAGCATCGAGACAGGCAGTACAGGATTTCCCCTTTTCGCGCAGACATGCTGATGCATCAATATACGGGACATGCGGCAACGCACCCGATGAAGCAAAATCAACCGCTCTCCGTTTATCAACACCGCCGAACCCGGAGGAACGGACCATAACCGGGCAGACATTCACGCATTCGCCGCACCCGACACAATGCACCGCATCAACGTACCGCGGCGACTGGGCGATGCTGACCTCATAATGGCCCAAAGCCCCCCTGATCGAACGCACGCGAGAAAGGGTGAGCAGTTCAATGCGTCCGGGATACTCCCCATGCAAAACTCCGTCGAGCATGGGCTGCATCATGCAGGAACCGCAGGTCCTGTCCGGGAAGGTCTCGTCAAACAGCATCGGCATGCCGCCGGGAGAAGGCGACTTCTCAACCAGAATGACGTTTCTGCCGGTCTGGGCGAGCAGTTGAGCAGCACTCAAACCTGCCGGTCCGGCTCCGACAACCATGACATCGGTGCATACCGGAATCGTCAGTTTCTCGAGGGGTTCATGGTATCGGACGCGCGCAATCGCCGCATGAATGAGGCGTTTCGCCTTCCGGGTCGCCGCAGGCCGGTCCGGTGTCACCCATGCCACCTGCTCACGGATATTGGCGATCTGCATAAGATGCGGATTCATGCCGGCAGCAACGAGAATACGACGCAGCGTCTGTTCGTGATTGCGCGGGGAACACGCGGCAAAGACAATCCTGTCGGGATTCCGGTCGTGCAGTTCGCGAATCAGCAACGTACGGCCCTCTTCAGTACAGAGTGATGACACGGTCAGCACTGAATCCACATCCGGCAGTTTCCGGGCCGCTTTCGAGACAGCCCGGATATCCAGTTTTTCCCGCAGGGCGCCATTGCAGGCACAGATGCAGACGAGCATCTTCATCGCTGCACCTCCCGGATAACGCGTTTTCCGGCATCGCGGATGAACACGCGCACTGCTGCTCCGTCGGAATGGGTAGCGCACGCAAGGCACGGGTCATACAGCCTGAACGCCATTTCGATCCGGTTCAGGAGCCCATGGTCAATGATCGATCCGCCGGTAATGTATCGTTCAGCAGCCCGCTTGATCGACAGGGCGATCGCGGCATGATTGTTTGCCGTGCCGGACAGAATGGCCACATTCGTTATGATGCCGCGTTCATCCACCTCATAATGGTGTGTCAACGTTCCCCGCGGCGCCTCAACGCAACCGATCCCGGACCGGCGCAGCTTCGCTTTCGGCATGTTTCTGATATTGGGAGACAGGATTTCCTCGTCTTCGGCCAGTTCCAGCATGCGCTCGGCGGCATACAAGAGCTCGATCAGCCGGGCCCAGTGCGTTGCGAGACGATGGTGCACCGGCAGAGTGCTCCCGTCGTCCCGGAGCGCATTGAACCAGGTAAACAGTTTCTCATAGTGTTTCTGGGCAAGCGGCGTGGCCATCCCGTCCGCAACATTCAGGCGCGCAAGCGGTGTTGCGCAGTAAATCCCGCTTGAAGGGCCGTCTTGCAGTCCTTTCCAGCCGATCTTCCGCAAATAGGGAAACGAAAGATATGTCCATGGTTCCCTATGTTCGGCAATATGATCCGCATAGTCTTTTGGCTGGTACCGCGCGAATTCGCCCCCCCCAGGACTGACGATCCGAATCGCGCCGTCGTAAAAATTCACCCGGTTCTGCGCGTCGACCGTTCCCATCGAATAGGTAGGATGAATACAGCAATTATCATTCAGCATCTCAAGAAAGCACTGGTCATGCAGGATCGTTCCTTCAAAGAGGTCGAGCGCGGAACGTGCAAACCCGATATTCAGAACGGCTGCTGCGCGCACCTCGGTAACGTCATCGCGGCTCAGCTGCCGGCTCCATCCTCCCGGCACACCCGCGACGAGATGGATTCCGCGTCCGCCCAGCAGCTCCAGAATGCGATGGTTGCGCTTCCGGCACGCCATGAACTCCTCGGCAGCTTCGCGTCCAAGCTTCGCCATGACCCCAAAGAGGTTCCGATCCCGGGGCTCTGCGTCCGGGCCGACAAAAAAATCCGGTCCGCCGAGGGCAAAAAAGTGGGTCGCATGGTCATTCACGAAAAAAGCCATGTATATCAGCTCGCGAATCTTCCGGGCGGTCTCGGTCGGCTTGACGCCGAAGATGGCGTCAAGCGCCTTGACCGATGCAAGATGATGCGCCTCGGGACACATGCCGCATATCCTGCTGGTCAGCACGGGCATCTCCTCGGCATGGCGACCGACGCAGAAACGGTCGAATCCGCGAAACTCGGGGACCTGAAAGTAGGCATTCGCCACATCGCCCTTTTCGTCAAGAAAAATCTCGATGCGTCCGTGGCCTTCAAGACGGGTGACCGGATCGATCGCAATGCGCTTCATCGACGTTTTTC
>JAAYUK010000209.1 GCA_012517735.1 Nitrospiraceae bacterium
ACGGGAGGCATGCTCGCGCTTGCCTATTCAAACATGCGCGGCTACGGAGATGTGCATCCGACCGTCGGCGAGTTGCGGGTCGGTTATCTTCCGCTTGTCGTAAAACACCCTGTGACCAGGCGGCCGTATACCGCAGGCGAAGTCAAGGTGACGGAAGCCGAGGTCATTGCCCGCTTTTCGGGCGCCGATGGAACCCCGCGCTTCACGCTCGGATACGGCCTCTGCTTCGGTCAGAATGAGGTGAAGGCAATCTCGATGGCGGTGCTCGATCGAGCCTTGCAAAACCCGGAACCGCAGCGTCCCTCAGAGGATCAGGAATTTGTCCTGACGCACACCGACGGCATCGAGGCCATGGGCTTCTGCAACCACTACAAGCTGCCGCACTATGTCACCTTCCAGTCGGATCTCGACCGGATCCGGAAGGCGCAGGCGATGGCTGATCCGGCAAAGCGGTCTGCCGCCTTTGGAGAACGCGAGTGAGTGAGCACATCTCAACCGAAACGAACCAGCTCGGTTCCGCAGGATACAACTATGCCTTTATCGACGAAGGTGCAAAGCGGGAGATCCGGCGCAAGCTCCTCAAGGCGGTTGCGATTCCCGGTTATCAGGTTCCTTTTGCTTCCCGGGAACTGCCGATTGCGCGCGGCTGGGGCACGGGAGGCCTGCAGATAACGCTTTCACTGATCGGTCCTGAAGATGTGCTGAAAGTGATTGATCAGGGCTGCGACGGCAGTGTCAATGCCGTAAACATCCGCAACTTCGTCAGCCGCGTTGCACAGGTGCCGACCACTACGGATACCAGCCAGGCCACGCTCATCCAGACCCGCCACCGTATCCCGGAAGAATGGATGTCTCAGGATCAGATTCTGATCCTGCAGGTTCCCATTCCCGAGTCGCTCCGCACCGTCGAGGCTTCGGAGCGGGAGACCCGGCGCATGCATGCCGAAGGCGATTATACGCGGCTCTGGCTGTATCTTTACGAAGACATTGTACGCTTCGGCGAGATCAGCATCGGCGCCCGTTATCCCGTCATGGTCAACCGCCGCTATATCATGGATCCGAGTCCCATTCCGCGATGGGACGTTCCGAAGCTCCATCAGTCGGATGTGCTCTTTCTCTTTGGCGCAGGCCGGGAAAAAAGGCTCTACGCCATTCCTCCACACACGGATGTGCAGCCGCTGGAATTCGATGATGTTCCCTTTCGTACCGAAGATTTCGCCGGAAAATGCTGCGCCCGCTGCGGAGCCGAAGACGCCTACCTCGACGAAATCGTGCTCGAAAATGGTCAGCGCAGTTACCTGTGTTCGGACACCGGACGATGTGATAAAAACGCACGCTGCAAGGAGCTGGAATGAATACCCTGATTCGCGAAGCAGTCGAGAAAGACCTCCCTTCCATACTCAATCTGTACCGTCAGCTCGGGCAGGATGACGGTACGGTCCTCGAACTCACTGCTGCTCAGAAGATTTTCCGGCGCATGCAGGACTACCCGGACTACCGGCTCTTTCTTGCCGAGGCGGACGGGGAGATTGCCGGCGTATTCGCCCTGCTGGTCATGGACAATCTCGGCCATAACGGGGCACCATCGGGGGTAGTGGAAGATGTCGTGGTTCGCAGCGACCTGCGCGGCAGGGGAATCGGCAGAACGATGATGCTCTTCGCCATTGAGTATTGTCGTGCACGTGGCTGCTACAAAATGTCGCTTTCGAGCAATATGGTGCGCGAAGCGGCACACCGCTTTTATGAAAACCTGGGATTCCGGCGTCACGGATACAGCTTCTTCTGCGAACCTGATCAAACGCTCATCGCGGAACAGTCCCATGCGTGATCAGCCCCTTCTGAGCGCACGAGGGCTTACCAGGTTCTATGGAACCGGTTGCGTCAGCTGTCCCGAAAATACTGGTCCGGCAGCAGCGACAAATCGTTGCTCCGCATGCGGCACAATCGTAGCATGTGCCGAGGTATCCTTTGATCTGTATCCGGACGAAACCATCGGCATTGTCGGGGAAAGCGGTTCCGGCAAGAGCACCGTGGTTCGTCTCCTGCATTTCGACATCGAGCCCTCCGCAGGAAGCCTTTCCGTCACTATCCCGCATGGCGCTGGTCGGCAGAGCGGCAACGGTCAGGTCCATGTTCAGCACCTTCTGGATGGAACGGCTGATGTGTTCGGCGCGACAGCTTTTGAGCGGCGGATGATCAGAAACACCTTCATGGGGATTGTTTATCAGAACGCAGCAGCCGGTCTCCGTATGCAGGTAAGCGCAGGGGGCAATGTAGCCGAGCGGCTCATAGCGGGCGGATGGCGCTCAGTAGGCGCCATGCGTGATCGGGCTGCCTGGCTTCTGGACAAGACCGAAATCCCGCTTGAACGCATGGACGAACTGCCCCGAAATTTCAGCGGCGGGATGCAGCAGCGGGTCCAGATTGCGAAGGCGCTCTCCAACAGTCCTGTCGTGTTGCTGCTCGATGAAGTCACGACCGGCCTGGATCTGTCGGTGCAGGCGCGGGTGCTTGATGTCATCAGAAGTCTGCAGCGGGAATTCCGGCTGGCGCTCATTGTGGTTTCGCATGACCTTGGGGTAATCCGGCTGCTGACGTCAAGGACCATGGTCATGAAACACGGTCGCGTAATCGAAACCGGGCTGACCGATCAGATACTTGAAGATCCCCAGCATCCCTATACCCAGCTGCTGGTAAGCTCTCAACTGTAGGAGGGGCGCCATGCTCTCAGTCCTTGATCTGACAAAGCGATTCACGCTCCATACCCAGGGCGGAAAGGTCATCGAGGCCCCCTCGGCTTTTTCGTTTTCTCTCCATGAAGGCATGTTCCTTGGCCTTGCCGGCCCGAGCGGTTCGGGCAAGAGCACAGTGCTGAAATGTATCTACCGCACCTATCTTCCGACCAAGGGAGCGCTGCACTATCACTCCCTGCTGTTCGGCCCGGTCGACCTTGCACAGCTCGACGAACACCGCATGCTCGATCTGCGCCGCACCGAGATTGCCTATGTCTCGCAGTTCCTGAGGGTCATCCCGCGAGTTCCGGCGATCGAGATCGTCGCATCGGCGCTGAAGTATCGATCATCGGCGAGCGATAGAGAGGCGCTGCGCAAGGCAGCGGAGCTTCTTGAGCGGCTGGGCATCCCGCCGCGCCTCTTCGATACCTATCCATCGACTTTCAGCGGCGGCGAACAACAGCGCGTAAACATCGCCCGATCGGTCATATGGAAGCCGCGCCTGCTGCTTCTTGATGAACCGACCGCCTCGCTAGACAGCACTGCTGCTGCAACAGTCGTGGATATCCTCCGGGAACTGCGCGATGCAGGGAGCACCATGATCGGCATCTTTCATGATCGGGCGACCATGGCACAACTTGCCGATCAGGTCCATGAATTCCCGCAGCAAAGGAGTGTCCATGCATACCGTGATTAAACATGCAACAGTCGTCACACCGAACGGAATTCTTCCGGATGCTGCCGTAGCGTTTGAGGACGGCGTTATTGTCCGGATCGACGAGCGAAGCAACGGAAAAGAGGCGCAGATAGATGCGGGGGGGCGATATCTGCTGCCGGGGTTCATCGACATGCACAGCGATGCGATTGAAAAGGAGATTGAACCCAGGCCCGGAGCCGTCTTTCCGCTCGATGTGGCGATCTACGAACTCGACAAACGACTCGCATCGTGCGGAGTGACCACCATGTATCATTCGATCAGTTTCGCGGAAAACGAGGTCGGACTCCGCAGCAACAAGACGGCGGCTACCATTGCAGCCAGGCTGCGCGCGCTGGCCCCAGTACTGACCGTACAGACGAAGGTTCATGCCCGCTACGAGGTTACCGACATCGGAGCGTTGCCATACCTCAAGGAACTCGTTGAACAAGAAGGGATCGACCTTCTCTCTGTCATGGACCATACCCCGGGGCAGGGTCAATTCAAGGAGATCATGTCCTTCAAAAACTATTACGGCCGTGTCTACCGGAAAAGCGATGAAGAACTTGAACGGATCATCGCCACCAAGATGCTGGCCAAGGAGCGCATTGGCGAGGAGAGCCTGCAGGCCGTTATCGGCATGTGCAAACGCCATGACATCCCGCTGGCCTCTCATGACGACGACACTGCGGAAAAAGTCCGTTGGCTCAGCGACCTCGGCATCACGATCTCGGAGTTTCCGGTTACGCTCGAGGCCGCGCGCGCGGCTTCCGGCAGCGGGCTCTCGGTCTGCCTCGGAGCGCCGAATATTCTCAGGGGGAATTCCCAGTCAAGGAATCTCAGCGCCCGTGATGCGATAGCGCAAGGCTGGTGCGATATCATTTGCTCAGACTATTCCCCCATGTCCATGCTGCATGCGGTTTTTGCGCTTGCAGAATGCGGCATGCTCCCTCTGCATGAAGCGGTGAACATGGTAAGCACCAATCCAGCCCGTGCGCTCGGCATCGCCGCGGAGACGGGCTCTCTCGAGGTCGGCAAGTCCGCTGACATGGTGCTGGTTGCGAAGGACTGCGTTCCACGCGTTCTCAGGACGTGGGTCGCTGGACGCGAGGTCTTTGCCACATGCTGAGCGAACAGCCGACCATACACCCGACAGCGCGGGTCGTTGGGAGCACGCTTGGTGCCTGGACAGAAATCGGACCAGGCTGCGACATGGAAGAGAGCGTCATGGGCGACTACAGTTATGCGATACGCGACGTCTTCCTCATTTACACCATCGTCGGCAAATTCTGCTCCATTGCATCGCGTGTCCGGATCAATCCCGGCAACCATCCGATGCAGCGCGTGTCTCAGCACCATTTCACCTACCGCGCCACACAGTTCGGATTCGACGAAGAGGATGACATGGATTTTTTCCAGTGGCGGCGCGATAACCGCTGCATCCTCGGCCATGATGTCTGGGTCGGCCACAATGCCATCATCATGCCGGGCGTTACGGTCGGCACTGGAGCGGTTGTCGGTGCGGGCGCCGTGGTGACCAAAAATGTGCAGCCATATGAGATTGTTGCAGGGGTACCGGCGCGCCCGCTGAAAAAACGGTTCAGCGACAGAGTCATCGAACAGATGCTCGAAATCGCCTGGTGGGACTGGGATCGGAAGCTGCTTGCGGAGCGTTTCCGGGATTTCAGGAATACAGAACTCTTTCTCGAAAAGTATGGATGATACCAAGGAGAATGCAGTGAAAATCGGCATGAAAATCGATGAAACCCGCATTGACGGCAGCCTTTCCCGAATGCGGGAAGACCTTGAGACATTTCTCCGTCTCGGACTGTCGGCCGCCGAAATCCCGGTGCATGGTGTCGACGCCATCAGGAACGGCCGGCTCGACCTGCGGCGTACCCGGGACGTGACGGAAATTCTCGGGCAGTTCCCCTTC
>JAAYUK010000210.1 GCA_012517735.1 Nitrospiraceae bacterium
CTGCCTATTCGGGCGACAGCAACCGGTTTTATCTCATGGGACAGTACTGGATCGATCTCCGGAGAGACCAGACGCATTATGAACCGCAGAGGCTGCCGGAGCTTGGCTATACGCTCCAGCCGATCAAGGCGGGCCCGTTTGTCCTTGACCTGGTATCAAGCGCAACCAATTTCTTCCGGGAGAAGAATGTGCGGGGGCAGCGCTTTGACATCATGCCGTCACTGTCGCATACCTTTGGAGACGAAGTTCGGGTCAGCCAGTCCCTCTCGCTTCGCGAATCGGCATACCGCCTCAGCAACGACCCGGAAGGCAGGTCGTCGCTCAACCGGGCTTCGCTGGTGTACCGGGCATATGCACAGTCCCGTTTTTTGAAGCAGTACGATGGCTTTACGCACATCCTGGAGCCTTCGGTTGAGTACCAGATGGTCACCCAGACGAAATCCCCGCCGTTGTTCGATTCGGCCGAACTGCTTACGCGCGCGTCGGAAGTGACCTTTTCCGTCATGAACCGCTTTGCGTTTCAGTCGTCGCAGCTGTTGCTCCGCCTGTCGCAGCCGTATGGCATCAACTCGCTTGCCGAGGATAAATGGTTCAGGCCGACCCGGCTTGAGGGATTATACAATGCGGAATGGGGCGGCATATCCTCGGACATTTCGTATAGTTTTCCCCGGTCGGAAGTTGATGTGTTCAATAGCGGCATTACGTTCAGGCTGTCTGACGCCGCGAGTTTTTCGTTCGGTGAGCGATATAACCGTCTCGACAAACTGATGCTCTATACCTTCGGCTTTGAACTGAACTATCAGAAACGCTGGTTCCTCGGAACGTCGCTTGCGTATGATGCCAAAGGGCAGGGATGGCGCGAGTCGAGCGTTTCTCTGAGCTATATTGATCCCTGCTGGGCCATAGGCACGACAATATCGAGACGGCCGCCGACAACCGATCTGCCGGCGGATTATGTCTTCATGCTGTTTTTCGAATTGAAGGGGCTCGGCATGATGAAGCTCCTGTGAACGCTGTTGTCTTGCTGGACAAGGAGCAGGGGATGACGTCGCACGATGCGGTTGTTCAGGCGAAACGCCTCCTCCGTGTGCGCAAGGCTGGGCATGCGGGCACGCTCGATCCCCTGGCGACCGGCCTGCTGATCGTCTGCCTGAACGAAGCGACCAAGGCGGCCAATCTGCTTGCCGACTTCGACAAGGAGTATGCGGTCACGATGCTGCTGGGCGTGTCGACCGATACGTATGATGCTGATGGAAGCATCATTCAGCAGCGTCCGATCGATGGTGTGACCGAAGACGCTGTCCGTGCCTGTGCCGAATCGATGCGCGGGGTTATCAGCCAATTGCCGCCGATGTATTCCGCAATCAAAATGCAGGGAGAGCCCCTCTATCGGCTTGCCCGCAAGGGGATTACGGTTGAGCGGAAGCCCCGCACGGTCACGATTGGCGAACTTGAGGTCGAGGAGATCTCGCTTCCTGTAGTGCGTATGCGGGTTGTCTGCTCAAAGGGCACCTATATCCGCTCGCTCTGTCACGACATCGGCGAGCAACTGGGCGTTGGTGCCCATATGACCGCGCTTCGGCGCACCCGGATCGGGCCGTTTCGGCTGGATCAGGGCATACGTCTGTCTCAGCTTGCGGAAGGCCGACAGGGCATCATTCCGCTTGCGTCTGCGTTATGCCACCTTCCTGCTGTACGATTCGGCGGGTTGTGGCTGCAGCGGATACGCCATGGGAATGCCGTTGCCGTCACTGATGCAGAGATGTGCGGTCCGTGCGTTGATGGCCTTGTCCGGCTTCAGGATCAGGAAGGAACACTGCTCGGCATCGGCCGGGCGGCAGAAGGAACGATAACGGTTGTGCGTTTGTTTGCGGATGCAGCAGTGCCGACCATGAAGGAGGAAGCATGATCAGCCGATATACCCGCCCTGAGATGGGCAGTCTGTGGGAGCCGCAGAACCGTTTCCAGAAATGGCTTGATGTTGAGATCGCCGCATGTGAGGCATGGCATGAGCTGGGAGCAATACCGGCCGAAGCGCTCGATGTGATCAAGCGCAAGGCGGCCTTTCGCATAGAACGTATTGACGAGATCGAGCGCGAAGTGAAGCACGATGTGATCGCGTTTCTGACCTCGGTTGCTGAGCATGTCGGGCCCGAATCCCGCTTTGTGCATATGGGGCTCACCTCCTCGGATGTTGTCGATACCGCGTTGTCCCTGCTGATGCGGGAGGCTGCGGACCGCATTATCGCAGGACTGCGGGACCTGATGGCGGTGCTGAAAGATCAGGCGTATGCATACAAGCATACCCCCTGTATCGGTCGCAGCCATGGCGTGCATGCGGAACCGATGACCTTCGGGTTGAAATTCGCCTTGTGGCATGCGGAGGCGGAGCGCAATCTCAAACGCATGCAGCGGGCCCGGGCGGCGATCAATGTCGGCACGATATCAGGCGCGGTCGGCACATTCTCGAATCTTCCGCCGAAGCTGGAAGAGATCGTCTGCACAAAGCTCGGCCTTGCGCCGGAGCCGCTTGCAACCCAGGTAATCCAGCGCGACCGCCATGCCGAGTATATGACTGCTCTGGCGCTGCTTGCAGGGCTGATCGAAAAAATCGCAATCGAAATGCGCCATCTGCAGAGGACTGAAGTGCGCGAGGCGGAAGAGCCGTTTACCGCCGGGCAGAAGGGATCGTCCGCCATGCCGCACAAACGCAATCCGGTCGGCTACGAAAATCTCTCCGGACTCGCCCGTATCGTCAGATCCAACGCCATCGCGGCGATGGAGAACATGCCGCTCTGGCATGAGCGTGACATTTCGCATTCATCAGTTGAGCGGGTCATCATTCCCGACAGCACCATCCTGGTCGATTACATGCTGCACCGTATGCGCGGCATGCTGAAAGACATGCATGTCTATCCGGAGCGGATGCTGGAGAATATGGAGCTGAGCTGCGGGTTGTACAATTCGCAGCGGGTCCTGCTTGCCCTGGTGCAGTCCGGCAAAAGCCGGGAGGATGCCTATCTCATGGTGCAGCGCAATGCGATGGAGAGCTGGCGGACCCGAAAGCCCTTTCTTGAGCTGCTCCGCGCCGATGCCGAGGTGGTTGCGGCCATCGGGGAAGATGCATTGAAAAACATCTTTCAGCTCGATCATTATCTGCAGCATGTCGATTATCTGTTTGAACGTGTTTTTGGCGCCTAGCCGGGATTCAGGCGGGCAACGAATCGAGAAGGCTTTAGGGAGGGCATGAATGCCGAAAGCGATAAAGAAAGTGATTGCAAGGAAGAGTGACGAAGAACAGTACCAGGAGTCTGTGGAGCATCTGCGGGAGCGGCTGCAGGAGCGGCAGCGGACACTGGTGAAAGTGGGAGCGGCGGTACTGGCCGTCATGGTGATGATTGCGGGAGTATTTGTCTATCTGGACAGCGCCAAGACGAAGGCGGCGACCTACGAGTTGGAGGGATACCGGCATCTGGCGGGAGGGGACCCTGCGACGGCGGGGTTGCCTGCGGAAGAGCGGATCAAGAAAGCGCTGGAGGCATTCAGCAAGGCGTATGATGCCCGCAAGAGCGCAGACCTGAAGTTCTCGATAGGGCTGTGCTACTTTGACCTTGGGCGGTACGACGAAGCGATCAAGGCATTTCAGGAAGTGGGGGAATCCGCGGACGTACGGTTTGCGGGACTGGGGCAGTACAAGGTGGCGATGGTGCAGCTGAAGAAGGGGGACAGCGCCAAGGCGCTGGCGGCGCTGGAGAAGGTGGTGCTGACGCGGAACGCGCCGCTGCAGGA
>JAAYUK010000027.1 GCA_012517735.1 Nitrospiraceae bacterium
AACACAGTCGCAACGGCACTGCGAAGGAGTGCAGCACGAAGCAGCGCAGGTGCTTCCCCCCTCTTTCCGCTTGTCAGCCCATTGGCTGAATGTCTGTATCCGGTAGATCATACTCTTCTGGCATGCATAATTCATGCTCACGACACAAAAAAATACATCTTATTGATAATACAGTGATTAAGCAGACAACATGCGGTAATTTTCTGACCGGTTAGGCAATTTTTCCCTGAAAAAGGCAACATTATGTGTCGAAAAAATGACAACTTACTTCATTGATCAGGCAGCCGGACGATTGATCAGATAGACGGCGCTGACAGATATGGCTCCGCCAATCAACGTCGCGGGGTGAGGAATTTCACCGAGAAACAGCCAGCTCAGGAGAAGAGCGCTTGACGGCACCAGAAACGCAAATGAACTCGATCGGTAGGATCCGATCCGTTCCGCAGCAAAAAAATAGACCGTGGTCGCTCCCGATCCTGAGATGACCGACAAGAAAAAGAGGTTCCCCCAAAAAGCGATATCTTGCTGAAAAACCTCGCCGATGCCGTGCATGCTGGCAAAAGGAAGAAAACAGAGCGCCGCCAATCCGTAGGCAAGACAACTGAAGACCATGGGGGAAAGGGTTGTCGATGCTTTCTGGCCGAAGATGGTAACAAGCGCCCAGACAAAGGAACAGACGACGAACAGCAGGTTGCCGCTTCTGACAAGCACATCACCATCCAGTGACCAGACTCGCATGATCACCGATGCCCCGGCAATACCGATCAGAATCCCTGTCCAGTCCCGCCGCCGCGCCTTTCTTCCCAACAATACGATCGAAAGCAGCAGGGTCATGAGCGGCATGAGCGAGGTGGTCAGCACCCCTCCGGCACCGGCATAGCCGTGCTCGAGTCCCCGGAAAAAAAGCATCATGTATCCGCTCAGCGCAAGCGCACCACCAGCGCAGAAAACCACCCCGCCAAGCGACCACATGACCGGCCTGCGCTGCATCCCCAGAAACGGCAAAAAAGCCACGCTGCTCAGCAAAAAACGCCAGAAGCAGAGCACAGCGGGGGGGAGACGGTCGGCAATCAGTTTGGCGGAAACCCAGCTGCCTCCCCAGATGATCATGGAACCGACCATGAGCAGAAGGAAGACAAACGGCGAAAAACCGTGTTTCGCGCGAAAAACCGTGTCCGGCATCACTGACAGAACCTGACCGGACGGACTGCCGGCACCAGCACTGATTCGGGGATCACACTCATGACGCAGGCCAGTGCCATGCCGCGACCGAGAGCGTCTTTGCATGACCGCCAGGCTCCTCGCCGAACGGCGCAATATGCCACTCCCACTTCACCCCGGCTTCAGGCAATGCAAGATCTCCGACTGTTGACCCCTGCTCAACGACAGTCCCTCCGGGATCCTTCCAGACATAGGCATAATCGGCAATGACGCAGATGTCGCAGGACAATGCAGCCAGTGCGTCCAGATGCGCAGCCCGGATACGATTGCACCACGCATCAAGTTCGTCCTGCGAAACATTCGGCATTTTTTTCGAAACATAATACGACGGGATGGCCGCCAGTTGGGAAATCAGGTTCAGGGAAACGACCAGACCCGTATCACCGCCAGCTTCGGGAATGACGGCGTTCACTTCAGGCAATGCATGAATACCCCGACGGACATTTTCGTAGAGCGGCTTCGCAACGCCCGTTACGTCGTGCTGCAGCAGCCGGACATTCGGATATGCCCGCACCCGCCTCCTGATCTCGGGAAGATGCACAATATCAACCAGGACAACCTCTTTGAACTGTTCAGCCAAACGCTCGATCGGCACATCCAGCAGCAGACCGGAGCCGAGAACAACCACCCTGCCGCGGGATACGCATCGTTCGGCAACAGACAGAATGAATGATCGGGCGGCATCAAGGTGCGGTTGCCAGGCATGTTTCCGGCGGCGGTATCTGCCGCGCAGGGCGATTGCCTGGTAGAGGTATTCCATGCGGCGGACATAGGACGGACAGGAAGTGATACACCATGTAACCATTTCATGAAGCATAAGCATTCAGTATACCAGATAGCCGCCATGCATTCGGTAATCGTACCTGTCCATTGAGAAAAAAAAGCGATATACTATAGCTATGAGAATACGGTTGGTGCTGATTCCGCTGCTC
>JAAYUK010000211.1 GCA_012517735.1 Nitrospiraceae bacterium
GCAACATTCGCGCCTTTCATGACCGCGCTATGGAATGCAGCCCTGTCCGCAATCACATGATCCGACGGCATGACCAGAAGCAGGCGTCCCGCCAGCTCCTTCTCGGCATGCAGCGCTGCCAGCGTCAATGCAGGAGCAGTGTTCCTGCCGACCGGTTCGAGAATAATGTTGGCCTCTCCCCGATTGATCTCGCGCAGTTGCTCGGCAATCAAAAAGCGGTATTCTTCATTGCAGAGGACAAGCGGCCTCGGAGCTATGCCGATCTGACCCTGCAGATCATCAAGCCTGACGACGGTTTCCTGCAGAAGCGACTTCGGCCCGGCAAGCGAAAGCAGCTGTTTCGGATGCTGCTCACGCGACATGGGCCAAAGGCGGGTGCCTGATCCACCGCAGAGGATGGTTGGAATAATCGTGGCTGATGAACTCATGATTCGGATTTCTAAGGTTTTATCCCGGAATTGTCATTAGTCCGGCAGGGCTCGGAGCACGTTCGGTCAAATCCAATGACAATTTTGGGGTTATTCTGCTCTTGCTACTGCTCCGCCCTCCCGGTTACAGGCCATGCCCGCCCCCAGGAAGGATTCATCAAAAAATCAAAGTGTTACTGAAACTACAGTGCTTCTACGTCAGATGCGTCTATTTTTATCGACACGCCCTGCTGGAGAATGTCGACCGAAACAACGAGCAGATGCTGTCCGGCTTTCTGCGTGAGGATTCCGAAAGCCCCCTTCAGAGCCCCCCGCTTCACCCTGATCCGCTGTCCCTCCTTGAGGTACGGATAGGGGTCGATTTCCGCTTTCATGGCAACGATTTTCTTCAGGGCATCGATCTGTTCTTCGGGCACCGGTTCCGGCTCTCCCGGGATCATGCCAAGAAAGCGCACGACCCCCTGCTTTTTGAGCACAGCGAGTATTGTATCATAGCTCCTAGGGATATGCACAAATATATACCCGGGAAACAAAGGAAAATCGACGAGCTTTTTCCGGTCCGCCCACTTACGGAGCCGCTCGACCACCGGGAGAAACGCCTCGATACCGGCATCAGTCAGTCGCGACACCACACGGGCTTCATGGTTGGAGCGGACATGGACCGCAAACCAGTACAGACCGTCATGATTTTCCGCGAGCGCGCCCATTTACAAACAAAACACCTTCTCTTTTGCTATTCCGGCCGTGTTCATCATGTTCCCAAAATCCGCGTCTGTCGAGGCCAGCACCACGACGTCAAACGAAAAAGCAGCAACCCCATCCGGAGAAATGACCGGACGGCCGAAGAAATCATTTCCGGTACCAGGGCTCGAGGATACAACTGCAACAATTTCGAGCGGCAGCCCCCGCGTAGAGACAAAACAGAGTTCCGCAATCTCTCCGTCTCCCCATAGGAGAATGCGGGAGTGTCCCTGCTCTCGGATGCTTCCGTAAACTCTCTCAATACGACCGCGCATATCTCTTATGTAATTTAAAGATATATTCATATAACTATATGTTAATCTTGCTTTTTCGGCAAAGCCTTGGGGAGTGATAAGGTATTTGATGCGGTTTCTGGGAAGCGTGGTAACCTTGAGGTGGCCCTTTTTGCAAAGGCGTTTCAGATAGGTATTGACGAGACCAAGGGCGATGTCAAGACGGGCAGAAAGGGCTCGC
>JAAYUK010000212.1 GCA_012517735.1 Nitrospiraceae bacterium
CAATCCCGGCCCGGAGCAGAGCTTCCCTGATTACTACCGCTCCAAGGTCCACCGCTGTCAGATTCGTCAGTGCCCCGTTGTATTTGCCGATCGCTGTCCGTGTCCCGGATATTATGTATGCGTCCATCCGCTTCTCCTTTTGTGGCTTACTTTACCGGCGGAATGTAGGGAATATACTGTGCAAAGAACCAGCACAGAAAAAATACCACCGGAATATGAATAAACATCTGCAATGCAGAGTATCCGACCAGGTCTCTGGCTTTTACATGCAGCATGCCGAGCAGCGGCAGCATCCAGAAAGGATTGAGCAGGTTCGGGATAGCCTCTGCAGCATTGTAGATCTGCACAACCCAGCCCAGATTCACCTTGTGCTCAACCGCAGCCTGAAGAACATACGTCGCTTCAATGACCCACTTACTGCCCCCTGACGGGATGAAGATGCCAAGCAGTGCTGAGTACAGTGCGACAAGCAGGGGATAGGTTCCCTGCGTGGTAATGGAAACGAACAATCCGGCAAGCCATTTGGTAATACCAGTGCCGGCAATCATGCCGAAGATTACTGCATAAAACGGAAACTGGATCAGAACGCCGCCCGTAGCTGGCACCGATTGGGAAACGGCTCTCAGGAACCTTTTCGGCCGCCAATGCAGGAGCATGCCAAGGGTTATGAAAATCAGGTTGTATGTATTCAGATCAAGCGCTGCAAGCGCACCGGTCGGTGATTTCTGAAATACATCGACAAGGTACCATGCAAGAAGCGCCGCAGTGAGAATGGTAAGGATCGGGCTGTATTCGAGCCATTCACCCGGTTTTTTCCGCTCCTCAATGCTCATGTCTACGGGTTCGAATTTCAGTCCGAAGTCCGCCGCAGTCTTTGCACGCTCGGGCGATGGAGCAGAAAAAAAGGCAATGGCGGTTGAAAGAACTACGAGAATGCCCATGGTCCAGAAATTGGCCCACGTAAACAGTGTCTGCGTCAATGGGATAAGCCCGCTGATTTCATAAAGTTTCGGCGGTATAGAGCCCTTCGTTGCCATCATGAGCGCAGCAGAAGATGAAAGACCGAGAGCCCAGACGGCACCGAGACCCAGATACGCGGCGGCTCCTGCGGCCCGATAGTCCATCCCTTCAAGACGCCGGCTGAGTTCACGAACCAGCAAACCGCTGAAAATGAGGCTGAAGCCCCACGAAATCAGCGATGACACCATGGAAAACACCGCTACATATGCAATCGCGCCGCGCGGAGATTTGGGGATGCCAGCTAGCGCCTGAATGAGCTTGTAGACCGGCGGCGACGTGGCAACAACAAACCCGCCGATAATAATCATTGCCATTTGCATCGTAAACGGAATAAGAATCCAGAAAGACTTTCCGCCCTCAATCGCCAGTTTGGACGGACTTTCGCCTATTGCGAGTCCGAATGCAAAAACGATCACAATACCGACCAGGGCGAATACCAAAGCATCCGGGAACCATTTCTCGCTCCATTCGGCGAGCCAGAGCCCCCAACGTTCGAGAATGCCGAACTGCTGATCAGTTTGCTGCTTCGATTTTTTTTCGTCCGCCACTGAAAAGCCTCCTTTGGAAATGTGATGTAATGCTAAATAGCCATTTGCCTGCAGGATGTGCTGATCCTGAAATCAGATTCCGTGCACTTGCGAACGTCTTCAACGCTGACGCCCGGACCGACTTCCTCAAGAACAAGCCCGTTATCAACCCTGAATACCGCCATTTCGGTTACGATCATATGCACCTTACTCCTGCAGGTCAGAGGAAGACTGCATTGTTTGAGGATTTTCGAGTTACCCTCTTTGGTGCAGTGCTCCATTGCGATAATCACATGACGCGCGCCGGTCACCAAATCCATTGCTCCGCCCATACCAGGAACCATCTTCCCTGGAATCATCCAGTTCGCAAGGTTTCCGCAGCGGTCTACCTGCAGCCCGCCGAGTACCGTCGCATCAACATGTCCGCCTCGAATCAGGGCAAATGACATCGCACTGTCAAAAAAAGAGCCGCCGGGCACCATGCCGCACGGCTGGCCGCCGGCATTAACCAGATTCGGCAAAGGCTCCTGCCCATTGAGAGGTCCAAGGCCGAGAAATCCATTTTCGGACTGAAGGGTAATATTGATTCCGGAGGGGAGGTAATTCGGAATCAGCGTCGGTAAACCAATGCCGAGATTAACCACATAGCCATCCTTGAGCTCCAGCGCAACACGTCGGGCAATAATCTCTTTTGCCTGCATAATCAGTTCCTCCCTGCCAGCACGATTTTGTCAACGAGCGCCCCGGGAGTAATCACTACATCCGGATCAATCTCACCCGTTTCAACCAGTTCATCAACTTCCGCAATGACAAGATCTGCAGCCAATGCGATAAGTGGGTTGAAGTTTCGTGCAGCGCGTTCATAGACAAGATTGCCGATCCGGTCTGCCTTCTTCGCCTTTATGATCGCAATGTCAGCCCGCAGCGGACGTTCAACCAGGTATTCAACACCGTCAAACGTAAGTTTCGTTTTCCCCTCTTCTACGATAGTTCCGACACCCGTCGGGGTAAGGACTCCTCCCAAGCCGGCTCCGCCGCAGCGGATCTGCTCAATCAGCGTTCCCTGGGGGACAAGCTGAACCTCGATCTCGTTCGCCAACATCTGACGTCCTGTTTCTGGGTTTGTTCCAATATGGGATACAATCAGTTTTCTGACCCGCTTGTTGACGATCAGCGGACCGACCCCGGATTCCGGAAACGCCGTATCATTGCCGATCATGGTGAGATTATTTGCTCCGTTTGCAAGCAGGGCTCTCACCAGACCGGCCGGCGTACCGGCTCCCATAAACCCTCCAAACATGATGGTCATGCCGTCACGGAACAATTGTTCTGCTTCCTTGAATGAGACGACTTTCTGCGGGATACTCATTGTCCTCCTTCTCCTTTCGATTGTCCATGCTGCACGCAGCATTGAAATGACCCTGACATCCGGACGAGACGAACGAGACTGTCCGGGAATGTTGTCGGCAACGGCAAGAAGCAACAGACATGCCATGGCTGAAGATCATCTGAACATGCGGTGTCGGCAGCTATATGGAGAAAAATGAAGATGGAAAAGTGCGCAAGGATGTGCGCACCTATGCAAAAAAATGCGCTCAGAAATCAGGAAATACTGTATTCCTGAAGCTTATAAAGAAGAGAGCGCCGGCTGATGCCGAGTTCCCGTGCAGTCTTTGCCCGATTGCCTTGATTGCGTTCGAGTGCCTGGGAGATAACGCGGCGTTCGAATTCTTCGAGCATTTCGCGCAATGGTCGGGCATCTGCATATTCGTCCGGCTGGCCATCGGCGATTGATCTGTGCATTCCCATTTTCCAGACATGTTCTGGAAGATCCTCAGTAAAGACCATGGTGCCAGTGCTCATAATGACGGCTCGTTCGATTGCATTTGCCAGTTCACGGACATTGCCAGGCCATGGATAACGAAGCATTGCCTCACGCGCTGCCTCGTCAAAGCCGATGATGTCCCTCCGGTTTTCTGCTGCGCACTTCTGCAGGAAATGATCAGCAAGCAGCCGGACATCTTCGGGTCGCTCACGCAAAGGGGGAACGCACAAACTGACCACATTCAGGCGATAGTACAAATCCTGCCGGAACTCACCGCTCCTTGCCATGCCCTCAAGGTCACGATTGGTTGCGACTATTACTCTTACATCGGTTTTTATCGTCTCGTTGCCGCCAACTCGTTCGAATTCCCGCTCCTGCAAAATGCGGAGCAACTTTACCTGGAGATTGAGGGGGATATCGCCGATTTCATCGAGAAAAATAGTGCCGCCGTGCGCCTGTTCGAAGCGACCCTTGCGCTGCATGAGCGCACCGGTAAAAGCCCCTTTTTCATGACCGAAAAATTCGCTTTCGAGCAATCCTTCGGGAATAGCGCCGCAATTGATTTTTACCAAGGGGCCGTTGCAACGGGGGCTGTTGTAATGAATGGCTGTCGCGATCAGTTCCTTGCCCACCCCGCTCTCGCCCGTGATGAGAACACTTGCCGTGCTTTTCGCGATTCTGGCAACGGTTGCACAAAGATCTTTCATCTTCGCGTTATCGGTCAGGATACGCTCAAAGCGATAGCTCTCCGAAAGTTCCCGATGGAGCAGATTGATTTCATTCCGCATCTCGCGCAACTGCAAAGCTCGTCTGACCAGAAGCAACACCTCATCAAGATCGAACGGTTTCAGGAGATAATCAAATGCGCCGAGCTTCAACGCCTTCACCGCGGTTTCGACGGCAGCATGTGCAGTCATGAATATTACTGCTGCCTCCCTGCGAAATGTGCGGATCTCTTCCAGCGCCTGCAAGCCGTTCATTTCGGGCATGCGAATGTCCATGAGGACAATATCTGGTTCTGTCATGCGAAAGGCCTCTATGCCCTTTATCCCATTATCGGCACAGACAACATCAAACTCCTCCTTCGCAAGCACAACCGAAAGCATCTTTCTGACACTTGCGTCATCGTCGACAACCAGTATGCGATGCGAATTTTTCATGTTTCTTTACTCTTTTCATGCACGACAGGCAGTACCATGGAGATCGCAGTTCCTTTCCCCACTTCACTCGAAATCTCTATCTTCCCGTGGTGCGCATTAATAATCCGCTGCACAACCGCCAAGCCGAGTCCGGTTCCCGACGGTTTGGTCGAGAAAAACGGATCGAATACCTTTTCGAGATTCTCCTCGGACACGCCAATCCCGTTATCAATCACCATGATCCTTATACTTCCATCGTCAAGCGCCTCGGTCACAATCGTAATGAGACCACCGGCCGGCATTGCCTGCGATGCGTTGATAAGCAGGTTCAGCAGAACCTGCTTGAGCTGTTCTCCATCGGCTTCTATCAATGGAAGAGAGGCATCGAGCTTCAGGGCTATCTCTACTTTATGCGCATTATCCCCTTTATTGATCAACAAAAGCATCTCTTGAATGAGATCATTCATCTGCACCTGGCTCGTCTTGGGCGGATAGGGTTTTGCAAATTCGAGCAATTCTCCGATAATGCGGTTCAATCCGTCAACTTCTCGGATAATAAGCGGGCTAAATTCCTGCCACTCTTTCGGGTCCGAGCTATTTTGCAGGTACTGCACAAATCCCCGGATGGAGGTCAACGGATTGCGAATATCATGGGCAATACCTGCAACAAGCTCCCCGAGTGCAGCAAGACGGTCCGCACGCATCACCTGCTTCTGAAGTTGTCTGTTCTCGCTCAGATCCTTGAAAACGGCAACAGCACCGATCACCTTTCCGCTGTCATCGCGAAGCAAGCTTGTGCTGGAACTGATATATAAAACACGGTCCTTCAGGGGGTAGTCGAGAGCAACACTGATATGCTCCTTGCCGCTTTTCAGCGTATCAAGCAGGAGACTGGTGAAATTCACCTCATCGCTGAAGAGAGATGAATACGGGCGACCGACCGTGTCCGATGCGGTAATTCCCATCATCTGCTGCGCAGCCGGATTGATTGACGTAACACATCCGTCTGTATCAACGGTTATGACGCCGTCCGCAATACTCATCAGAATATTTTCGTTCAGGGAACGTTCATTCACGAGCGCCTGAGCCATGTCATTGACTGCTGCTACAATTTCCCCCATTTCTCCACGGAGCGGTCTTATGGAGCAGCGAAGGTCCGTCTGCATGCGCTGCAGTCCATTTTTTATGGTATTGACATGCCTCGTAACACGATCTGCCATCGAGAAACTGAGAGCAAGGCTTACGATAAGACCAAACGACATTACCCAGAAAATGGTCTTATCCATCTCCAGTGCCTGACGTTCGATTGCCTCGGTAAATTCATTCGCCCAAATATAACCGATCACTTCACCGTTTCTGATGATCGGCAGCATGGCATTCATGATATGTCCGCGCACCAAGGGGCCGGATTCCACCAGACGCTCACCGTTCCCCATTACTTTCCAGCCCGGGTGTGACGGTTGAATCGAGATACCTACCTTCCCGTCGTACTCGCGGCTCGGACCATAGGTAATAATCGCGTTCAGGGATTTGCTGTAGTATCCGACGCCAACTCCGGGGTTTGCTTCTGCGATGGTGTCAGTGTAATCACGCAAACGCATATTCAGAAAACGGATTTTGGCCTGCCGATCATCCGGAGCACCGTCATAGTCCCGCAGAAGACTGTCAAAACCGGATCCTAGATGCACATCGAGCAGTTTCGCCAGACCGAACAGCTTCGTCTGTTTTTCCTCGATAAGGGCTTGTCGGCCTTTGACTTCAAGAACATAGCCAGTCGAGATAATCGGGATGCTGACCACAACGAGTGCCATAAGCAAAAGACGCACGCGAAGTGTTGCGGGAAGTATCCTGCTCAGCATACTTTTCATTTCCGGACGTTTTTCCTTATCAGCCATAATTAGGGCAATTTAGCAATTCATGTGCCAATTTTTAATATACCCATGCACAAAATTAACATTACTGCTATGGCACTGGAAAATCAATAAGCATCCATGACCGATCGCACAGATATCCTTTTTCTGGCATCAGCCAAAAATGCTATAATGAGCACCATGGAGTGTATGCAACGATAATGAACAGCCAACCTGCAGAATTCTACCGAAGTGTTGTTTCGTCCCTTGCCGATCTGGTGATTGTCACCGACAAAAACTGGATCGTGCTTGATGTCAATCCGGCACTGAAAAGCATGCTCGGCTATTTCGCAGAAGAATTCCTCGGCAAGAACCTGAGAACCCTTTTGCGTGATGCTGATGTCGGCGTGATCGCCCAGGCATTTCAGCACACACAAGGGGACAATGAACTGCAGCCGAGGGTTGTCGAGACCAGTCTTGTCCGGAAGAACGGATCGGTTTTCTGCGGAGAGCTGCGCATACAGAACCTCCTGACGATGAATGGCGCCGTTCAGGGAATGATCATACAGATTCGTGACATCTCAGAGAGGAACAAACGCGAAGATGAACTCATACGCGGAGCCCTTTATGATTCGATGACGGGCCTTCCAAACAAGGGGCTCTTCAAGGATCGCGTTCACCGTATTTTTGCGCGAACGCGCCGTTTTGAAAACCGCGTTTTCGCCGTTGTGTATCTCGACATCGATCGTTTCAAGTTCGTGAATGATTCGTTCGGCCACGACATCGGGGATCAGGTGCTCATCGCAGCGGCACGGCGTATCGAATCCTGCTTGAGACCCGGAGATACCGTCGCCCGCCTTGGAGGCGATGAGTACGGCATCATCATCGACGACGTCTCGGGAGCAAGCGGTGCCCATCATATCACCAGCCGCATTCTCGAAGAACTGGCCCAGCCTTTGCGGATCAATGGTCTCGATATCCGGATTACCGCAAGCGCAGGCATTACGCTCTATACGCTCTCGTGCAACAACCCTGAGGATCTGATCAGAAACGCCGATGCCGCCATGTATCGGGCAAAACAGCACGGAAGAGCGCGTCTGGAAATTTTCGACGAAGCGATGCGTGATCAGGCACTGAAGCGTATGGAACTGGAAACCGACCTGCGGCATGCGCTCGACCGGAGAGAGTTCCGCATTTATTATCATCCGATCATAGCCCTTTCGGACATGAAGATAGTCGGTGTCGAAGCGCTGCTCAGATGGCAGCATCCGAAACGCGGCATCGTATCCGCGGGCGAGTTTCTCCCCTTGGCGGAAGAGACCGGTCTGATCCTTCCGATCGGCGAGTGGATTTTACGACAGGTTCTTATGCACCAGAAATCGTGGAAATACCGCATGAGCGTTGCCCTGAACATCTCCGCCGCCCAGTTCGACAACCGGGAATTTTTCGAGTCATTCACCAGAACGCTGCGGGATGAACAGGCCGACTCGAACCTGATCCGTATTGATGTAACCGAAAAAACGCTTATGAAGGACATCGACTACACGATCAATGTCCTGAATGCGCTGAATGCTCTCGGTATCCAGATACTGATCGACGACTTCGGCACCGGCTCGTCCTCGCTCGGGTATCTCAAACGATTCCCCGTTACGGCACTCAAGATCGACAGAAGTTTTATCTCGGAAATCCCGGATGACATCGATTTTGCCAAGGTCGTCAAGGCCGCGATCATCATGGCCCACACCCTCGGACTGAAGATTACTGCAGAAGGAGTTGAAAACGAAGCGCAGATAGAATTCCTCAAGATATTCGAATGCGACGAAGCCCAGGGCTATCACTTCGGAAGGCCGATGCCGGCGGAGGACTTTGCCAGTCTTCTCGAAAGCGCTCCGCATTCGTTCCGGGAGTCTTAGCGATCCGGAAGCAAAGCCCTGTGCTGTGTTGACGATTTCGTTCTGATCACGTCCTGCGGTCGCGCAACCGGCGAAGTCGAAACCCGAACGTTCCCAGCAGATGCAAGAGAGATGATTCATCCTGTCCGGTAAACACTGCATCGGCACCGGTAGTCGCAAGCACCTGATTATCGTCCAAGGACAGTGTGGATCCGGATATGATGACCGGCACGTCACCCCACTGGGCACGAACGAGATCAACCGCATGTCTGATTCCGGCGCATGTCCGGTGCAGCCCGGTTTCGATCACTACGATATCCGGCCTGCAGGAGGATGCCGCACGCCGCGACAGTACATCAATCGCACGTCTGTCCATGCATCCGTGCAGGGTGAGATCGGCGCCGTCACAGTCAACGTGCTCAATTGCAACATCCCACCCAGCCAGCAGACTGCTCAGTCCGGCAGGTCGTGATGTGGGCGAATCCTCCTGCACATGTATCACTAACAGATGAAGTTTCATTGCTTTGGTCAGAACTGACGGTATCAGCTATAGTACCTTATCCGGAGGACAGATGAGCTATTATGAATTTTCGTTTGTCGTTGCGCCTGATGCTTCAGATGCGTTCACCCGCCTTCTGGTCGATCGGGGATGCCTCGGCGTATATGAGCATGCGCCACATCTGGTTGCCTATTTTCCGGACTCCATCGGCATCGATGCAATCAGGCACCGGATTGACGATGCGCTCGCAGCGCTCAAAGAATCGGGACTCCCGGGAGATGTCACGTATGAACATGTCTACCTTTCAGAGCGTGACTGGAACGAAACCTGGAAGAAAAAATTCCAGCCGATTGATGTTGGCAAAACATTGGCGATCGTTCCGCCATGGGAGACCTCACCGGCGGGGCGTACCGCTATTATCGTCGATCCCGGCATGGCCTTCGGCACCGGCCACCATGAGACGACAAGATTCTGCCTTGCGACAATCGAACGGCTCGCGGGGCAAACAGCGCATGGCCGATTCTGCGACATCGGAACGGGAACCGGCATATTGGCCATCGCCGCGCGCAAGCTCGGTTATGCTGAAGCAGTCGGAGTGGACATTGATCCGCTCGCGATCGATGCGGCCCGGCGCAACGTCATTTTGAACGAACTGGACAATGTGACGATTCATGAGGGAAGCGTTGAAAAAACGACCGGCCAATATGACCTCGTTGCGGCAAATCTCCTGTCGGAGATATTGAAGTCCCTTGCTCCGCAGATCGTCGCCCGGATGAAACCGGACGGACTCGCCCTCCTCTCCGGCATCATGGCCGGACAGGAAGACGAAGTGATTGAGACCTTTACAGCCCTTGGAACGACGGTAATCGAAAAACTGGTCGACGGCCGCTGGGTATCGCTCGTGATCAGACGTTGAAACTGCGACACGGGGTTGCAGGTTTACTTCACTTCCCGCCCAAATGCTTTGCTAACCTCAAATAATCCTTCTGCGCCTCCCATACCATGCAGGAAATGAAGTTCATGAACATCTGTTCGTCGCCCTTGTTTGCGCGGCGGATAGCGTCAATATAGTCAGCCCGCACGATGGGCGGGATGATGGTTATGGGATACCCGGCTTGCATGAGGGCGAGGTTCATAAGCAGGCGTGCAGCCCTGCCGTTGCCATCAACGAATGGGTGGATAGTTGCCAGACGGATATGGAGCGCGGCGGCGAACTGCACGGGATGGAGTTTCTTTTTCAGTTTCGGGATCTCTTTTTCGAACTTCTCCATAAGCCCCTTGAGCTTGTCGGGCTGCGGAAACTCGAAGTCGGTGCCGGTAACGAGCACCGGCACTTTGCGGTATTTTCCGGCATTGGCCGGATCGACCCGATAGAAGAAGAGCTTGTGCAAGCGCAGAATATCGCGCTCGGTAATGGCATCTGCCTTCACGAGTTTATAAAGCTGGTCGAATGCTTCGCTGTGGCCGATTGCTTCGTAGTGATCTCTGAGCGGCTTGCCGCCGATGGTTATGCCGTCTTCGAGTACGACCTTGGTTTCCGATTCTGTCAGGGAGTTGCCCTCGATGGCGTTGCTGGAATACGTGAGTCCGATGCGATAATATTCCTTGAGCTGCTTTAGCGCATTGCGACCAAGCGGGCGAAGGGCCTGAATCTCCTTGTGCAGTGCTTCGACCTGGTCAATCCTGTTCTGGTATTTCATCGGGACTGCTCCTTTTCAGACATTAAACCTGAAGTTGATGATGTCACCGTCCCGGACCACATAGGTCTTGCCCTCAAGCCGCAGATGCCCCTTGTCCCTGGCCGTGGCCATGCTGCCGTCGGCCATGAAATCGTCATAGCCGACGACTTCCGCACGGATGAACCCGCGTTCGATGTCGGAATGAATCTTTCCCGCAGCCTGCTGGGCCGCCAGCCCTTTTCTGATCGTCCATGCCCGGACTTCGTCTTCACCCGAGGTCAGGAAGGATATAGAGCCGAGCAGTTCGTAGCTGACATGGATGAGCTTGTTCAGCGCGGGCTCAGCGATGCCGAGGTCGTCGAGAAATGCCTTTGCATCGGCGGAATCCATCTGCGCGATATCCATTTCGACCTTGCCGCAGAGCGTCACGACACGAGTCGTCGTGGATGACTTCTTGTCGGCGAAATAGTTTTTCGCCTTGGCTTCAAGCTGAGCAGCTGCCGAGCTGTTCAGCATATCCTCGGAAATATTGAGCACCACCACTTCCGGTTTCATGGAGACGAACTGCATGTGGCGCATGGTTTTCATTTCATCGTCGCTGAATTCGATGTTTCGCAGGGGAATCTCCTTTTCAAGAGCCTCCCGGCATTTTTCGAGCAGTCTTTTCTCATCATCGGACGGTTTCTTTCCTTTTTTTGCCGCTTCGGCCATCCTTTCGAGCCGTTTCTCGACGAACTCCAGATCACCGAAGATGAGTTCAAGTTCGAGCGTTTCGAGATCCCGCATCGCATCGACCGACTGCAGGGGATGCACGACAGCATCGTCCTCGAACGCCCGCACCACATGAACGATTGCGTCCACATCCTTTATCAGATCAAACACCTTGCGGTTCTGCGCAAGGTCGCCTTTCGTCAGTCCAAGATAGTCAACGTATTCGACCGTGGCATAGGTAATTTTTTTCGGCTTATAGATAGCTGCGAGCGCATCGATCCGGCTGTCCGGCACCTTGACGACACCATAGGCCGGCTCACCCGATGCTGTTGCATAGGTTGTGGTTTCGAGATTCTGGCCGGTCAATGCATTAAAAATGGTGGTCTTGCCTGCATTGGAAAGACCGATGA
>JAAYUK010000213.1 GCA_012517735.1 Nitrospiraceae bacterium
ATTCTGGATCATGACTTTCCGAAAATCAAGGAAGTCGACGCAAAACTGGTGGCGCTTGCCCGTCTACTGCAGGCAAAGATCGTCACCAACGACTTCAATCTGAACAAGGTAGCCCAGTTACAGGGTATTATCGTGTTGAATATCAACGAACTGGCCAATGTTCTGAAACCGGTGGTACTCCCCGGAGAAATCCTGAATCTCTTCATCGTAAAAGAAGGGAAAGAACATCATCAGGGAGTTGCGTATCTTGACGACGGTACCATGGTTGTTATTGAAAACTCAAAGAAACTGATCGGCAAGACGGTTGAGGCCATTGTAACCAGTGTGCTCCAGACAACAGCAGGCAGGATGATTTTTGCAAAACTGAAAGATGAAGAATAATTGTCAATCCACGGAAAAAACCATTTCTCTTTGCACCATTGTTGCCATTGTTGCCGCAGGAGGTATCGGGTCACGTTTTGGAAGTTCAATAAACAAGCAATTCATTCATCTTCGCGGAAAACCCATTCTGGCATGGTCTCTTGAAGCGCTGCAATTGTGTCATCTTATTAACCACATTATTCTGGTAGTACCTGAAAAGGAAATTTCTTCAACTCAATCAATGGTAAAGGAATATGCTTTTTCGAAGGTGTCCCGGGTTATCGCCGGCGGCAGGGAACGACAGGATTCCGTATATAACGGCTTGAAGGCCGCCGGTAATTCAGCGGATATCGTTGTGGTCCATGATGGTGCCCGACCTCTCATAGCCCCTGAAATCGTTTCAGAAGCAATCCTCGGGCTTGAAGGGTACGATGGCACCTTGGTGGCAGTCCCGGTCAAAGATACGATAAAAGAGACGCTCTCAGGACCTGCTGAGCCCATTGTTAACAAAACGCTCGACCGTTCACGGCTTTGGTCGGTCCAGACGCCACAGGTCTTTCGTTTCACAACCCTGATGCAGGCGCTTGACCAGGCAAAACAAGACGGTTTTTCCGGAACCGACGATGCCTCGTTTGTGGAACATTATGGTGGAAAAATAAAAGTAATATCAGGAAGTTATAAAAATATCAAAATAACGACTCCGGAAGACCTTGCGATTGCTGAGGTTTTCATTGCACAACCGGATCGTGACGATCCCTCAAGGCGGGTATAGTTATGCGTATTGGTATTGGATATGATTCTCACCGGTTTCAGGAGGGTAAAACACTCGTCGTCGGCGGCGTCCATATCCCCTATGAGATGGGGCTTCTTGCTCATTCGGACGGGGATGTCCTTTGCCATGCGATCATGGATGCCATTCTTGGCGCTCTGGGAGAGGGTGACATCGGAAAATTTTTTCCGGACACTGATTCTCAATGGAAAAATGCGGTGAGTACTGACCTGTTACGAACCATAGTAACCTTGGCAGGCAATCGGGGATTCACGATTGGATGGATCGACAGTATTATCATAACCGAACAACCAAAGATGGCTCCATACATTGAACAAATGAAAGATGCTTTATCCGCCGTAGGACTGGCCAGGGAGATTATCAGCATAAAAGCAAAAACAAATGAAAAAATGGGTTTTGTCGGTCGTGGGGAAGGGATGGCATCTCAGGCGGTATGTTTGCTTCTTCCTCGATAGCTTTTTTGGGGGGAGATTTACAGAGTAATTATCTGGAAAAAAAATGCACTCTTACTCTTTTCTGTTAGTAAGAAAAGAAAAAGATAGGAGGAGGAGGAGTCACAGCTTTTTTGTGAAAAAAAAGGGCAACAGCTTATTTTTTCTTCGTTTTTTTTCGGCAGAGGCATACCGATCTCTTCACATGTTTCCACAGGGGAATGAAACAGACCTTTTCTTCAGAAGTTGGTAACACGAGCTTCAACATTTATTGCCCAGATTTTTCACATTAAGCTATAATTAGCAGGGCTGAAAAGGCCGGTTCTTAACAATTGTGAAAAACATGTTGAAAAATATATGGAATAGCAGGGAAAACGGAGATACATGCCGATAACGCAAACCAAAGAAGAACTCTGGGAAAAAGTGCTCTCCCATATGGCGGGCAAGGTTGGGGAAAGCTCATTTGAACTATGGTTCAAACCAATGAAAGTAGTTCAGATTAAAGAAAAAAACGTGGTTTTTGAAATACCGAACCGCTTTTTTCGTGAATGGATTGAAGATAACTATCCGACCATTCTTCCAGAGACCATAGAGATGGTAACCGGCCAGCAAATGGGGGTCAAGTTCCGGATAACCGATAAGGAAGATGAAGCGCTCAAAAAAATCGACACCAGACTCGAAAACCGGCGGACAAAACTGGCGAGCCGGGGGATCTATCTGAATCCGAAATATACGTTTGCTTCATTTGTTGTGGGGCCTTCCAACCAGTTTGCTCATGCCGCAGCCAAGCGGGTTGCCGAAAATCCCGGAACTTCCTATAATCCGCTTTTCCTGTATGGAGGGGTTGGACTCGGCAAGACGCATCTCATGAACGCAATCGGCAATATTATTGTGGATAACAATCCGAACGTGGTTGTCCACTATGTTTCAGCAGAACAGTTTGTCAATGAAGTGGTAACCGCTATCCGCCATGATCGCATGGGAGAATTGAAAGATAAATATCGCAACGCGGATGTGCTTCTGATTGACGATATTCAGTTTATTGCCGGCAAGACATCGTCCCAGGAGGAATTCTTCCACACGTTTAATGCGTTGTACGGAAAACAGAAGCAGATCGTCATGTCGAGTGACCGGGCTCCGATCGACATATCGGATGTTACCGACCGGATGCGTTCCCGCTTCGGCATGGGACTCATCGCGGATATTCAGGCCCCGGAAGTCGAAACAAAAATCGCTATTTTGTATAATAAAGCTGAGGCAGAGCGGATGAAACTGCCTGAAGAAGTGGCATATTTTATCGCTTCACGGGTGAAATCCAATATCAGGGAGCTGGAAGGCTGCCTGATCAAGATAGGGGCGCATGCCTCCCTTGCCGGAGTACCCGTTGACCTGACTCTCGCGAAGACCGTCCTGAAAGATTTGATTGCTGATGAAGACAAGCCGATCAATGTCGAAAGTATCCAGAAAGCTGTCTGTGATTTCTTCGGTCTGAAGCTTCATGATCTGAAAGCAAAGCGGCGGACGCGCGAAATATCCAATGCCCGCCAGATTGCCATGTACTTGAGCAAGCAGTTGACCAATCTCTCGCTGAGCGAGATCGGAGCCCTGTTTGGCGGCAAGGACCATGCAACGGTCATTTACGCCTGCAAGCAGGTTGAAGAGAGACGTCAGCGCGACGAGACCCTGAACAAGACGATAGAAAACATCATAAAGCGCCTGAAGCATTAATGGCGTAGTCGGAATACACGCTATCGGTTTTGAAGCCGGTCATATTGAGGAGGAATGCATGAAGATTACGGTACAACGAGAAGAGCTGCACAGAAAGCTCTCCGACATTCAGAACATTGTCGAAAAGAAGAATACCATGCCGATTCTCAACCATTTTCTCCTGACGGCCGAGAAAGCGGGATCGTATATCACGGCAACGGATCTTGAAACCGCCCTGAAAGAGCCGATTGCGCTCGAGGTGCTTGAAGAGGGAAAGGTTTGTATTCCCGCCAAGAAACTCTTTGAGATCGTCCGCGAAATGGATGGAGAAATCACTATTGAAGCGACCGAAAAACAGTGGGTGCGCGTCAAGGCAGGAAAAAGCGTGTTTCGTCTTGCGGGCCTTTCTGATGAAGAATTTCCGGTCTGGCCTTCGATTACTGCTTCCGGCGATACGGATGAAGTGCAGATCGAATCAGGCCTGCTTCGCGAGATCATCGAGAAAACCCTGTATGCAGCCGGCGAGTCGGATACCCGATATGTGCTGAACGGGCTGCTCTTTCATCTGAGGCAGGATGGCAGACTGACGGTTGTCGGTACCGATGGTCATCGATTGGCCCTGTCGCATAAAACCATACCCGTTTCCCTGCAGGAAGAGAAGAAGTTGATTGTCTCGCGGAAATCGATCAGCGAGCTCCGCCGTTTTCTTGTTGATGCCGCAACCCCGGTCAGGATCATCATGGGGAAAAGCCACCTGCTCTTTTCGCTTGAGTCGGTCGAGTTTCTCTCACGCCTCATTGAAGGAACGTATCCTAATTACGAACAAGTTCTTCCCGCGGGAAATGCAAAAATAGCGACACTTGGGAAGGATGCGCTTATGAAAGCGCTGCGCCGTGTTTCGATCATGAGCAAGGAGCGGAGCAGCGCGGTCAAGGTCGAGGTCGATGGCAGCAATATGATTGTCTCTGCGTCCAATCCCGATATCGGCGAGGCAAAAGATGAGATCGCCATGACCTATACGGGCGACGCCATGGCACTTGCGTTTAACGCGCGCTATCTGCTCGATGCCTTGAGCGCCATGGAAAATGAAACGGTTGTGCTCAAGATGAATGAGCCGCTGAGCCCGGTACTGCTGCTGGAGGAAAACAAGGACGACTACAAGTGTGTGGTTATGCCGATGCGGGTATAACTTCAGGATGGGTGATGAGCGACAACGGCAAGGCTTTTTTCACTCAGGAAAAGTAATACATATTTGCAGAAAAAAAGAGATACAGAATACTTCGTGCTGAGCACAAGATTACGGTAATCGGACACCTGATTACCCATACCATAACTGTTCACCCATTACGGCTGTTTGAAGGAGAGCAATGGAAGAGACGAAGACGGAACAGGCGCCGGAAGCCAACGGAACAAACGGAACGTACGGTGCCGAAGACATAAAAATTCTGAAAGGCCTTGAGGCGGTCCGTGTCCGGCCGGCCATGTATATCGGATCAACCGGGATTGACGGCCTGCATCATCTGGTCTATGAAGTTGTTGATAACAGCGTGGACGAATCGCTCGCGGGTTTCTGCACCTCGATAGAGGTGACCTTGCATCATGACGGCAGCTGCACGGTTATTGATGACGGGCGCGGCATTCCGACCGATCCGCATCCGGGCGACCCGGAAGGTCGTTCTGCTGCCGAGATCGTTCTGACCGAACTGCATGCAGGCGGAAAGTTTGAGGCGAGCGCATACAAGGTTTCGGGCGGTCTGCACGGCGTCGGTGTTTCGGTCGTCAATGCGCTCAGCGAATGGCTCGAGATGGAGATCAAGCGCGAAGGACAGGTTTTCCAGCAGCGTTTTGAGCGCGGCGTTCCGCTGACCCCGCTGAACATTGTCGGCAAGACAAAGGGCAGTGGTACGAAAATCGTCTTCAAGCCGGATGCGGAGATCTTCGAGACGACCGAATTTAACGGTGATGTTTTGTCCCAACGGCTCCGGGAGCTGGCGTTTCTGAACAGCGGACTCAAGATCACCATTGCGGACGAACGTACCGGCGAGAGCAAGGAGTTTCTGTATAAGGGCGGCATTATTTCGTTTGTCGAGCATCTGAACAAGAACAAGACTCCGGTGCATACCAAACCGATTTACGTGACCGGGGAAAAAGACGGAATTTTCGTTGAAATGGCGCTCCAGTATAACGATGGTTATGCAGAGAATATCTTCACCTTTGCCAACAATATCAACACCCGCGAAGGGGGTACCCATCTGGTCGGCTTCAAATCGGCACTGACGCGCACATCCAACGCCTATGCGCTTTCCAAGGGCATCATCAAGGAGGGCAAGGAGTCGATTTCGGGCGATGATATCCGTGAGGGACTGACCGCGGTCATCAGCGTCAAGCTGCCGAATCCCCAGTTTGAAGGGCAAACGAAGATGAAGCTCGGCAACAGCGAGGTAAAGGGAATCGTCGAGTCGATCACCAATGAAGTGTTGGCAACGTATTATGAAGAGAATCCGGGAACGGCACGCAAGATCATCGAAAAAGCGATCCAGGCAGCCCGGGCACGCGAAGCAGCGCGCAAGGCCCGTGAACTGACCCGCCGCAAGGGAGTACTTGAAGACACCGGCTTGCCGGGCAAGCTTGCGGACTGCTCTGAAAAAGATCCGGCCCTGTCGGAACTCTTTATCGTTGAGGGAGATTCGGCAGGCGGTTCGGCAAAGCAGGGACGGGACCGGCGCACGCAGGCGATCCTGCCGCTTCGAGGCAAGATCCTGAATGTTGAAAAGGCGCGTTTCGATAAGATGCTGACGTCCGACGAGATCAAGACGCTGATTACCGCTCTTGGCACCGGAATCGGGGCAGGCGATTTCGATATAACGAAAACACGTTACCACAAGATTGTCGTCATGACCGATGCTGATGTGGACGGCGCGCATATCCGCACCCTGCTGCTCACCTTCTTTTTCCGGCAGATGCCGGAAATTATTGAAAACGGCTATCTCTATATTGCTCAGCCGCCGCTTTTCCGCGTTAAACGCGGCAAGACCGAAAAATATGTACAGAACGAAAATGCTCTCACAAAAATGCTGTTCGAACTGGCAGCCGATGACATGAGCATTCCTGGACCGGACGGCGATATAAGCGAAAAGAAGCTGGTGCAGTGTCTCCGCAAGATCTCGGCGTATGAAAGCGTGCTGTCGTGGTTCGAGCGCCGGAGGAAAGACCCGCTGGTAATCGAGCGGCTACTGGAGTGGGGAACCGACAAGTCAGTGCTCAAGAGCAAGGATGAGGCGGAAGCGCTCATTGCGCGCCTTTCGGTTTCCGTACCCGGCCTGAAGATCGGGGAGCTTGAGTTTGATGAGGAACACGAATCCTATCATGTCGAGCTGATCCGGCACAATTACCGGATACGGCTTTCGGCCGATTCGTTCGGTATGCCCGAGTTCAAGGAAGCTGCCGGCCTGTACCGGGATATTACGGCCCAGCTCGGACAGCAACCGTATCGGGTAAACATCAAGGGAGAGGTTCGGTCGGTCGGGTCGATTCGGGAGCTGCTGGCCCTGGCGCTTGAAATATCCAAAAAGGGGCTTACCATCCAGCGCTACAAAGGATTGGGCGAGATGAACCCGCAGCAGCTCTGGGAGACGACCATGGATGCGGAGAAGCGAACGCTTTTGCAGGTGCGTGTTGAGGATGCGGTCAATGCCGACGAGATTTTCACCGTACTCATGGGCGATTCTGTCGAACCGCGCAAAAACTTCATTGTCGAGCATGCGCTTGAGGCTCGGAATATCGATATTTAGTTCGATTATAGAATTCACAAACGCCCCGCCCCCATCGGTGAGCGGGGCTCTTTTTTGGTATGCATTACTTGCCAAAAGGCTTGGCGTTAAGAGATGATATAAGGTACACTTAGTGTACATGAGTATCGAACTACGCTTAATCAGCAACAGACGAACCGAATAAACTGAACGGAGTTTCGCTTGACCCAGACACCATCAACCCTACCTCCTCTCGTTGTTAAAGGCAAGACCATTTCGACTCCTATTGTGCAGGGTGGCATGGGAGTGGGTGTTTCGCTGTCGCCGCTGGCGAGCGCCGTGGCCCGTGAAGGCGGTCTCGGAATCATTTCGAGTGCCTGTGTTGACCGATTGCTCAGCCGGCGCACGGGCAAGCGGCTCAATACCTATGAGGCAATGCGGGAAGAGATAGCCCTTGCAAAGGCCAAGGGAGGGTTTGCAGGAGTCAACATCATGGTTGCGCTGCAACGCGACTATAATGACTCGGTCAAGGGAGCCATCGATGCGGGTGCCGACGCCATCATTTCCGGCGCAGGACTTCCGCTGAACCTGCCGGATATTTATCCGCCGAAAGACACAGCCCTGATTCCGATCGTCTCCTCTGCGCGGGCGCTTGAACTGATCTGCAAGAAATGGGAGCGATATAAATATCGGCCCGATGCGGTTGTGCTTGAAGGACCGCTTGCCGGAGGCCATTTGGGATTCAAGCTTGAACAGATTGACCTTGAATCCAACAAACTTGAGAACCTGCTGCCGCCGGTGAAGGATATGGCCATGAAATACGGCAATATCCCGGTCATTGTTGCAGGCGGCATTTATACGCATGATGATATCAAGCGTTTTATTGCGATGGGTGCTGACGGCGTACAGATGGGAACGCGCTTTCTTGCAACCGAGGAAAGCACGGCTACCGAGGCGTACAAGCAGGCAGTGGTTGCAGCCCGGGAGGAAGATATTTATGTTGCCTACCGGCCGGGGTCACCCTGTGGCCTGCCTTTCCGCATTCTCTATCAGTCGCCGATGTATCAGCAGACGCTCAAGCAGCTCAGACCACCGAAGTGCGACAAAGGATATGTTCTCATCAAGGACTCGGAAGGCAAGTTTTCGATCTGTCCTGCGAAGACCGACAACAAGGATTATTTCTGCATCTGCAATGGGCTGCTCAGCTCGGCCGGTTATAATCCGGACAAGGAAGAGCCGCTGTACACCGTAGGTACAAATGCGCCGAGGGTCGATCGTATCATGACCGTCAAGGAGCTTATGGACGAGCTTAAGGGCATCTCCTGATTGGTGTTCCGGAGAGGCTTGCTTTCATTTGGGTGAGCGCAAGCCTTTATTATCAAGGTTAGAACGTCACTTCTGATCGGAAAGCGGCAGGTTCGAAAACATCATTTCAGCGGTCTTTTCCTTCATTTTTACCACAACGTCAATATTCGGCATCAATTCTTTCGACTCCAGCAGCATGCGGGACAACAGCACTATTTTGAACCAGTGATCCGGATTTTTCAGAAGAGCCGTGACCTCCTCGAGAGCTGCCTGAGGAAGGCGGGTCAGGTCGTCGATAATCAGTATCGGTTGAGAAGCCCCGGAAGGAGGAATTCCGGGCAGTGCGGTCAGCAAAACGATTTCGGGAAGGAGGGTATCGGCTTTGTGCCGGCTCGCCTGCTCCGGCGAGAAGTAGCAGGGCGTACCGATACCGTGAACGGCGCGCAGTGTACAGGTTGTTTTCCCCGTTCCGCTGAAACCGAGCACCAGAATCCGTTGATGGCTCTTGAGCACATTTCTGATGATCTCTTCCTTGACGGCAAAGGCAAGCTGCTGACTGATATCCATAGTGGCTAGCCCTGGCGCTGCTTGATCGCGAGGACGGTTGTATCGCGAAGAATGGTCAGATACTTCAGCTGGCCGGTTGATATGGTGGAGAGACTCTCCTTCGGCCCTTCCGCATAGAACAGACCGATCGGTTTTGTATTGA